>JAPOTI010000026.1 GCA_026709265.1 Paracoccaceae bacterium | reverse complement strand
CATGACAAACCGATGGAGGACCCCGCCTGATCCGGCACGACATTTTCGGCGGTCCGCCCGCACCCGGGAGATCACCGGCGCTACGCCCTTGCTAAAAGGTGGGGAGCCCCGCCC
The DNA here is from genome assembly GCA_026709265.1 of Paracoccaceae bacterium. GTDB lineage: Bacteria > Pseudomonadota > Alphaproteobacteria > Rhodobacterales > Rhodobacteraceae > JAPOXR01. The sequence continues at coordinate 18,174 of JAPOTI010000026.1, read as the reverse complement.
CCATACGGCTTGGCAAGGGGTGTGATGGGAATCACTCCCGAGCAGGTACAGAGTGTTGATTTGAATCGCGCACTCGGATAGGGTTTCCAGACCGAACAGAAGGACACTCCACCATTATGGATCGTGCGGGTCTTGAAGCGTTTCTTCGACAGTCGGAGGGCCAACCGCCGCCTGTGTTCAAAGGGCGAGAAGGCATTCTCACAACTCTTCGTGCGCTCGGAGAAGGGGCTCGAACGTTCATTCAAGAGCCCGGTCACACAAAACCGCGGGTTCATTTGCACGGGGTTCCGAAGACCACGCAGATTGTCCAGGGTGCGCCGGGCGCGGGAAAAAGTTCGATTCTCGTGAAACTTCAGGAGGAGTATGACGCGTCAGAGGACGAATCGGCACCGCGCGTTCTGATTGTATCCAGCCAAGAGGTGATTGAAGACTTATCACAAGTCATACAGCTTATTGGCGTGGCCGGAGGGTTGTCACCAAAGAAATGGCGTGCACTTCCTCAGCGTGTCAGCCTGGGGTTGAATGTGTCCCAGATCGTCGATGTCACAGGCGAATTGGAATGGGCTAAAAAAGATCTCAAGCCCATGAAGACCCTTCGTGATCTCATCGAGGTCTTTCCCCGCATGAAATGGACATCGCCAGTGGTTGTCGCAGTGGATGAGTCACAACGCTTGTCAGGAGATGATTCCACCTCTCACGCCCGGTTTCTTCAATCGATTCACGATGCGTCTTCTGGGCTGCCTCTGACGCTGGTGCTGGCCGGATTGTCCGACACAAAGGAGCGCATGGAAGATATAGGGATCACGCGCGGTCTCACAACCCACACTCTCCATTGCCTGGATCAAGACGAGCGGGACGAACTGGTGGTCGCGTTTTGTCAAAAGTTCGCGGTGAATGTGGAAGGATACGAACCTGTCCTGCAGGATCTGGTGAAGCCAACGGAAGGCTGGCCACGTCATCTGCATTTTACCTTCCAGGCACTGGCCAAGGAATTCTTGAGGGTGGAGGGCACGATCAGCGATGTCAATTGGAGCCACGTCGCAGAGGGCGCGGCGCGAAGCCGGGCGGCCTATTATCAGCATCAGCAGAGTACGGTTTTACGGCGTTTAAAACCGCTCGTTGGCGCGGTGATGGAGGATCTCAAGGAGGGGGAGAGTAGTACAAGTCTTATTGACCGTATCGATCGGTATCTGACCAAGGAGATGTGCAAATTTCTCCCGCCAAACAAGTCAGACATCGATTTTGAACATTTACCCTATCATATTTACCAGGAGATGATTCACCAGGGTGCGCTCCAGGAGTATGAACCGGACCAGTTCTTCTGCCCGATTCCCTCCTTCCGTGCGCATCTCATCAAGGAAGGGATTATGGATCCAAGCAGTTCACTTCCGCCGCGCGCGCCGTTCAAGCTGTATCACGGAACGATCCTCAATGAGGAGAAGGACGGCTTTGGGTCTTATGCCGAGGCCCGCGCTTGGGCACTCGAGAAACTGAATCACATGTGTGACGCGGAGGATGTTTCCCTCTGGTATGGAGAAATCGCGCTTGAGATCCTGCGTCCAGCCACACCCCCATCTTCAAAGCCAAATATGGAGGATACGCCGTCTCTCGATCTATAAACCGTGGACCAGGGGTTGAAGATTCACGAGCCCGCCATGCCAGAACCACTCCCGCAACGGGCCTTCGGATCTTGAGCCACCCGTTCATGGTTGGAATTGCACGCACGCGATCAGGACGATTGGCATGCCGTTGTGATCTTTACGTGTTGCCCTCATCATTGTCAGCGAACGCCCGTTCAATCACGAAATCGGCTGGTTCGCGATTCGATCCTTCCTTGAAACCCCGTTGGAGCAATATGTCCTTAGTATCATGTAGCATGTCCATTGACCCGCAGATCATGCACCTGTCCTTCTCGGGATCAAGCGTTTCGATTCCAAGATCACGAAATATTTTTCCTGATTCGAGAAGATGTGTGATCCGCCCCGTCACCCGAAAGGGTTCGCGGGTGACCGTTGGGTAATGCGTGAGACATTCACGGGCTTCTTCACCAACCAGCGGATCATCATAGGTCTGCCTGGTGAGATCAATACCGTAGCCGAGTTCTGCAACCTCCCGACAGGTATGAGTCATGATGACGGACTCGAATTTTTCATAGGTTTCGGGGTCACGCACCAGCGAGGCAAAGGGTGCAATGCCGGTTCCAGTGGAAAACAGGAAAAGCCGTCGTCCGGACAATAAAGCATCGTTGACCAGGGTGCCGGTCGATTTGCGACGCATGAGTACCGTGTCGCCGGGCTGCAGATTCTGAAGATGCTGAGTGAGCGGCCCATCGGGGACCTTGATGGAGTAGAATTCAAGTTCCTCGTCCCAATTCGGGCAAGCAATTGAATAAGCCCTGAAGACTGGCTTCTCCGCATTCGGCAGGCCAATCATGACGAATTCCCCTGAACGGAAACGAAAAGCTGGGGGACGAGTCATACGGAACATGAACAACTTTTCGGTATAGTGCCGCACTGAAACCGCTGTCTCCGCATAGACACCGGGCGGTACAGGAAAATCTGTCTGCACCCCGGCTGGGGGCAGGTTCGCATTGGTTTCCAAATTCATTTCCTTGAACTCTCGAATTTATTGACCGAGGAAAGCCGCATGGCAATGGCATGCACCCATAATATCTGGTGAGGGAAAAAACACCAATTTGTGGCAAAAGGTCAAGATCACGGTGATGAAAACCCTTGTTGACGGCACTGAATTTTAATGTGCATGAAGTTGGGCCCCGCCACTTGAACCCCGATGAGTCCCAATCAAACCCGTTTCACCGCAGATTGAAATTTCCAACGATAGCGCGGTTGACTGAGACTTCTGGCAAAAAGGATCTCAAGCGATTATGCCTCGTTGAACGACTCAATCCAAAGAGCAGGAGGCTTGATTCATGACCGCCGATACAAAAAAATGCGTGATCAGGAATATCGGCTTGATCTTGACAGGCAAGATCGAGGCTCCATTGATGGACGGTGACTGCGTTATAGCCATTGATGGCAAGATCAGTGCGATCGGCTCTGAAAAAGATCTCGACACGGACACGGCCAGCTGCGTCATCGATGCCAATGGTGTCACACTCGCACCTGGCCTCATCGACAGTCATGTCCACCCGGTTGTTGGAGACTATACCCCCCGTCAGCAGCAATTGCACTGGATTGATTCGAGCCTCAATGGCGGTGTCACGACAATGATCTCCGCGGGAGAGGTGCATATGCCTGGCCGCCCGAAAGACATTGTTGGACTGAAAGCGATGGCCATCGCAGCTCAGCGCTGGTACGAAAATTTCCGCCCTTCCGGCGTCAAGGTCCATGCCGGTGCTCCCGTCATCGAACATGGCATGGAAGAAGAGGATTTCAAGGATCTGGCCGATGCCGGTGTCAAGCTGCTGGGTGAAGTTGGGCTTGGTTCGGTGAAAGACGGTGCGACGGCCGGCAAGATGGTCGGTTATGCCCGAAAATACGGCATTCAGAGTACAATCCACACAGGTGGCCCGTCTATTCCCGGCTCCGGGCTCATTGACAAGGACGTGGTGCTCGAAGCTGGTACCGATGTTGTGGGTCACATCAATGGAGGACATACAGCATTGCCGGATGATCAGATCATCTGTCTTTGTGAATCGTGCCGCGGCAGTCTCGAGATCGTCCATAACGGCAATGAGCGAGCCGCCTTGCTCACATTGAATACCGCCCGCGAACTCGGAAAACTCGACCAACTGATCCTCGGTACCGATGGTCCGGCAGGTTCAGGTGCCCAGCCACTGGGTATTCTACGCATGATTGCCCTCCTCGCGAGTTTGGGCAATGTGAGACCTGAAATTGCCTTTTGTTTTGCCACTGGCAATACTGCACGACAACGCAAGCTCGATGCCGGAATCATCGCACCTGGTTATTGCGCCGATTTTGTACTCCTCGATCAGGCACAACATTCTCCCGGGAAAACCATGCTTGAATCGGTCGGGCAGGGAAATCTTCCTGGCGTGGGAATGACGGTCATTGATGGCATCGTGCGATCCGAACGCAGTCGTAATACCCCGCCCGCGCAGCGTCTCCCCAGGATCGAAAAACAACATTCGGCATGATCGACAGGTTGAAACCGGGCATGTTCATTGCCGTCGATTGAGACCAGAACCGGGCTTGAAGTGACAGCACAAAGACACTGTCGCCAACGCACCGAAACGATGAGAAAATCGCTTGCCCTGAGGCAGTTCATCTGCCCGGCCAGGACGGCGACAACCGCACCTGCTTTAGGGTGAAACACGACCGTGGCATCCCGTGTTTGGACCACGAAATCCATGTGAACCAAGCGGTCGCGACAACGCCTTTCCCGGTTTGCAGGAGACGCAATTTTGGTGACAGGTGGCAATGAACAGAATATCCTGCCCTCCAATCGTTGTCTGCAACAGCCCCAGAACATCCGCCTCGATATCAGATTCTCAGCCTGTTTGTTGCCGATTCTCAGATTGATTGGCGGACCACAGTTGACGAAGGATCTCGCAGGAAACTTGGAGAGTTTCCTGGCCGGAATGCAACGCACGGCATACCGGTTCCTGATCCGGCACCGCGCAGGTGACACCACGCCTGAGGACAATAAATACAATGACATCAATCGTTTATGATTCACATTTTGAAACCCGCGTCGTAGCGATCTTCGACCTCGGAGCGCGAGAACAGGATGAATGGGCGACCGGGAATTGTCGACCTTGTTCACATTGCGATCGCCCCTGGTGCTCGATCGAGATGATCCGCAAGATCAAAACCTGTCGCTGTTGAATCATTGAGAGCGGATGCTCCGTGCAGTTTCCATGGAATCTGGGGTAAAGACTGACTGGTGCGACTGATTCCCGCACAGATTATCGCTGTCCAAAGCCGTAAATGTGTCGTTGATTTGAATAATCCTGTTGAATGTCTCGCCTGAGGTTATTGTATCGCTGTGGTCGCTCTCGCAAACGTTGATCCAATTGTCTTTCCCTCGGGTTTGGTATGGCTGATTGGAGCCGGCCCCGGGGATCGCTCATTGTTGACATTGCAAGCGGCGCAGGCACTGTCTGTGGCCGATGTCATTGTTCATGATTCGCTGCTTGATGAGCGAATTCTGGAGTGGCGGAGAGATGGGGCGGAAGTGATCTATGCCGGCAAACGCGGAGGACGCCCATCACCGAAACAAGCCGATATTTCCCTGCTCCTGATTGACTTGGCACGAGATGGGCAGCGCGTCGCCCGACTCAAGGGCGGAGATCCTTTCGTATTTGGTCGTGGCGGTGAAGAAGCCCTGACTTTGGCGCGTGCTGGCGTGCCGATTCGAGTCACACCTGGAATTACTGCGGGTATTGGGGGATTGGCCTATGCCGGGATTCCACTCACGCACCGGGATGTGAATCAATCAGTGACCTTCGTCACTGGACATGATCATACCGGCTCCATGCCCGGCGCTATCGACTGGCCTGCCCTGGCAACGGGGTCGCAGGTCATCATCCTCTACATGGCGATGAAACATCTCAAACATATTACGCAATCCTTGATTTCCGGTGGACGATGCGCAAATGAACCAACCGCGATTGTCTGTCGTGCCACCTTTCCTGATCAGCAGGTGCTGGAAACCACGCTGGGAGACGCCGCCGCCGATGCCAAACGCCACAAACTTGAATCTCCGGCATTAATCTGTGTCGGCGATACGGCGCGTCTGCGACTCGCCATTGACTGGAAGAAATCGATGGAGGGCCACCCGGTTCGGCATGTCCATCCTTTTTCCGATGAAGCTGCCGCGCTTTGGGGCGGAAAAAAGTGAAATCTCCGCATGCGATTCTCGTGACCGCGCCGACCTCGGATGCGGGAAAAACCACCGTCACCCTCGGTCTGCTGCGCCTGTTGCAACAACGCGGGATTGCCGTTCGCTCCGCCAAGTCAGGACCTGACTATATTGATCCGACCTACCATTTGGCGGCCTGCGGAAATCCCTGTGTCAATCTTGATGCCTGGTCGATGTCGGCCCAGGTCATCCGCGACCTCGCGTTCCATGGTGAAGGTCCTGATCATGCTGAATTCGTCATCATTGAAGGCGCCATGGGTGTGATCGATGGTGCCGGGTCAGCCGGTGCTGGCAGCGCCGCCGATCTGGCAGAAATCCTGGATATTCCTGTGATCCTGGTTGTCAGTGCAGAACGTGTGGCACAGTCATCGATCCTCCCTGTTTTGGGTCTCAGGGAAGCCCGCCCAAACCTGCAGATTGCAGGCCTTATCGCCAATCGCGTTGCCTCTGAACGTCATGCGTTACAGATCAAGACAGCAGCAGATCGGCATGGAGTCGCACTGTTGGGTTGCTTGCGACGAAGCCCGGACCTCAACCTCCATGCCCGTCATCTCGGGCTGGTTCCGGCAGGTGAGCATGGCTTCATCGAAGCTTTCTTGGAACATGCCGCCGATTGCATCGCCGCCGATATCGATGTGGATGCCGTTCTCGCTGCCGCACGTCCATTATCGGAAAGCCGTATCAAAGAGGTGGGTTTTTCCATACCACCTCTGGGGCAAAGAATCGCGGTTGCCAATGACGACGCGTTTGTCTTCACCTATCGCCATCTGCTCATCGACTGGAAACGGCAAGGCGTCGAAATCCAGTTTTTCTCACCCCTTGCCGACGAACCGCCGCCAGTGGATTGTGACTCTGTGTATCTTCCCGGTGGCTACCCGGAGCTCCATGCATACGGATTGGCGGCGGCGCGGCAGTTTCGGCATGGCATGGCGATGGCCGCGGATAATGGAAAATTCATTTACGGTGAATGCGGGGGATTCATGGTTCTCGGGCAAACGCTCGAGGACAAAAACAGGCAGCGGCACCGGATGCTCGAATTACTCAGTCACAGCAGTTCATTTGCCAAACCAACACTTCATCTCGGTTATCGGCAATTGCAAGCGCCGAACGACAACAGATTATCCGGCACCTATATGGGGCATGAATTCCACTACGCCGCGCTTGAAAATGGCGAGACACGCAATCCATTATTTACAGCCCGGGATGCGGACGGCAAGGGACTGCCGGGAATGGGGCAGACCCGCGGGTCTGTCAGTGGCTCATTTGCGCATCTGATTTGCCGAAGGCAACCGGATTGCTGTTGGGACGCAGGATATGCGGGCGGGCTGGATCATACAGGGTCGAGTCGGGAAACTCCTCGATTGAAAGCGCCGCACCAACAAGAATCAGGGCCGTACGCGTAATCTTCGATTCCCGCACCGCTGCATGCAGTCCATTGAGATCGGTATTGATGATCCGCTGGTCAGGCCACCCGACACGGTAAGCGATGGTCACCGGGCAATCGCCGCCGCGAATGGGGATGAGTTCACGCTGTATGGCACGCGTGTTGCGAATCGAAAGATGAATGGCAAGTGTCGCGCCAGTCGCGGCCAACTGACTGAGTTTTTCGCCGGGCGGCACGGGCGAAGACTTCATTGCGGTTCGGGTCAGGATGACGGTCTGCGCCACTTCAGGAATTGTAAGCTCCTGACCCATGGCAGCGGCGGCAGCGGCGAAAGCTGGCACCCCCGGGATGACTTCATACGCAATCCCCATCTGCTGGAGTCGTCTGATCTGTTCGGCGATTGCACCATACAGCGATGGGTCCCCTGAATGCACCCGGGCGATGTCTTTCTCAGCGGTGGCGGCTTCGCGTATGAGGTCAAGAATCTGATCGAGATGCATGGCCGAAGTATCATGCACGGCAGCATGCGGAGGGGCGCAGGCCACCAGCGCCGGCGGCACGAGCGAACCCGCATACAGGCAGACCGGGCAAGACGAAATCAACCGGCGACCCTTGACCGTAATCAATTCCGGATCACCCGGGCCCGCCCCGATAAAATAGACCTTCATGGCTTACGCCTTTCTTCGGATGTCACAAAAATCTGGCCATGAATATCATTTGGAGATCAACAAAATAAACCCGGGCGACGTAGAATGCGCGGGAATGCGCGGGAACGCCCGAGTCGCAGGTCCGGGCATGACAGAGTTACGCGTCAGAACTGACTGGATTTGTGACCTGGCCGACGTCCTGCGCGACTGACCCAGTGAGGATCGCATTCAGGTTGCTGTCATTTCTCATCCATTTCGCCTACAGAAGACAGGACCAATAGAGGTAGGAAATCTTTGAAATTGACTGATACATCAATGCTCACTTTGCTGGCTGTGGTGATACTCGGCGCCCTTGTTGTCTTCATGCTTTTTCGCAAGCCAAAGGGTGAAGGCCATGTTCAGCAAACTGAACATGCAACACTCAGAACCGCCTTTGAAAAACAGGAAGGTGAATTACGAGAGGCTAGGACCAGGGCCGATAGATATGATGCGCTGGCCGGTGAGCGGAAAGCAGAAATTGATCGGTTGAATAGCGACCTGTCCAAGCTGCGCGAAAAACTTGATTGCGAGGCTGAGGACAGGCAGAAACTGTCAAATACGATTTCCCGCCTTCAGGCGGAAATGAAGGCCACTCAGGAAGCATCAGAAGACAAGATTCGGATGCTTTCCGAGTTGCGCAAGGATATGGAAATTAAATTCAAGGATCTGGCTGCACAGGCGCTTGCCTTGCAAGGCGAGCAATTCTCGAAATCCAACATCGAACGACTGAAAGCCACGCTGACGCCGCTGAAGGAACATGTCGGCCATTTCGAACAGGAATTGAAGGCTGTCTACAAGGCCGCAAATGCAGATCGGGCCGCTCTCCAAGCTGAAATCAATCGGCTGAGCCAGCGTTCGGAAACGATTTCCCGGGAAGCGATCAATCTGACTCGTGCGCTGAAGTCTGATCAGCAAAAACAGGGGGCGTGGGGAGAGATGATCCTCGAATCCATTCTGGAACGATCAGGTCTTCGCGAAGGTGTGGAATACGAAACACAGGCACATCGCGTCAATGACAAGGGTGAGCGAATTCGTCCTGATGTTGTTGTCAATCTCCCGGGTGGCAAAACATTGGTTATCGACAGCAAGGTCTCGCTGGTTGCTTATACGGATGCCGTCAATGCCGAAAGCGAGGAAGAGGCGAAAAGCGCACGCAAACGACATGTTGAGTCGATAAAGCAGCATATCGTTAACCTGGCCGGAAAGACGTATCAGAACGCCGAGGATTCGACGGTCGATTATGTCATTCTGTTTGTCCCGATCGAGGGGGCGCTATCGGAAGCACTACGTGCCGAGGGACAAATCACGGAATATGCGATCGCGAGAAACGTCACGATCGCCACCCCCACCACATTAATGATGGCGCTCAAGACAATTGCCAATGTCTGGGCTGCTGAGCGTCGTAATCAGAATGCGGAAGCCATCGCCAGACGCGCTGGTCTGCTCTATGACAAGGTCGCCGGCTTCGTCGACAATATGCAAGATTTGGGCAAGCGACTCAATCAGGCACAGAGCGCATACCAGGATGCATTCGGCCAGCTGTCGCAGGGACGCGGCAATATGTTGTCACAGGTGGAGCATTTAAAAATGCTGGGCGCGAAAACAGTCAAATCCATCTCTGCCGATTTTGAAAATGAAGAGGCTGAAACAGTGCGGATTGAGGCACAGAACACTGGTGAATGAATTGTGGAACGGGGGACGTTTGAAATTCCGATCATTGCCGTTTCAACTTGAAGCTCGCACGTCTTGCATTCATGGATACCGATCTCTCAACACAACATACGACATGGTCTTGACACCCGCTGATCGTGTATCCAATTCATGGACGCCCATATCCGGTTAATGCCGTTGAGACATCCATTATTGGAAACATATCCCACACTTGGCAGAATCACGACAAATATGATAGGATCAGACTGTCTTCTCAGGGATTATCGGCAGGTTGCGGAAAGAGCCGGAATGGAAGGTCAGACGGTTCGAATACAACGGAAAGAAACAGGATTTGGCTGTTTCTGTTACGAATAAAGTGACAAGATTCAAGGATGTGGCGCTATGGCAGGAAAGCAGGACAGCGCGGCACCAATAGGCACATCTGGGCATGGGTCAACGGAACCCGATGCCATCGAAGACGATTCCAAGGGTCAAGCCGCCACAAGTGGCGGAGCAAAGGACGAAGGCATCGCGGGTTCAAAAGACAGGGAGGCTGTGCCGCGCTTGTCGCGGGTATTTCAACGCGGTTCACGAACATCAAATAGACCGAAATCTGCTTCCTCTCGGACAGTCAAGCCGGAACCGGAAACGCGCATCGGCGTGATGGAGAAACTTGACAGTCTGGTTTTTCGTTTTGCCCGCGCTGTCCTGTTTGGCATCATCGCCGCTGTTGCGGGTGTTGTGGCCGCCTCCATTCTCCTGCGCTTTGACGGGATATCTTCATTGAATGAAGACAGACAGGCCGAACTCGCTGCGTTACGTGCGGAGATTGCTGAAAATCGTGCCGCCGTTGAAACCATTGATGAACAGTTTGCAACAGGCCAGGAAGCACTCACAGACTTTCGTGATGCACTTGGCAACCTGACAGCACGGGTTGACAATAGCTTGACTGAAACCAGCGCGCTGAACTCAACTGTCCAGGAACAGGAGCAGCTGCTCAGCGATCTCGAAGAACATATCTCTTCACTGTCCGGAACAGTTGAAGATCTGCAGAGAGATACCAGGTCACAGGAACAGGGCACCCGTATTGATGCACTTTCCGATCAAGTGAGCGCACTTGAAGTCGCAATCGGTGAAGCGATGACAATCGCCGGAAGGGAAACTCCGACGGCAACTGATTCGGCTGAAAACACCAACATCAACCTCGTGGTTCGGCTCGCCGAGATCGAACGAACAATCGGACGTTTACGCGAATTGCAAAGCAATTTCGAAGACATGGGAAGGCAGTCTGAAACCGATCTTCAAGACATGGAAGCCCGTTTACGTGTCTTGGAAACATGGCTCGGAGAGAATGGGAATCAGGCAGGAACGGCAGCGCGGCTGGCAACCGTTGAACAATTGCTGAGTGATTTACCGGCCCTCTCACCTGATACGAGTTCCCAGGTCAGGCACCTGGCCCTGCTCACCGTAAGGTCTGCAGCAGAGAACGGTCTCCCCTATGCCGGTCTCATCACTGCCACCACAATTCCCGCTGCCGAGTTTCCTCAAACAGTGCACGATCATGCTGATTCCGGTATCACCGCGCTTGAAGACTTACAGGCAGAATTCAGCCTCTATGCGCGGCAACTTCTTGCCTCGTCTGCTGTTTCTGAGGATGGGCAAGGATTGCGCGGTGCCCTCGCAAGATTGTTTCGTGTTCGGCCACTCACACCGCAGGACGGCACAGATCCACCTGCGATTCTCTCAAGGGCCGAAGATGCCTTGAGACGAAATGATCTTTCCGGCGCGTTGGATGAACTTGTTGATCTCTCACCACCGGGGAAGGATATCATGGGAGATTGGATCGAATCTGCACAGACGCACATTGCTGTACTCGCGGCACTTGATGCCATGATCACCAGGCCAGAAGCCGGATAGGTTGACTGCGATGCTCTGGTCGCTGATCAAGATCCTGTTATTTGTGGTGGCAGTTGGTTCCGCAAGCCTGCTCGCCTCGTATATTGCCGACTTGCAATCAGACGTTCACATTGTCATCGACAACATCGAATACTCTCCGTCACCCCTGACTCTGGCAGTCATGGCGATCTTGATCCTTCCGGCTTTCTGGCTGTTGTTTTTCCTGTTCGGACTGACCAGAGCCTCCATCAATTTTATTCTTGGTGATGAGACCGCCCTCTCACGATATTTCAACAGGAATCGTGAACAGCGCGGTTTTGAAGCTTTGGCTGATGGATTGTTGGCTCTGTCCTCGGGAGAGCCGAAACTGGCCTTGACGAAGGTCCAGCGCGCCGAGAACCTGCTGAACCGCCCTGAGGTGACGGGAATCATCGCCGCGCAGGCTGCCGAGCGGGTTGGTGACAAGGACAAAGCTGTCGCTGCTTACAAGAAGATGTTGCATGATGACAGGACACGATTTGCCGGAATATCCGGCCTCCTCAAACATCGAATCGAAAATGATGACATGTCAACGGCACTCAAACTCGCCGAGAAAGCCTTTGTGATCAACCCACAGCATGACGATATGCAGAATACCCTGCTGCGCCTGCAGGCTGGCGAAGAAGACTGGACAGGCGCGCTCAGGACGCTTGCCGTAAAATTCAGGCAGAAGAAGATCCCACGTGACGTGTATCGCCGTCGACGGGCCATCCTGACTTATGTCTCGGCCATGAAAAAGCTACAGGAAAATGATGCCCACAAGGAAGCCGAAGGCGAAGCCTTGTCCGCCAACAAGGAATCACCAGGCCTGATTCCGGCAGCCGTACTGGCCGCCAATATCAAGAACCGTTCAGGTGATCGCAAAGCCGCCGAGAGCATTATCCGCCGCGCCTGGAGTGTCCTGCCTCATCCTGACCTCGCAGCCACCTTTGCGGCATTTGTTCCCGATGAAACTCCAGTCGAGCGAAAGAAGCGCTTTCAGAATATGATCGGAAAAAATATCCGCGATCCTGAATCGATGATGCTTATGGCCGAGTTGTCGATTGCCGACGCCGATTATCTGACAGCGCGGCATGAAATTGGAAATCTGCCGGAAACTCAACCCACTGTCCGTTCTCTGGCGATTATGGCTGCCATCGAACGGGGAGATGGGTCTGGCGATGCGATCGTGCGCGGCTGGCTTGCCAAGGCAGTTTCAGCCAACAGAGGTCCACAATGGCTGTGCAATATTTGCGGGCAGGTTCATGCCAAATGGGTTCCGGTCTGCCAAGGCTGTAACGCCTTCGACAGTTTGGAATGGCGGGCAGTCTCGGAAGATCCTGAGCTGGGTGAGGCACAGGCAGGCCTCCTGTCTTTGGCCGCAGGTTCCACGCGCCTCTAAACTGATCTTCCAGAACATACCCCTCTGAAAATCCGGTTAGGACGGGACAACGTTCCTCAGCAATAAAATGACGGGTCGAATTTCTGTGCTTGACTCATGGTCAATGGCGACAAAGAATTGATGCCGCATGTTGGGTAACAAAGGGGGCTTACAAAGACCAGTTGACAGAATACAACATGAGGCGTTTTTATTGAAAGATTGGCGCAACATAATGCGGTATGTCAATTCATCTTTATAAGCCCCTAACAAAGGGGTGCCGATTGACCAGGAATCCATCACTTGATTCCACATTCGGAATACGTCGCCTGACGCATGCGCTGTCATGCTCAGCCGCCGGACTCCGGCGATTGTGGAAAGAACCGGCATTTCGACTTGAGCTGGCCCTGGCAGTTGCCGTGTTGTCGATACATTTCTTGTTCAACAATCCGGCGCTTTTTGTCGTCGTTGCCATTCTGTTGAGCATCTTCACGCTGGCTGCGGAAACATTCAATACAGCCATCGAGGTTATCGTTGATCAGGTGTCGCCAGATTGGTCACCTTTGGCAAAACAGGCCAAGGATCTGGGATCACTCGGCGTATTCTTTCTGCTTCTATGCAATGGAATTTGGCTCATTTACGCGTTCTTTGTCGCACTTGATGGCACGGCATCTGCAATGCCATGATACCGACACAAAGGGAACATATTGATATTGATAATTTCCAGGATATTCTTATTCAGCATGACAGAGTCTAAAGGGCAACAAGAGCCGCAGTAGCTCAGTTGGTAGAGCACGACATTCGTAATGTTGGGGTCGGGGGTTCGAGTCCCTTCTGCGGCACCATTCAGCCAAAATCAATCAGCATCACAAGTGCCGTTACGGCGATTGCCGTCAGAACACCCAAGGCGAACCATTTCAACTGACGCGAAGCTGGCGGTTCGTCTGTGTCCTTTTCCAGATTCCTGATTGCGGTTTCCGCCAACTGGGGCAGACGCGGACCCAATCGAGAGAGCATTCTTGCCGTTTCAGCAAACTCCCGCAGGGTTGCGGCAGGGCCAACATGGCGACGAATATAATTTTCAACAATGGGCCGGGCACATTCCCAGATATTCAGGTCTGAATCGAGTGTTCTTCCTACGCCTTCAACAACAACCATCGTTCGCTGCAGAAGAATCAGTTCCGTGCGCGTTTCCATCCCGAATCTGCCGGTCACCTCAAACAAATGCCCAAGCAATCTCGCCATGGAAATCTGGCTGGCCTCCATCCCGAAAATCGGTTCGCCGACAGAACGCAATGCCTGGGCGAATTCCTCAACATTTTGCGTTGATGGCACATAGCCAGCCTCAAAATGAACCCGCGCAACAGAATAATAGTCACGACGGATGAAACCCATGAGGATTTCGGCATAAACACGACGTGTATATTCGTCGATCCGCCCCATGATGCCATAATCCATGATCATGAAGGTCCCGTCAGATGCCACCTTGATATTGCCCTGATGCATATCCGCGTGAAAATAACCGTCCCTGAGCGCCGAACGGAGAAACATCTGCAGCAAACGGCGGGCCAGCGCCGGCATGTCATGGCCGGCAGCACGCAATTTGGCGACATCACCCAAATTTATACCGTCCACCCAGTCCATTGTCATGGCGCGTTTGGAAGAGAGATGCCATCGAACGGTCGGTGCAGAGATTCCCGTATCATCTTTACACTTCGCCGCGAATTCATCTGCCGCAGAAGCTTCAAGACGCAGATCAAGTTCGTCCAGCACCACGCCTTCAAAATGCGCAATCACATCGCGTGGTTTCAGCCGCCGCACCCCCGGGGACAGCAGATCAACCACGCCCGCCGCAAAATACAGAGCATCGATATCGCGTTGAAAGGCACGTTCAATACCCGGTCGAAGCACCTTGATCGCCACATATGATCCACATTCCTTCAGCCGTGCCTTGTGGACCTGTGCGATCGAAGCCGCAGCCACAGGTTCGCTGAACTCTGCAAACAGTTCGTCTGTTTCTTGACCGATCTCATGCATGATCGACTGTTTGGCCTGCTCCAGGGAAAATGGCGGCAGGCGATCAAGGAGGACCGACAATTCTGCTGCGAGCTCAGTTCCGACAACATCCGGTCGCGTCGACAGCAACTGCCCGAACTTGATGTAGACCGGACCCAGAGCGGTTATCGCACGCAAAACGGGTGGTTTGGATGGATCCCCCTTTAAACCGAGCCACTGAAAGGGCCAGCCAACCACCCTGAGCACGATCTTCAGGCTACGCGGTGCTTCCAACATGTCGAGAGCCACACGGGTGGCACCCGAACGCTCAAATGTCGAGAGCGTGCTGAACAGGCGGAACATATTGTGAGGGCCGCGCATGGCTAAACCTTCCAACCAGAATGAATGGCAACAATCCCCATGGAAAGGTTACGAAACTTGACCATTTCGAATCCGCTCTGTTCGATCATGATCGCAAAGTCGCGCTGGCGAGGAAAACGTCGAATAGACTCCACAAGATATCGATAGCTGTCACGATCACGCGCCACCCAATGGCCCAATTCAGGAATACAATGAAATGAATAACTGTCATAGATTCGCCGTAACCCCAAGACGTTCACTTCACTGAATTCCAGCACCAGGAGACGTCCACCGACCTTAAGAATTCTGTGAATCTCCGCCAAAGCACAGTTGATGTCACCAAAGTTTCGTAGCCCGAAAGCAATAACGCAAACATCGAAACTGCTGCTTGGAAAGGGCATGGCCAATGCATCGCCGGCAATCCAGTCTATTGCGGACGCAAAACCGGCGACCTTCGCCCGCTGCCGACCGGCGGCCATCATCTCTTCGGTCAAATCAAGAATGGTCAAGGTGCTGTCTGGCGAACGTTTGAGAATACGCAGGGCGACATCTCCCGTACCTCCCGCCAGATCAAGAATCCTGTGTCCGGACCGCGGGGCCAACCAGTCCACCAGGGCAGACTTCCAGATCCGGTGGGCGCCAAACGACATGAGATCATTCATGACATCATAATTTCCTGCCACCCCGGTAAACAGGTTTCTGACCATTCCTGTCTTGGCCGCCGTCGCAACCTCACGGAAGCCAAAATGGGTTGTTTCTGGTTTTTTCGGCAGCACTGATTCGACTCGTTTCACGCGTTGACTTGGTGATTTCTATATGAGCAATTGGAAATTTCGCAATTGCTACAGGATTTTCCTATCGCACTCATGCCTGAACTTCCCGAAGTTGAAACCATCGCCCGCCAGCTTTGCCGGGTCTTTGCCCATCAAAAAATTGTCTCCGTTCTGCTCCGTCGCTCAAACCTACGCCGTCCGTTTCCACAACAGATGGCGGAAAGAATAGCAGGAAATCGTATAGATACGATTCGACGCCGCGGAAAATACATGCTTGCCTCTTTATCCTCCGGCGAGACCTTGATCATTCATCTTGGCATGTCGGGTATTTTCAGATTTGTGCCATCAAACAGTGACCAAGACCCAACCTTTATGTGCGGGCCGCATGACCATGTGGTCTTCGTTTTGGAAAATACCTGGCAAGCCATCTATCGTGATCCCCGGCGATTCGGCTTGATGGATCTCGTCCCTTCAGCTGAGGCCAACTCACATCCGCTGATTGCCTCACTCGGAGTCGAGCCGTTTTCTGCGAATTTTGATGCCGATTATCTGGCAGGTGCCCTGAGAGATCGACAAGGACCAATCAAGTCAGCCCTGCTGGATCAGCGACTCATTGCCGGTCTTGGTAACATTTATGCCTGTGAGTCCCTGTGGCGTGCAGGCATATCGCCACGCCGACGCTGTAACCGTATTGCATTCCACCGTATTGTCAGGCTCGTGGATTGTATTCACGCAGTGTTGCGCGAAGCGATAGCCGCCGGTGGTTCAACTTTACGTGATCATAAACTTCCTGACGGTGCGCGCGGTTATTTCCAGCATCATTTCCAAGTTTATGCGCAGGACGGAAAACCCTGTCCGAGCCCAAAATGTAGCGGCAAGATCACAAAAATAGTTCAATCCGGTCGATCAAGCTTCTACTGCCGTCTTTGCCAAAGGTGAGCTTGACACACCAAAAAAAGCGATTTGCCCAATCTCACGAGGGAATGGTTCTGGTCTGACGGACTCGTGAATGTTTCAGTTATTGACATTGTGTGATTGTCTGAAGTCGGCATCCGCACATTGCTGTGATGTAACGGAATCATGGGGGCAATCGCGGGAGTAGACCAGATATCGGTGGAATCGTTGGAGCCGGTGACCGGGAATAGCCGAGTGTTCCTCAGCAGAAATTCTCTGCAAACCAAATTTTGAGGTATCTGCTCACCCCTTCTTTGGGGTGTGTTGTGCCATGATGTTAGTGGCCTTTCTGGCGAGCGCGATCTGGATAGCAGCAAGAGGGTTTTATCCGCGGGCGGCCATGGAGTTGAGGGAGTTTGAGATCCGGCACCAGGCATCGGCGTGGATTCGGGTGCGGAAGCCCCTGGACACCTTGATCTTGACCTTCGCCATGCGGATTTTCTGTTCACCGGTATTGTTGGTGGATGTGGCATGGGGGTCGGCCATGAAGCGCAGGACAGAGTCCTCGTGCTGCACCTGATCACACACATGTGAGATTCTGAGCGGCGGCGCCCCAGTCCCGGGACTGGGGCACCGAAAATGTCTTGCCGGATCAGCATCCCTGTCTGCTTGAGAGATGTGCGGATATCAATCAACCGCCCTCGCAACACCAGCGGGTCTACGCGCTCTTGCCGGATCGTGTCCTGGGGTGTGACGGGTCTGAGGTTGGGGACCACCCGGCCCATCTCGGCCCCGATCTCCGCATCCACGCGATCCGTCTTGGCGAGGCAATTCATCGCCTGAGCCCCGTCCCGCGCCTGACGGGGATTGACCCAATCACTGAAAAGCCTTGCGCACTGAGAGTGGGCCACAGCGGCACAGGCCGCCGTCCGGTCGTGTCCATCCCCATGCCATCGGGGCGCGCCTCACCCCACCCTGCGGTCATGTCGGCACACCCGGACGCCTCATGCGACACGGTCCGGCTTTCGCCATTCCCATCAATATCGCGCTTGTCCTGGTGGACATCAAGACCGGCTGATCGGCACAGATCTCGACATCGCCAACGGATGGAGACCCCATGACGCACGTGATGATCAGACGCCAAACGAAGATCACGAATCACTGCCAACCCATGAGGGTCCCGCGTCTCAGTGGGGTGAGCAGGGGGAGTGGTTCTCGTATGGCGGACTTGTGAATTTTCAGGCCCTGCGGGTCTCGCGGGATGGCACGATGCTGCGGATGCATGAAGACGCGTGG
>JAPOTI010000091.1 GCA_026709265.1 Paracoccaceae bacterium | reverse complement strand
GACTCATCCCAATCACCGGATCACTCATGGACAATACGTTCACAAAGATTCGCTTGGGTCCCACGCCGGAACCGCGTGACGGCACGGGTCCACCGCCCGAAATGCGGCGGGAGATCACGCCAGGGTGTGCCTGTCCGGAACCGCCAGAGAACCCCTTCCAGACACAGACGATTGTCCACCGCCGTGCACCCCGGATCCGTCACCTGGCCCGGACACAGCGGCACCACCCGCGCCCCCATCTCATCCGTCAAAACTGTGCGATCTGCATTCATCCTGTCACCCACCGCGTCGGCTCGTGCCGCCACCTTCGGCGTGCAATGCCGACACAAAGACACGCCCAGCGCTCAAAACGCACGGCAATTGTCAACAGGCCTCAGTGGAACAGGTGCGGGCCGTTTGGCGTCTCGCAGTGACGGTGTGGATCGTCCGGTTGTTGCCAATGCGTCGATCCGGGACTTGGAGGAGGCGTTGCGTCAAAGGAATGAGCAACTCCATCAGAAAGAGGACCAGCTTCGGATCAAGAATGCGAAAATCCAGGAGTTGGAGGCGCAGTTGCAACGGCAGGGCGAACGTCTGCCGGAGCTGGAGCGGCGTCTTGGATTGACCAGTTCCAACAGCAGCAAGCCGCCGTCAAGCGATGGGTTGCGCAAGCCGCCGACCGCCCCGAAGCGTGGCGACGATCCCAAGAGAAGGCCCGGCGGTCAGAAAGGTCATGACGGGACCACGTTGCGCCGGACGGAGACGCCGGACCGGATCGCGCACTATTTTCCAGAGGTGTGTTCTCATTGCGGCACCGTGTTCACCGAACATACGTCGATTGCCCAGGCCATCCGGCAGGTGCACGATCTTCCAGAGCCGGCCTCTCTGATCGTCACCGATCACATTGCGCATCGCTGTGTCTGTCCGGGCTGTCAGAAGACAACGCAGGCGTCCTTTCCAGACGGGATCAAGGCGACCGTCCAGTACGGTCCCACTCTGAGTAGCCTGATGGTGTATCTGAATACCTATCAGTTGATTCCGACGCAACGGCTGGTCGAGACCTTCCGGGATCTCTTTGGAGTCACGATGTCTCAGGGGACCTATAGCGCGTCAATCTGGGTGAGAGGTGCGCGACAAACAGGGTGGAACATGTTAGACACGCTCCATCGTTCCCCACATGAACTGTCCACCGCGCTGGTCACGGACGCCCAGAGATAATTCGACATATCCGCCTCGACCCTTCCGCCCGTAGCGTCCAATCACAGGCACCGGTCACAGCATCGCAGTCACCGAGAGTCACTGTACGACCCGTCATCATTCAGCACCACAGTCTGTGGCACGGATGATGATACTCCGCTAAAAAATTAACTGTTGAGGTGCTGAATAGTTACGTTTAGCGTAGATTTAGCGCGCAGCCAGCTGACAAAAGCATCTGACCGCTCACAAAAGACCTAATGCCACGCGCACAAAAGTCAAGCACAATTCTTCCCCGGAGGTGACATCATGACTGCGCTTCAGCGCGCCCCGCTACCGGACTTTGTCGACGACGTTGCCAGGGATCATCCCCGGGTTTTATTGGACGTGAGGATCTACTCGGGGGAATTCTGACCAAGTCACGGCGCATCATGGAACGGGTTCAAGCGGGAAAACAGATGTCCCCTGGTCACACTGCCATTATCCACGGTGCGCCCGGCGCGGGCAAATCCTCGATCTTGAATGAACCGTTCTCTCGTTCGGACCAAGGGGCACTTCGCGTACGGTCCTGATATCGAAGGGGCTTATAAAAACCAGTTGACAGAATACAACATGATGCGTTTTTATTGAAAGATTGGCGCAACATAATGCGGTATGTCAATTCATCTTTATAAGCCCCATATCGAAAGTCCATTTGCAGCAGGCTTTGCCGCGTGTCGTGCCGGCTCCGGCCTTTGCCGGATCCACATCCAAGGAGAACTGGTTGCACACTGTTTCCCAGTACGGGGCCAGTTGGATTCAAAGAATTGATCAGGTCAGCACGTTCGGTTCTGGAGTCGGCTTGAAAGATATGCCTGAAACTCCGCAGGCCCAAGACATTTTGTCCCCGCAGAAACAGGCTCCAGCGGACATGTGGCAGATGCCGGTGATCGTGGCGGTGGACGAAGCCCGGAGATTGCCTTCCGGACACGATACATCGCAGTCCCTGTTTCTGCAGGCTGTTCATTAGCGGAACTGTTCGCTGAGCAATCGTTCTTCAAGACCATGCCCAGGGTCAAACAGCAGACGGTGACAAATTGCCGGCTCACTGGTAACCTCGACCAAACGGATCCGGTCCACCGAACGGGCATCCGCATCTGCCATCGCCGGTCGTGTTTCTGTATCCAGCACATCGAAACGAACATGTGCTGACATCGGCAAGAGGGCCCCCCGCCAGCGGCGGGGGCGAAACGGTGCAGTTGGAGTCAAGGCCAGCACATTGCAACCAATCGGCAGAATGGGCCCATGCGCCGAATAGTTGTAGGCCGTGGAACCGGCTGGCGTGCAGACAATGGCTCCGTCGCAGACCAATTCCTCGAGGCGCAACTTCCCATCCACAAAAATCCGTAACCGCAATGCCTGTGGTCCAGCGCGGATCAATGACACTTCATTGATCGCCAAAGCCGTATGCTCATGATCATCGAGGTCAACTGCACGCATACGCAGCGGGTTGATCACTTCTTCCCCGGCTGCCGCCAGGCGGTCATGCAAATCCTCTTCCTGATACCCATTCATGAGAAAACCGACAGTGCCACGATTCATTCCGTAAACGGGACGGCCCAATTTCTGTGCCCCGTGCAATGTCTGGAGCATGAATCCATCGCCCCCCAGGGCGACAATCACGTCAGCATCGTCTTCTGCGGCATTACCATAGATCTCAACCAACCGCCGTCTTGACGCGATTGCGTGCGGGGTTTCACTGGATAGAAACCGGATTTGCCGCAGATCAACCATATTTCCTCACTCACTCCATGTTCGTCATATCACAAAACCATCTGCGACATAACAGCATGTCAGCCGTCCGCGGCGCAGCATATGCAGATGGTCGCACCGGCATGACCCCTCCGGCTATCGAATATACCATGAAATCGGCCAGGAATCCCGTCGCCTTTCATCTTTCAGTTGAATTTCACGTCAGATTGCCGCACAATCCTCTCATCGACCTGCCTCAACTGAATGATCCATGAACAAACAGATGCCCAAAGGTTTTCACGCCGAGCTGGCGGATACCGACCCCGAGATCTTCGCATCCATTGGTGAAGAACTCGGTCGACAACGTGATGAAATCGAGTTGATCGCCTCGGAGAATATCGTCTCGCGTGCAGTGCTTGAAGCGCAAGGCTCGGTCATGACCAACAAATATGCCGAAGGCTATCCAGGGCGACGCTATTATGGTGGCTGCGAATTCGTCGACATTGCAGAGAAACTGGCCATTGAACGACTCTGCCAGTTGTTCGGGTGTCAATATGCCAATGTCCAAGCGCATTCAGGCAGCCAGGCCAATCAGGCGGTGTTTACCGCGCTGCTGCGTCCCGGCGACACCATTCTCGGGATGGAACTCGCGGCAGGCGGTCATCTCACTCATGGTGCCCGCCCAAATCAGTCTGGCAAATGGTTTCATGCTGTGCATTATGGTGTGCGCAGGCAAGACCACATGATCGACTATGACCAGGTCGAAACAACAGCAAGAGCCCATCGACCGAAAATCATTATTGCGGGTGGTTCGGCGATTCCGCGGCAAATCGATTTTGCAAGATTTCGACGTATTGCTGACGAAGTTGGTGCTTACCTGCTTGTCGATATGGCGCATTTTGCCGGGCTTGTTGCCGGCAAAGTCTGTTCATCTCCCTTCGCCCATGCCCATATTGTGACGACGACCACACACAAGACCCTGCGCGGGCCACGCGGCGGTGCCATCATGACCAACAACGCGGACATTGCCAAGACAGTCAATTCCGCGATCTTTCCAGGCATTCAGGGTGGCCCCTTGATGCATGTGATTGCCGCCAAGGCAGTGGCATTTGGTGAAGCCTTGCAACCGGAATTTCAGCACTATGCCAGGAATGTTGTCACCAATGCCCAGATTCTGGCCGAACGCTTGTCAGAGTCAGGATTTGACATCGTCACGGGTGGCACTGACACACATATTGTGCTGGTTGACCTGCGCCCGAAAAATCTGAAGGGAAACGCCAGTGAAGAAGCCCTGGGGCGCGCCGGCATCACCTGCAACAAGAATGCGATTCCCTTCGACGAAGAAAAACCGACCATCACATCCGGTCTGCGCTTGGGCTCACCCGCTGGCACCACGCGCGGTTTCGGGGCAGATGAATTCGCCTTGACCGCCGACCTGATCACGACCACGCTCGATGGTCTTCAGAACAACGGCTCTGCCGGCAATGCCAAGATTGAAGAATCGGTTCGGTCACAGGTCAAAGAACTGTGCGCCCGGTTTCCACTCTACCCGCAACTCTGATTCCACAACATATCTGCGACAATTTTACCCGTTCAATCCGGCAGGAAGACACATCGCAGTACGTCAACACCGGCACCCGGTCGGAAGTGTCGTGAACAGATGCAAGCCGGTTGAAAACTCGCACAGGCCTATATAAATATGGCCTGTTCGCCAAGACTGGCGATCATCATTGTGAAATCAGGAGTCAAGATGGCAAAGGAAGAACTGCTCGAATTTCCCGGCGTCGTGAAAGAACTCCTGCCGAATGCGACGTTCAGGGTCGAGTTGGAAACCGGCCATCAGATCATCGCGCATACGGCAGGAAAAATGCGCAAGAATAGAATTCGGGTTCTGGCTGGAGATCGCGTCCGCGTCGAAATGACACCGTATGACCTGTCCAAGGGGCGTATCAACTTCAGGTACAAATAGCGGGAATGCGCCTTGTTTTGGCCTCTGCCAGTCCGCAGAGAAAGGATCTTCTTCTGCAGATCGGTGCCCGACCCGACAGGATCCTCTGCCCCGATATTGATGAAACGCCGCTTGTCGGCGAAAAGCCACGGCACTATTGCCGCCGTCTGGCCACAGAAAAGGCGAATGCGATCGATATCACATCTGGTGACATCATCCTTGCAGCCGACACAACTGTTGCCGTTGGTCGACTCATTCTTGGCAAGCCAGAGAGCGCAGCGATGGCACAAACATTTTTGCGCAGACTGTCGGGGCGACGCCACCGCGTCATCACCGCTGTGGCCGTCAAAACAGTCGCATATATGTGGCAACGCGACGTGCTGACCGTGGTGAAGTTTTGCCATTTGTCGGATCAAGACATCAATGCCTATATCCGGTCAGGGGAATGGCAAGGTCGAGCCGGTGCATATGGCATTCAGGGAAAGGCGGGGCGCTTCATTCCATGGCTACGCGGTTCATTCACGTCAGTCGTCGGACTCCCGTTGACAGAGACATTTCAACTCCTGAAAAACGCCGGTTATCAATTCGACCGGGAGTATGGTGCTGATTCGTAGAATCGTCCAGACACGACTTGACAATCGTCAGGCCGTCGCCGTCATCACTGACGGCGTTCTTGACGATTTCGTGTTTCAACCCCCCGCGAGCGAGATCGAGCCCGGAACCATTCTGTCGGGCATCGTCGAGCGTGCGCTGAGCAGTCAAGGCGCCTGGATCGTGCGGCTTGGCAAACAGCGCCGCGGCTTTTTGCGATGCGCAAGCCCCCTGAGAGAGGGAGAACCACTTCGTGTACAGGTCAGCGGCTACGCCGATCAGGGAAAACTGATCCCGCTCACAACCCGTTTGGAAATCCGTGGTCGCTACCTGGTCGCGACAAATTCCCGCCGCGCTGTCACGATATCAGGAAAAATCAATGATCCGGAAGCCAGAGAGAGAATTCGGCAACGCGTACAACGTGCAACGACCCACCATGATGATGCGCTCGGATTCATTGTCCGCAGTTCGGCGATGTTTGCCAGTGACAGACAGCTCACCGATGATCTCGACCGATTGTCGCGTGACTACGGACAGATCATGAAACAAGGTCCGGGAGATCAATTCACAATCCTCGGCTTTCCACCATCAATATTGGATCGCATGATCGCAAACTGGGGAGATACGGCGTCCCTCGACATCGTTTCTGGAGGGGATACATTCGATCAAGAGAGCATCTTCGAGATGCTTGAACCCTTCATCAATCGGAAAGCGCCACTTTCCAACGGCGGAAATCTCGTTGTGGAGCCAACGCATGCATTTGTTGCGATTGACGTCAATAGTGGCCGGGACCTGTCAGGAAAGTCAGGGCTGCATACGAACCTGGCCGCCGCCCGGGAGTTGCCGCGACATATGCGGATTCGTGGCCTCGGAGGACAGATCGTGATTGATTTTGTACCTCTCACCGATAGAGGGCGGCAACAGGTTGAAGATACACTCCGTCAGGCCTTCCTTGCTGATCGCGTCGCAACCACGCTGGTCGGCTGGACACGGCTTGGTCATTATGAAATACACCGGCATCGTGAGAGATATCCGCTCTGTCGATGGCTCGAAGAATGAACTGCCCGGTTTGCAATGACGTCGCGGAACAGCGTTTTCGTCCCTTTTGTTCGCGCCGTTGCGCCGATATTGATCTTGGCCGTTGGCTGGACGGAAGCTACGTGATTCCACCAGAAGAGCGTCGCGGTCCCGATACTGCAGATCGGGACCTTCGGACTCTCAAAGAGCCAGAAACGGCCTGAAAATGCAACGCGGTTTCGAAACGGTATGCCATGACAATTCACCTATGGACAGGATTGACGGTCTGTCGTAGTGAACGTCACCTTGTGCCTGGGTAGCTCAGGGGTAGAGCAGTGGACTGAAAATCCTCGTGTCGGTGGTTCAAATCCGCCCCCAGGCACCATCACTCCCCGGATCACAATCGGACCAATTGACACCGCGCGGGGTCGCATTTGCTCATCTGTCAGCGAAGACCCAGTTCTGTGGACAGATCGTGGATCGGAAGACGCGCCTGAGAACGGGTCATGCCAGATTTCAAACGGGGATCGTACAGCATCCGCAACATCAGGTCGTCAAAACTCGTGAATTCATCTGCAGCATCAATTGTCGACAAAACCGTGGGGCTGATATCCCCGCTCACTCCCAAAAAACCCATTCCGCGTGTCATTTGCTGACGATAGCAACGGTGGCGAAGCCGTTCCGGCAGTTCTGAGCGAATATAGATACTGACCTCCTTCAGACCGGACTCAGGTGGTTCCCCCGATGTGGCCTTGAATGTACAAGCCTGCGACCGGTCACGCGCGGCAAGTGTCCGCCCGGCTGTTCCGGCATTTGCAATTTTGGCTTCATTCATCACAAACACGCGCATATTCGGCCGTGATTCCACCAACTTGACGGGGTGACCGGTGAAATGTTCGAGTCGCAACGCCAGAGAGAGCAGGAATCGTCGAT
The DNA here is from genome assembly GCA_026709265.1 of Paracoccaceae bacterium. Taxonomy (GTDB): domain Bacteria; phylum Pseudomonadota; class Alphaproteobacteria; order Rhodobacterales; family Rhodobacteraceae; genus JAPOXR01. Next base: position 74,130 of record JAPOTI010000091.1, on the reverse strand, counting down.
CAGCTTCCTGAATGGCGCGTGGCACTGAATCGTCAAAGAACGTCACGATGCGTACCGGCACGGTCCACTTTTGCAGCGGAACAGAATCCTGGCGCCGATCTGATGCGGATCCGGAAAAAACCAACTCCTGAAATTCACTGGCGAGCGTTGCCGATGGCCACGACACCCGCATGGCGTCATCACCGCCGACGATCGCGTTTCCTGGTAAGGTTGCCTGTTCAATCGCCTGGCGAGATGTCAGCCGCGCATAGTCTGAACGCGCAGAGACACCGCTCTGAGATGAGAAAGGCAGCAACTGGCATCCGGATATGGCGCATGACACTGCGACACAACATATCAATCGAATTGCCGAAAAACCTGTTTTATCCATATCCCGGGCACGCAACATCAATCCACCATTTCTCAAATATCAGGCTTTCGTACCGGCAGTCTCGGTCGACCACCACGAACAAAACCGAATGTCGCCGCACCTTGACGTTATCGGCGTGACAAAACTGCAAGTGCCGAAAAAATTGTCGCGCCCCATAAAACACGTGGTGCTCATGACCTTCTCCTTTGCCGCTGTTTTTTCTGTTTCGGATGCGTGTTACGATCGGCGCGCACCTTTTGTGCCATCGCCACCGGTATCATATGTCCGATCTGATCGCGAAGAACCTTGCGACGCACCTCCGTCACGTCACCAGGTTTCAACTGGCCCAGTCGAAAAGGCCCATAGGAGACACGAATCAGCCGATTGACCATCATGCCTGCCGCCTCCATCGCGCGACGGATTTCCCGGTTACGGCCCTGCCGCAAACCAATGGTGAACCACATATTGTTCTTGGACCGACTGTCGATATCAATTGTCATCGGACCCATGAGTTGCCCGTCTATCCTGACACCATTCTTGAGTTCTTCAAACCAAGCCGTGTCAGGATTGCCAAAGGCGCGGACCCGATACTTGCGCATCCACCCCGTGGACGGATGTTCCAACCAACTTTTGAGTTCTCCATCGTTGGTCAACAATAACAACCCCTCCGATGACAAATCCAGCCGACCAACGGGCATCAGACGAGGCAATCCGGACGGCAGTCGGTCGAAAACCGTGTCCCGCCCCTTTTCATCGCGTGCAGTCGTCACCAGTCCACGTGGTTTATAATGCAACCATAGCCGAGAAGGCTCGACCTCAGGCAGAATTTGCCCGTCTACGGCAATTCGATCACGCTGCGTGACGTTGGTGGCGGGGCTGAGAACGACAGCACCATTGACTTTGACCCGCCCGGCTTCGATGAGGCGTTCCGCGCCACGCCGGGACTCAATACCGGATCTGGAGATGAGCTTGGCCAGACGCTGACCCCGGTTCACGGAACCTGAATCTTCCGTCTCTGGCAAATCTATCGGGTTCGACATGAACATACCGCGCGTAATTCTCTCACGAGACTTTATTCCCTGCAGGGACAAACAAAAACCTGAAGACGAGCACAAGCCTGTGCGACTAATATCACATGACAGCAACTTCGGTTGAGTTTACTGGCCACGGCAGTTATGTTCCGTCGCCAAGATCAGTGTGAATCCCTTAGAGGCTGAATCAAAATACTATATATTGTATAAGATGTGATAGAAAGTGGCCAATTAATACAATATATTGCCTGTGGTCTGGAATTTTAGGTCAAACTCTCTGGTTTGATCGGGCGGGTAAGGCGAAGCCCTGTCGTCTGTCAAGTCATAACACCAGAACACCGCCAGGGTGGATCGGGGAGATAACCCGGCCATGTCGCGAGGCGCACCCGGACGCCCGCAAGGCTACAGTCTGGGTCATGCTGACACATACCGATGGGATTGGGAACGGCAGATGAAGGTCCGCGTTAACGTGCCGCATACCAGATTGAACGGTGCAGATGCACGGAGGTTGGCAAACTCCGCCACAACAGTTTTGACGAGGTCGCGGTGCGGCGGTGGGCGCGGCTATTCGAAGGTGATCAACGAGACAATCGGCGCACAGCATTCTTCCAGATATGGCCCATCACCCATATCGCGCGACGTCTGATTGGTACGCGCGCCGAGCGAGATGGTGAAAAATAACCACTCGAACCGGGGTGAGATACGCTGGGGGCCACCCTCTCCGTTTGCCGGCCATATGTCGGTTGCACTTGCCGAGGCCCGCGCCGCTTATCGTCGTGGGGAAGTGCCGGTGGGTGCGGCGATCGCCGATCCAAAGGGTCAACTGATCGCCGCGACCGGGAACCGGGTCCGCGAATATCGCGATCCAACTGCACATGCAGAAATCCTTGCGATCCGAGCCGCCTGCAAACGCGTGTCAAGCGAACGTCTTCCGGGCTATCACCTCTACGTCACACTTGAACCCTGTGCGATGTGTGCGACCGCAATCTCATTGGCACAGATTGCTCGTCTCCATTATGCTGCATCGGATCCAAAATCAGGGGCGATCGAATCCGGACCGCGGATTTTTGAAAATCGGCAAATTCATCACAAGCCCGAAATTTACGTCGGAACGGGCGAAAAAGAAGCAAGAGGTTTGTTGCAGGATTTTTTTGCCCGATTGCGAAAGGATTCCTGAACCCCTTGTCTCGCAATTCGGGGAATGAAGAGGGTCAAGGGAGAACCCGTCAGGATTGACCGACATGATGCGTCCAAAACAGCAGCAGTTCCCGCTCATGTATTTTCTGCTGTGATTTCAGTGGACGAGTTGTTTGCGAAAATATTTTTTCGTAAACTCTTCGGGTCTCTCTGGGGCGCGTCTTGGCCGTGCCCGGTGATTTGTTTATTGTTGGTGGCAACAACGCACACAATCGAGTCGTGTCCTGCCCCCAAAGACCATGCGCCATCTGCAAAAAATGGACGTGATGATGTCCCGGCGGCATGGGTGTTTCAGAAGATTCCGGACCCGGTGGCCAGCTGTGGGATCACCGTGATGGATTGTCTGATGGCCGATGTCGCGATGTTTCATTTCACATATCCCTCGCTGCTCTGCTTTGACCCGGAGATGCGGGGGGAACGCGCCGATGCGGCCCTGCAACGCCCCGCCCGCAAAGACATCCTCCCCGAACCCTGAACCCCGCCGCCTGTGCGGCCACCTGCCCCCACGTCGTCTTCAAAGTTCATCCCCCACATCGCCAACTCATCAACCCGCGACGATTCCGCCGCCCGGATTCGCTGTGCCGGACCCAAACCGCCAGCAAAACACCTGGACAAAATCGAACGCGTTCGGAATGAGCGGGAATTGCTGCCAAAACAGTCGGCCTATATCGCGTCAGCTTCTGATCGGTTATACGCCCTGCATGAACCCGCCAAAAAGTGATTCATCAACATTCGTCGTGACAAGATGGAAAATCTCTTCACATATGTAGATGGCTACTGTGAGCGATTGCATCCGGGCCTGTTCTCGGAACCTCTCAATGCGCTGACCAATCTGGCATTCTTCATCGCCGCAGCCTGGTCTTTGGCACGACCGGAAACGCGGCGGCATTCAGTCACGATTGCGTTGTCCGTCCTCGTATGCCTCATCGGTGCCGGATCAATGCTGTTTCATACATTTGCCAATCGATTCACAGGAATCATCGATGTGCTCGCAATCGTGCTTTTTGTCCTCGTGTACCTTTACGCAACCAACCGACATTTTCTCGAGGTCAGACCCCCTGTGGCAACAGCGATTTGCTTGCTCTTCTTTCCCTATTCCTTCATCGTCATCTGGGCCACACTGTATCTGTTTCCATGGATTGGCGAATCGTCCGGATATATTCCAATCGCACTGCTCATTCTCGGCTATGCAGTTTTTCTCAGACATCGTCTGCCAATCGTGGCAAGAGACCTGGGATACGGATTTATCCTGCTCGCTTTATCCATATTTTTTCGCTGGCTTGACCTGAAAGTTTGTTCTTCCGTCCCAATTGGCACGCATTTCATCTGGCATATTGTGAATGCCGTGTTACTTGGGTGGCTGATATATGCACTCGCTGCCCATTTGAGCCGCAGTGAGGGACAGAAGGTTTCACATCAAGGAAGAGAGAGTAATTGATGGCCATTGACATTGATGATGCACGCAAGGCGGCACATCTCGCGAGAATTCGTGTCAACGAAGACGAGTTACCGGGCATCGCGTCTGAACTGCAGGCGATCCTCGGCTTCATGTCGAGCCTGAACGACGTGGATGTCGCGGATGTTGAGCCGATGTCATCGGCGACGCCGATGCAACTCAAATGGAGATCAGACGATGTCGATCCCACAATCGAACGCGCTCATGTCGTGACAAACGCTCCGGATTCACGCGAAGGTTTCTTCGTCGTGCCAAAAGTTGTCGAATGAGCATGTCGCTGAATAGTCTCACCATCTCGCAGGCAAGGGCCGGTTTGAGAAATGGTGACTTTACCGCAACAGAACTGGCAGAAGCATGCCTCGAAGCGGCGAAGGCTGCGACGGAGCTCAACGCTTTCTGTCACATTACCGAAGACATTGCGATGAGTCGCGCTGCTGCCGCCGATCAGCGCCTCGCCCAGGGAGATCAATCTCCGGTCTGCGGTATTCCGGTTGGAATCAAGGATCTGTTCTGTACCAAAGGAGTTCCGACCCAGGCGGCATCCCGCATCCTCGAGGGATTCATTCCGGAATATGAATCCACAGTCACCAACAAACTCCTCGATGGTGGTGCGGTGATGATCGGCAAACTGAACATGGATGAATTTGCGATGGGATCATCGACTGAACATTCAATCTATGGTCCCGCTGTCAATCCATGGAGAGCCCGTGAATCGTCCGACAAACGTACCCCGGGGGGATCGTCCGGAGGATCCGCCGCGGCGGTAGCAGCCGACCTTTGTCTCGCCGCATTGGGCACTGATACCGGTGGGTCGATCCGCCAACCCGCCTCGTTATCAGGAATTGTCGGTCTCAAGCCAACCTACGGTCGTTGTTCACGCTGGGGGATCATTGCCTTTGCATCATCCCTTGATCAGGCCGGACCCATGACACGTTCGGTCAAAGATGCGGCGATCATGCTCTCGGCAATCAGTGGCCATGACAGCAAGGATTCGACCTCGGCCAATCAACCGGCGATTGACTTCGCAGCCTTGCTTGATGGCGACATCCGCGGCAAGAGAATCGGCATTCCGCGCGAGTACCGGGCAGAGAATATGCCGACAGAAATCGATGATATCTGGTCGGAAGGGGCTCATCGACTCAGGGCAGCGGGTGCCGAGACGGTTGATATCTCGCTGCCACACACTGAATTTGCGCTGCCTGCTTATTATGTGATCGCACCCGCGGAAGCCTCCTCGAACCTGGCACGCTACGATGGTGTGCGTTATGGTCGACGGGCCACACTCGCCGGCGGCGACGGAATTATCGAAATGTATGAGAAAACGCGGGCTGAAGGGTTCGGCCCGGAGGTCAGGCGACGAATCATGATTGGAGCCTACGTACTGTCACAGGGATTTTACGAAGCCTATTATCGCCGTGCGCAAAGGGTCCGCACTCTGATCAAACAGGACTTTGATCGGGTGTTCCATGACGGGATTGATGCAGTTTTGACACCTGCAACTCCCAAATCTGCATTTCGTATTGGAGAAATAGGAGACAATGATCCGATAACAATGTATCTGAACGATGTCTTTACTGTTCCGGTCAATCTGGCGGGATTGCCAGGAATCGCAATTCCTGCGACTTTGAGTTCAGACGGTTTACCGCTGGGACTTCAGCTTATTGGTCGGCCATGGGAAGAAGGAGATCTGTTAAACTGCGCCTATGCGCTTGAGACAGCCCTCCAATTCAACAACAAACCAGACAAATGGTGGTCATTCGATGCAGTATAAAATTCATCAACCAGCATTGTGCCGCGCCGTTCTTTTCTCGTCGTTCCTGGGTGCATTGTCAGCCTGCGGTACCAGTATGGAGACGGCATCTTCACCCGGCCAGGTCGAGGAACTGCCCCTACGAGTTGAGACCGAAAAGGTGATTCAACCTCAACAGCGAGATTTGACTCGGGACGACAATCCCCAAAGGGTGCCCGCCCTCGATGTGATTCCTGAGACATCACCCGTCTTGTATGTCGAACGCGATGGACCGGATGCGATCAGTGGCACGGTTCGGCCTGCGACAACAACACCACCCGAGATTCGTGCTGCTGATCAATCGATCGAGAGTGTGGTTGCCGGCAGCAGCGGGACGCCGGCGGGCGAGATTGGTGAAGCCAATGTCAATGCAATTCTGGCGATCGCCGCCGCCACGGGATTGGACGGAGTGCCCCCACGGCACCAGGTGTCATCACAAAACCTGATCTCTGACGAGCAAGATTTTGCTGCGGTATCAGATCGTGAATCGATTGAGTCCGACGCTGCAAGGCTGGAGCGGCAACGATCTGCCCGACTGGACTTCCTGCCGGAAGAGATTCCGCAAAGTCCAGGAATTTCAAGCGTCGCCGATTTTGCATTCAACACCACAAACCAGGTCGGAACCAAGGCCTATAGTCGCTTCGGCTCATTTTTTGCCCAGCATTCGCTGGCACAGAGATGTGCGGAATTTGGCAATGACTATGCCGCGCAGCAGGCTTTTCTCGACGCCGGTGGACCTGCGACAGACAAGTTGCGGCTGGATCCTGACGGAGATGGGTTTGCCTGCGGCTGGACACCGGATATTTATCGCAACATGATCAATTGAAGTCCGCTTCGACGGGTGCCATCTGGCATCCGTCACCCAATTTTGGCGACCGAAGAGTCGTTAATGCACCAACGCTGGTCGTGCTTCACTATACGGCGATGACAAGTCCGCAAGCGGCACTGGAACGATTATGCAGCGATCACTTCAATGTTTCGGCGCATTATCTGATTGCCGCAAACGGGACCTGTTTTCAACTGGTGGCCGAGGACAAACGTGCCTGGCATGCGGGAGATGGCGAGTGGCAGGGTCGAGATGACATCAACTCGCGGTCCATCGGAATCGAACTTGACAATTCAGGTGATGAGCCGTTTTCCGAGCCGCAAATGTCATGCTTGGAAGGATTGCTGCGTTGCATTCTTAAACGCCATAATCTGCATCCAGCCAGTGTGATTGCACATTCTGACTTTGCCCTGGGGCGCAAGACTGATCCTGGCCCAAAGTTTAACTGGCAAAGATTGGCCGAATTGAACCTGTCGGTCTGGCCACGTGATACGGGTCATTGCATGATCGACGCGGCGCAGTTTGCCGTTGACGCGGCGCGTTTTGGCTACCCGATGATTGACCCCCACGCGACACCTGACAGGTTCCGGTTGCTGTTGCAGGCTTTTCGACTCCGCTTTGCACCCTGGCGTCAGGGCCCGTTGACAGAAAGCGACATGGCTACGGTTGCGGCTCTTGCTGCCCACGACACGGCTTGACCCGCATTGCTTTGGTGCATAGTTCATAGATCGTGCGGATGGCTGGGCGGTTGCGCGACATTTTGTGTCGTGAGGAAAGTCCGGACTCCACCAGGACAACGGTGCCGGGTAACGCCCGGCCAGGGTAACCTGAGGGAAAGCGCCACAGAGATCAGACCGCCTCTCACGAGGTAAGGGTGAAACGGTGGGGTAAGAGCCCACCGCGTTTCCGGCAACGGCAACGGCAACGGCAAGCCCCACCGGGAGCAATGCCAAATAGGGATCGTGATCGGCTGTGCCGAAAGCTCGTCCTGGGCCAAGTGATCCGGGTTGGCAGCATGACCGGCATGGTAACATGTCGGCAAGATGAATGACCGCTGAAGGGCAGTTCACCTGCCTGGGACAGAATCCGGCTTACGTGCCATCCGCACAAAATTGATCATTTGATGTGTCATCGACATCAGCAGCAACGCCGTTGGCAGGCTTGACTCACTGATTCTGACTTTCATATTCTGCGCATCTCATGTTATTGCTCCCACCCGTTATGTGACAACCATTTGATGACGAGGGTGTGATCGGTTCATACACAGGACATGAGTGGCATGGGTCTCATGAAGACGTCCAGATGCTCATATGGCACAAGGAAAGTCGACCCGAAAAGGATTTCGGATTTTTCCGTGACTCCGCAAACGCATCCAGGCCAAAAATGAACGTCTATTCCTGATCACGATCGGCGGGGCTTGGCGGGGCAGCTTTGAAAGATCTGATCGGACACGAAAGCAAGGAGACTGCGCAATGGCAAAACCAGCAACAATCAAGATCCGGCTCAATTCGACTGCCGGGACCGGTCACTTTTATGTGACGAAGAAGAATGCACGAACGATGACCGAGAAAATGACCGTACGCAAATTTGACCCGGTTGCCCGTAAACATGTCGAATACAAGGAAGGCAAAATCAAATAGTGCCTTTCTGCCAGCAGGCCAACTGACGGCAAACTCCCTGGCAAAAAAAACGGTCGGAAAATCCGACCGTTTCCTTCTCTGGGCCCGGGTTGAGCCCAAGTCCACAAAATTTATTCGCGTTGTCCGAACAGAGCGAGCAGGAACAGGAAGATGTTGAGGAAGTTGATGTAAAGACTCAACGCCCCCATCACCGCAGACTTCCCAAGCCACTCGGAGTTACCCGCATGGGCCATTTGAAGATACGTGTTCTTGATATTCTGCGTATCGTAGGCCGTCAGACCGGCAAAAACCAGCACCCCGATCACCGAAATGGCAAAGGCCAGGGCTGCCGATGCGATAAAGAGATTGATAATCGCGGCAGCAAGAATTCCGATGACACCCATGATCAGGAATGAGCCCAGCCCGCTCAGGTCTTTCTTGGTTGTGTAACCATAGAGACTGAGACCGGCAAAAGCGATCGCTGTGACGAGGAATGTCTGCGCGATGGCCATCCCGGTATAAACTGCAAAGATGTAGGAGATCGACAGCCCCATGAGACCGGCAAATCCCCAGAAGACGGATTGAGCAGTCGCAAGAGTCAACTTGTGCACGCGCGCAGATAAAAAGAACACCACACCCAGAGGTGCCAGCATAACGACCCACTGCAACGGCGTGGTGAAAATAGCTGACAGGAGTGCCGGGCTGTTTCCGACGAAGAATGCGACGACACCGGTGATCAGCATTGCTGCTGACATCATGCCGTACACCTTATTCATATGAGCGCGAAGGCCCGCGTCGATCCGCACGCTGTCTACACGATCAAATCCGCGACTGACTGTATCGGTAAACTTCATTTCTGTTCTCCAGTATCTCACATTGACTCGCAATAGAATTTCTTGCCAACAATATGGCACCAAGACGCATCGATTTCAAGATGCCACCCGATCACGTCCACAGATTCGTACGATAATTCAGGCATCAGAATATGTTGAAACCTCCCTTGCTTTCCGGGCCGTGAAATCCGAGCCGAAGCAACGCGTGGCGTATCCGATTGTATTGCGCATCTGTCATCGCCGGTGGAATTCTCATCGTGAGATCCAGTGATTATGGGTGTATGAACCCCATTATGGCTGTGTTCATTGAACTCATTCGAACCTATGATCACTCGGGAGACCCTATGATTCCCGGTCGGAGACAGGAGAAGGCGGAGTGATCGCACCACGACGTCTCGATTCGCAGCTGGAAACAGAGCTTGTGGATGTTGCGCACACGCTTGCCGACACAGCGCGCCAGGTCACCCTCCGGCATTTTCGCTCACCTTCCTTGAGTTCCGAGAACAAGTCCAAACAGGATTGGGATCCGGTGACAGAGGCTGACCGGCAGTGCGAGTTGGCGATGCGCGAAATCCTGTCTCGCCGTCGACCGGACGATGGCATCCTGGGAGAAGAATTCGCCAATGTGGAAAGCCACTCGGGGCTGACCTGGATTCTTGACCCCATTGATGGCACCCGTTCTTTCATATGTGGGACACCTGTTTGGGGAGTGTTGATCAGCGTATCCGATGATTGCGCCCCCCTCTTCGGAATTATCGATCAGCCATATATCGGCGAAAGATATGAAGGTGGATTCGGCCGCGCAGTCATGCATGGTCATGGTGCCAAACGTGCGTTCGCCACCCGAGAAACCTCCCGGCTGCGGGATGCAGCCTTGTTCACAACATTTCCTGAAGTCGGGACCGATGCAGAGAGACAGGCCTTTGAGCGGCTCGCCGGGATGACACGAATCACGCGATATGGACTTGACTGCTATAGTTACGCGCTCACCGCAATTGGCCAGATTGACCTTGTTGTCGAGGCTGGGTTGGCGCCTTACGACGTGCACGCGCCGATTGCTGTCGTCACGGCTGCAGGCGGAGTCGTGACTGACTGGAGCGGCGGCCCCGCCCACCATGGAGGACAAATCATCGCAGCTGCCAATGTCAGGTTACACCGTTTGGCACTTGAGGTGTTGAATGCAGGGAACGGTTGACGCGATCAACGCGGGAGGCACAAGTCTGGCCCGGCTAAAGAGTGAAACAGAGTGAGCTCGAGCGCAACATGTTGCGGATTTTCTATCAGGGAAGCCCGGAGTGGCCTCGAGAATTGTATTTCATGGGGCATCGTATAGTCTGCATGTTCAGTTCCGCCAAGGGTGAACAAAGAGGGGCAGACCCGGTCGATCCTGCGAGTCAACCTCTCACTCCCTGTATCCATCAATTGCGTGCAGAAACCGCTCGAGGTTTTCTTTGGCCATGTCGAAAAACGACACGGCCACCTCGTAGAGGAGCGGCACATGGGGGTGGAGTGTTTTGGCATCAGGGTGGGCCTGGATTCGTTCCTCAGATACGTCTCCTGATCAATTCTTCGTCATGGAGTCAATTGCATCATCCAGCATTTGCTCTGCTATTGATGCCGGGAGCGGGACCGATACTGGATGTGCAGGCTCGGGGCACCCTTTTTTGCCCCTTTCGTGCGTAATGGGAGAGTCCCGCAAAGCATCCATGTCTTGAGCCCCTTCGCTTCATTCGCAAACAAGGGGTTTCCGATGGGGCAAGCAATCGTCATTCCCGGGACCGGCAGCCGGGATGTTCTGGAACTCAGGGACAAAACCGATCCGACGCCGGCCCCTGGCGCAGTTCTGATCCGCAATCATGCCGCAGGTGCTGTCAGCTTTATTGACACGATCACTCGTCGCGGTGACAGACCCGAACTGCCGCATATGCCTGGTGCCGAGATCACAATTGACGCGCAAGCTGCATGGCAATCTTGAGATCTCCTTCAATCTTGAGGCCATTCTTGAGATAAAGCTGCATCGGGTTCTTTCGTCCGGACAGGATAGCGGCAAATGTCCTGGCATCGGCACGCAAAATGGTATCCGCGCGTCTTGCACCCAAATGCACGCCACGTGAATCCAGGGTCAGGATCCCAAGATCTTCAATATGAAATGTCACGCATCCGTCAAACCCCCCGGGGAAAACCCGCTCGAGGGCGCGTTTGGCGTCGGATAGACTTGCAGTCATGGACAATTCCATGTTCCATAAGACAATAGCATTGGTTTAACGCATGCGAACAGGAGACGGAAATGCTGGATTTGGCAGATCTGCGTTCAGCCTGTGCCGGCCTCCTTCTTGCAACCTCGGCTGTGTTCCTGAACGGAACAACGGGTACTGCCGACGAGATTACAGACCAGTTGTTTATTGACCTTCTGACGGCTTCGCCCGAAGAATCCCTGCGCATTGAGTCTCAGATCGTTACCCGATGGTCGGATTCCGGCTCACCGCAGTTGAATCTGCTCTTACATTTGGGTCGCCGCGCCATGGCCGCGCGTCGTTTGAATCTGGCACTGAGATATTTGAACATCTTGACCCGTCGCGCTCCTGAATTCGCAGAGGGTTGGAATGCACGGGCAACCACCTATTTCCTCATGGGCAGATATGCACAATCCCGTTCGGATATTGCCATCACCCTGCAACTCAATCCACGACATTTCGGCGCGATGTCGGGTCTGGCGATGATCTACGAAAAGCTTGGCGACAATCAGGCGGCACTCCGCATCTATCAGGATGTCGAGGCCTTGCAACCGAATCGGCCTGGCCTGACAGAAACGATGAACCGTCTGCGACAGAAACTCGCTGCCACGTCAGTTTGAAGTTCGACAATCATGCCACCAGAGCCCGACGCGTGCCGCGTGATTGCCGTCCTGGGACCCACGAATACCGGGAAGACCTGGCACGCGATTGACCGAATGCTGAACCATGTGACAGGGATGATTGGGCTGCCGCTTCGACTCCTGGCGCGTGAAGTCTATGAACGTGTTTGCCGCGCCCAAGGGTCACAATCTGTCGCTCTGGTGACCGGCGAAGAACGTATTATCCCGAAACAGACTCGCTACTGGGTGTGCACTGTCGAAGCCATGCCCCAGTCAGTTGGCGTTGATTTTCTGGCTGTCGATGAAATTCAACTCTGCGGCGATCCTGAGCGTGGTCATGTCTTTACACAGAGATTGTTGTCAGCGCGTGGCCAACGGGAAACGATGTTTCTTGGTGCGGATACAATGCGCCCCCTGATTGGACAACTGATACCCGAAGCACGGTTCAAGCGGCGCACGCGCCTGTCGCAATTGAGTTATGTTGGCAGCAGGAAACTCTCCCGCATCAAGGCACGCACGGCAGTGGTCGCGTTCTCCGTTGAGGAAGTCTATGCTATTGCAGAAACGCTCCGCAGCAGACGGGGCGGGGCGGCGGTTGTCCTCGGTGCCCTCAGTCCGCGAACCCGCAATGCGCAGGTCGAACTCTATCAGAACGGCGATGTGGAGGTGCTTGTCGCAACCGATGCGATTGGCATGGGGTTGAATCTTGATATTGACCATGTGGGATTTGCCGAACTGGCCAAGTTCGATGGCCGCCGCGTGCGGCAGCTTCACCCACACGAAATCGGCCAAATTGCAGGTCGTGCCGGGCGGTATCGGACCAACGGTACTTTTGGTGTCACCGCGGGTGCCGAACCCTTCGACTCCGTGCTTGCATCGGCGGTGGAGACGAGTCGTTTCCGGCCTCTCAAATGCCTGCAATGGCGGAACGACAGACTGTCCTTCCAGTCAACGGACACCTTGATCGAATCATTGCACCAGCCAAGTGACACGCCATTGCTGGCGCTGGCCCGTGATGCCGATGATGCGCTGGCCCTGCAAATGATGTCGGACATGCCGGAAATTCGCAGCCGTCTCGGCACTTCTGACGATGTCAGGCTGTTGTGGGATATTTGCCAAATTCCTGACTTTCGCAAATTATCCCGGCATTACCATTGTGAACTGCTGGCAAAATTGTTTTTCTTTTTGCAGGAAACGGGTTGCATTCCCGATGACTGGCTGGAACATCAAGTGAGAAGGATTGATCGTACCGATGGCGATCTCGAATCCCTGTCAAGGCGAGTCGCATTTGTCCGAACGTGGACCTATTTGTCGCAGAAATCGAACTGGACCGTGGATTCAGATTATTGGCGAGAGCGCACCCGGTCAGTTGAGGACAGGATTTCCGACGCGCTTCACGAGGGGCTGACACGCAGATTTGTTGATCGCCGGATTAGCGTGCTGATACGAAATATGAAGAAAAAGGAAGATTTTTTGGCAGAAATAAGTGAACAGGGCCAGCTGACCGTTGAAGGAGAGAATATCGGCAGGATTGAGGGATTCCGGTTTCTTCCTGGGGCAACAAAGACCATTGATGAGGCCAAGACCTTGCGTCAGGCAGCGACCCATTCTCTCGTCCAGGAATTATCAAAACGCGCGCTGCGATTTACCAACGCGCCCAATAATGAAATCGGCTTGACGGATCAGGGCGGGTTGATGTGGGGTGACATCGCTGTTGGCAAATTGGTTGCCGGTGGTGACCTTTACAGCCCCGAGATCGAAGTGTTTGTTGATGACGAGGCGGGACAACAGGCGAAGCAACAGGTTGCGCGGCGCCTCAGGGCCTATATCGACCACAAGATTTCAACCCATTGCGAATCCTTGTTGAATCTCAGGAAAGATGAGACCATTATCGGGCTTGCCCGCGGCATTGCATATCGAATTCATGAATCTTTCGGCGTGCTCGCGCGAACGGAAATTGCCACTGACCTCAAGGCACTGGGCCAGGATGATCGCAAGCTGCTGCGCGCGCATGGCGTCCGATTCGGACAGCACACCATTTTTATCCACTCCGCTCTCAAGCCGGAATCCACACGCATCAGACTGTTGTTGTGGGCTCTGCAGGAAAAAATTGCCGACGTCCCGACACCTCCGCCTGCCGGGCATGTCACGATTCCCACAGAAGATCATTTGGCCAAGGACTATTATCTGGTGGCAGGTTACTTCCCCGCCGGCGCGCGTGCGCTCCGCATTGACATGCTGGATCGACTGTCAAATTTGTTGCGTGAGAAAGACAGCCGGTGCGGCTTTGAGGCGGACGCCGATATGCTGTCTCTGACCGGCCTGTCAGTAGCCGGGTTTGCCGATCTGATGAAAGGGCTTGGCTATCAGGTGGAATGCGGCAGACGCGAAAAGAGGCGCATGACCCCGACACGACAGGATCCGTCATCTCCCTTGGATCCGCAGAGCGAGAACAGCAGTCAGCAGTCTGAAAACGATCAATCAGCACAGGTGACAAGTGACAGCCCAGCTCAGCCGCGCGATGCAAACCAACCTGAGAGGGTCACCGCTGCGACCGCAGATCATCGCGATGAAAAAACCGCCGTTGCCGCTGAAGTTGAATATGAGGACTGGTTCAGGTTTCTCTGGAAGGTGAAACCAAAATCGTCAAACAGGAAGTTCAAGACACGCCCTGGTAAACGAGCGGCTGGTCAATCTGATCGCGGACGACGCCACAAACAGAAAGGGTCCGGACAAGACAAGCCCGCAAAACAACGGAAATTGCGTGAACCGGCACCGCCGGACCCCGACAGCCCGTTTGCAATCCTCGCCCGTCTGAAAGAGTCACCCGACCCGTGAAAGATGGTTTCGTGATACAGCTGCATATCTCTGGCAGCATGACTGATGGCTGATGGATACGCACCGTTCGCCCACCATCATGCGGGTTCGTTCAAAAAATCAAACCAGGTTGTCGCACGGCTTGATCCTGAACTGTGTCGCAAATTCCCGGGCTGATTGACGCGCCACGGTCGAGCAGCGCCAAGCCATTCAAATATCTTTCTGCAATTGCACCGCAATGTTTCAAAACCGGATGCATAACCAACGAACAGACATTGGTTGCCACGCCGATGGCAGCCATGATCGAACTGGAATGAGCCAAAGGACTCGATCTGGTCGTGTCCCCAGACCTTGCTCCCGCAGGATGTACAGATCCTCAGCTGCCAATCGGACTGTATGGCCGTCCTCTCAAACGCTTTTATGACATCACGATCTGAGTCTTCAGATCTTGCGGCCGGTCGGCAAAACTGTCGAATGCCGCCTGGATATCTGTCAGCGGCCAAGCAGATGTAGTGAAGAAATCGGTATTGATTCGCTTGTGAGTCAAAAGCGTGAGGGCATCGTGCATATCTTCGCCCATGCCAGCAACCGAACCACGAACCGAATTTTCCTCCAGAATCGTCGAGAGAATTTCCAGATTGAGTGTCTCCCCCTGCCCGGTCAAACCAAAAGCCATCAAATGCCCGCCTTTACGCGCCAAGGTCTGCGCCTCGGCATAAAGATCACGGCGACCGACGCTTTCAATGACGATATCCGCACCGCGCCCGTCAGTTGCCCGTGCAATTGCATCTCGCAATTCTGTCAGGTCGGTCACACCAATGTCAGCACCGGCCTCGAGCGCCATATCGACCCGCTGCTGCACGACATCCATGACAATAATCGGGGCGGCGCCAATCGTGCGCATCAGCTGAACATGCAGATTACCCATGGGCCCGGCGCCAATGATGACGACGGATCGACCAAATGTCACTGATGATTTACGGGCAGCGCGCACGACACAGGATAACGGTTCAGCCAAAGCCAGGGTTTCGGCAGGCACCTCTTCTGAGACCGGAATGACCAATCTTGCGGGTAATGAAAGATACTCGGCAAAAGCACCGTCAATGGTGATACCAATCTGCTGCATCTCGGGACAGTTCAGAATTTCGTTCTGGCGGCACCAATAACATCGCGTGCAACCGATATTCATATCGACAACAACGGGTTGACCTTCGGTCAAATTCGTCACGTCCTGCCCGCATGCCGTAACATGCCCGGTGAATTCATGTCCCGGAATCAGCGGCAGCCTGTCAGCTGCGTAATGCCCGTGAAAAATGTGAATATCGGTGCCACAAATGCCGGTACGTGCGACGCGAATAAGGGCTTCATGTGGCCCTGGAACCGGACGTGCAACTTCGCGCAAATCAAAGCGACCCGGTTTAACCAGAACTGCAGCAAGCATTGACTCGGTCATGGGCCGCCCCGCTCATTTCGCGACACAACAATCAGCTGAGCAAATGGTACTGAAAGCCATATGCTGCTGCGCTGCATGTCTTCATAGACGATATCGATGCAGATCGCTATCGAGAAGAATGACCTGCATGGAAAGCCGGTTCGCTAAACAGATGCCTACAGAACTTGATTGGCGGAACAAAAATCATTACCTAACTGCGGTTGATCACTCACTTTGCGGATTCATAATGACCTATGTCGTAATCGACAGTTGTATTGCCTGCAAATATACCGACTGTGTCGAAGTCTGCCCGGTGGATTGCTTCTATGAAGGCGAAAATATGCTCGTTATCCACCCCGATGAATGCATTGATTGTGGCGTTTGTGAGCCTGAATGCCCTGTCGATGCGATCCGATCAGACACCGAGCCGGGTATGGAAACATGGGTGGAATTCAATCGCAAATATTCAGAAATCTGGCCGGTGATTTTTGAACGAAGCGATCCGTTACCCGATGCGGAAAGTCATGAAGGTGAAGATGGAAAACTGGAAAAGTACTTTTCCGAGAAACCGGGCCAAGGAACGTGAACGACCCTGATGCCGTCCTGGTATTTAATCCTGTTTTTGACTTGAATCGTGGCCTGGACATGATGTGCTGTGGATGGACAGACCGCGTACGGAGCGGGGGAAATATCTAAAATGGTCAAGAAAAGAGCACGCGGTTTCCGCGTCGGTCAACATGTCGTCTATCCCTCGCATGGCGTCGGGAAAATCCGCAAGATTGAAGAGCAGGAGATTGCCGGCACCATGATCGAGATGTTCGAGATCTATGTCGAACGGGACAAATTGACACTTCTTGTTCCGACCAAGAAGGCAAAAGAAGTCGGCATGCGCAAGACGGCCTCGACCAACGAGGTTGAAGAGGCAATGACCACCCTCAAGGGAAAGCCGGTCCGAAAAAAACTGATGTGGTCCCGCCGTGCAAAGGAATTTGATGAGAAGATCAATTCTGGAGAAATCATGCAGATCGCAGAAGTGGTCCGGGATCTCCATCGACGCGATGATCAGACCGAACAATCTTACTCGGAGCGCCAGCTTTTTGAATCGGCGTTTGATCGACTCGGACGGGAAATCGCTGTCGTCACCGGTATCAGCCAGGACGATGCCAGTGAAAAGATGCAAAAGGTCCTGGTTGCACGAAAACTATAGTCAAAAACAACTGGAGTCTTGCGCAACAGTTGCTGACATTCACCGCGAAGCGGGAATATCAATTCAGACAATCATCACCAGCGTCAGCAAAAAAATGGTCTCCGAGACCTGTTGCGTGCAGCCAAGAGTGTCGCCGGAGATGCCACCGATCTTGCGCTGTGACAATACGCCGACAGCGAAACCCGCCAATGCGGCGGTAATGATGGCAACGATCGAAGACCAACCCAACACCATAATCGTCAAAAACAAGGCAATGGCTGCGCTGATGGAAACCACATCAAGGTCAGTGCGTCCACAGAGCCGCGCCAGTCCATCCTTGCGGGCAAGCGGAAATACGTGAAGTGAAACTGGCATGACCGCACGCGAGACTGCGCCCGAAGCGACCAGCACGGCGATCGGAGAGAGTGTTTCCATGATTTGGACAGTCGCCGTGAAACGTGCCATCAGGATCAGCACGATTGCACAGGCCCCGAATGCACCAATACCGCTGTCGTTCATGATTTCCAGCCGTCTCTTGGGATTGTCGGCACCCCAGAAACCATCAACCGTATCGGCGAGACCGTCTTCATGGAGACATCCGGTCATCAGAATCGCGGCCATAAGACCCAGGACAACAGCGGCACTGCTGCCAATTCCAACATTGTGGAGCTGCCAAACGATCAACCCCGTGAGCAAACCGACAATGGCACCAACGACTGGCCACGCCCATGCCGATTCTCCCAAATTGTCACCATGATGTGCGGTGGTGATGGGAAAACGTGTCAGTAAACTTGTCGCTGTCGCAAGATCTTCCAGACGATCAGGGAAATTAAGCCATCTGTTCCTTAACAGCATGCATTGCTCTCCGACTTTGCCGGGTATATCAAGAATTGTCGACAGAATACAGCATGATGCGTTTGATCGAAAGACTGGCGCAATATAATGTGGTCTGTCAATTCACCTTTATCAGCTCTTCAGTCTACAGCAGGTAAATAATGACCCAACCGTTGCCAATCACCGGACAGCCATCCTCAGGACCGGCCTTTACGAACCTAACAGAGTTCGCGGCTTTACTCAAACATCTGCCAGTCGCTGATCCAAGCCAGAAGCGCGCAGCGGAGCAACGCAACGCGCAATTGACAAAACCAAAGGAGGCACTGGGCCGTCTCGAAGATCTGGCCATCTGGTATGCGGCATGGCAAGGCCACATCCCACCGCAGAGTCTTTCGCCACAGATTGTGATCTTTGCAGGCAATCATGGGGTCACGCGGCACGGTATCTCCGCCTATCCCGGCGATGTCACAGAGCAGATGGTCAGGAACTTCACGGCCGGTGGGGCAGCAATCAACCAGTTGGCAGAAACGGCCCAGGCGCAACTGGACATCTTTCCACTGGATTTAGAACGTCCAACATCAGATCTCTCCGTTGGCGCTGCGATGACCGAAACTGAGTGCATTGCGGCTCTCAACGTCGGATGGAATTCAGTCAGATCGCAGGCTGGCCTGTTGATCTGCGGCGAAATGGGGATCGGCAATACGACTTCGGCAGCCGCCATTTGCCTTGCACTTTATGCAGGCCGGGCTGAAGATTGGGTCGGACCGGGAACGGGAGTCCATGACGACGGGTTGCAGCGTAAACGGGAGGTCGTCACCGCAGCGCTCAAAGCAAACGGACCCTTTTCGGCAAGAGATGGACTTGCAATCCTGCAGGCACTTGGTGGACGCGAGATCGCTGCCATGGCCGGGGCCATGGCACGCGCACGCATGTTGCGCATTCCGGTCATGCTTGACGGATATGTCTGCTGCGCCGCTGCCGCCTGTCTTCACGCCTGTGCTCCTGATATCATGGATCACATGATCGCCGGGCACCTGTCGGCGGAACCCGCGCATCGGGCGCTTTTATCGAAGCTCGGCAAGACCCCCCTTCTCGATGCCGGCATGCGCCTTGGTGAGGGGTCAGGTGCAGCGGTCGCCATCCATATCCTGATCAGTGCTCTCGCCTGTCACACGGGAATGGCGACCTTCGCCGAAGCCGGGGTCTCCGGCGCGTCAGACGATTAATTATCTCCATAAGTCACAAATTCTGAGGCCGTGATGCGACATGCCGGCAATGATCTTGTGGTACGCGTCGATTGAGGCAGCCACGCCTGTGCCTGTTTGCCCGAATGCGGGACCATGGGCCGATTGGGAACCACATGACCGAGATCTCACGCAATGGGCGCAACAGGGCCCAGGTCAAAATTGGCTTGAAGCAACGTCCGGTCGAGACTATACGCAGTCGCGTTGCGGGTGTAGCTCAATGGTAGAGCAGCAGCCTTCCAAGCTGAATACGTGGGTTCGATTCCCATCACCCGCTCCAATTCTTCGAATGAATGACACCGTCGAGAGAGATGATGGCCGAACACGCGCTCGCGGCAAATCGAATGTCTCACGACGATGCGAGGGTCAGCTCTCGTAAAATATCCAAAACACGGTCCGTCGCGCATTTGCGCGGCCTGTTGCCCTTCCTCAAACCCTACCGCCGCCGGATCGCTGCGGCAGGTCTGGCTCTTGTGTCAACGGCAGCCTTGTCACTGGCGATGCCGTTTTTTGTCGGCACGTTTGTCGACGATTTCGAAACCATATCTGAAACAGGTTCCGCACCATTATTCTGGGCGGCAATGGCCGTTGCCGCCTTGCTCGCGCTGGGTAGCGGATTGCGTTACGCCCTTGTGACGATGACCGGGGAAGATGTGATCGGCGATATTCGCCGCGCCGTCTTTGCCAAGGCCATTTCTCTCAGCCCGGCCTATTATGAAAAAGTAATGACTGGCGACGTCCTGTCTCGCATCAATACCGACACCACGCTGGTGCTGACTGTGGTCTGTTCGACAGTTTCTGTCGCCTTGCGCAACCTGCTCATCCTTGCCGGTGGTCTTGCATTGATGATGTATACCAGCTTTGGCCTGACTGTCCTCGCGTTGCTCGTGGTGCCGGTCGTCGTTTTTCCAACTTTGGCACTGGCAAGAAAACTGCGAAATGTCAGCCGCGAGAATCAGGATCGTATTGCCGAAAGTTCGGCGCGGGCATCAGAAATCCTGCTCTCGTTGCAGACTGTACAGGCCAATACCCACGAAGATTCCAGTCGCGCGCAATTCGATGAAATCGTCGATCGATCGATACAGTCAGCCCACAAGCGAATTCGCATTCGTGCCATGATGACAATCGTCATTATCCTGTTGGCCTTTTGCGGCGTGGTGGCGGTTGTCTGGAATGGCACCCTGAAGGTTCAGTCGGGGGTGATGTCACCGGGTGAGCTCACGCAATTCGTGATCTTTTCGGTGATGGTCGCCGGATCCGTTGCCGCCCTGTCGGAGGTCTGGGGTGAATTGGTTCGTGCCGCAGGTGCGACTGAGCGGATGGTCGACATTCTGGAAACCGATGACACACTCTCAGATCCGATTGACTGCGTCCCTGCACCGATCCGCACGGCGTCTTCTGTACGATTAGAAAATGTGACCTTCCATTATCCCATGCGCCCGGAAGTCAGTGCACTGAAAAATGTCTCGTTCACCGTCGATTGCGGTGAAACAGTTGCCATCGTTGGCCCTTCCGGCGCCGGAAAATCAACAATCTTTCAAATGCTGCTGCGGTTCTTTGATCCGCAATCGGGACATATCGCAATCGACGGAATTGACATCAGGGACATGCAGCGCGCCGAATTTCGGCAAAGAATCGCGCTTGTCCCACAGGATCCGGCCATCTTCGCCGCCACCGCGCGCGAGAATATCAGTTTCGGAAAATCGGGGGCTTCCGATGATCAGATTGAAGAAGCCGCACAATTCGCCGAAATCCACGAATTCCTGCAATCACTCCCTGACGGATATGATTGTTTTGTCGGTGAGCGTGGTGTCATGCTTTCCGGTGGACAAAAACAACGTCTCGCGATTGCCCGTGCCATTTTGCGCTCTGCGCCACTCCTCCTCCTTGACGAAGCCACATCGGCCCTCGACTCTGAAAGTGAAAAGGCAATTCAGTCCGCCATTGAGGTGATGTCGCATTCGCGCACCACACTGATTGTCGCACATCGCCTGTCCACGGTCAGAAAGGCCGACAGAATCCTGGTCTTCGATGGCGGGCGAATCATCGCACAGGGAAATCATGACGAACTGATCAGCCAAGGTGGGCTCTATACCCGCCTCGCTGAATTACAGTTCGTGAGCAATTGAATGCGTCATCAATGCAAAAGGCGCAGCTAGAGGCCCGTCGTCAATCGACATCGGTACCCTGCAATCTGAACTGGTTGGCCGGGACATCAAGACCCGTCGCTCCGGTGGCGGAGCCCCTGGGAATCCGCGAAGCGTCGCCAATGCGGTCATCGGACCTGACGACACCGTTTGATGGCCAGATATCCGCGCTATCGACCAGAGCAGCCGCCATACGAAAAGCCGGTTGTCCTGCCAATGAGCAAGAAACGATCGAACCCGACTCCCGGACCGTCAGTCGGATCTGAAACTGTGGATTTAAGTCGGTAACAGTAGTATTGGGTGAAGGCCAGAAGGGACGGCAAAGGATCATAGTCACATGAATTCATCACAAAAACGGTTTTCGGAAATCATCCTTGATGACATTGCCTTGCAACTGCATGATGCGGTCAAGCAGAAGACGACCCTGGCGCCGATCAGTGAAACCTATGGGATCGACTATGCAGCGGCCGTCGAGATTCGTCGACGCATGGCCAATCTGCTGGCGCGTTATGCCGGTCAACCAGCCGGATTCAAACTGGCGTTCATGTCGCCGGGTATGCAGGAGGCAACAGGAATCTTCCAGCCGGAATTCGGCTATTTGTTTTCCGAGTTTGTGATCAAGCCCGGGGTGCCGATTGAGGCCGCGAGTCTGTCCGGGCCCCATGTCGAACCGGAGGTGGCATTCGTGATGGGGCGCGAACTGGAGGGCCCCGGAATCGGCATCGCCGATGTCATGGAGGCGACGGAACGAATTCACCCGGCCATTGAAATTGTCGGCTCACGGATCGACTTGCGCAGGGCCAAGGCTGCCGACATGGTGGCCGATAACGTGCTCTTTGGCCGCATGATGCTGAGCGATTCATCCTTTGCACCCGATGAATTCGATCTGACAGACATCCCGGTCAGCATGACGGTCGACGGTGACACCGAAACAAGCAATACCAGCAGTGTGGGTGGGAATCCCGCCGCATCCGTCGCCTGGCTGGCGAATCGGCTGGCCGAATCAAATGGTCGAGAAGGATCCATTGAGGCCGGTCACATCATCCTGACGGGCTCATGCACGCGCCTGATGCCGGTCAAGGCAGGCAGTGTCGTGGACGCAGATTTCGGGCCGATGGGCGCGCTTCATGTGGACATCATCTGAATAGGAAATCCCGTGTGCATACGGACAACTCAGTCGAACATCTTGCCGTGTTCTCTGCGGTGTGGGCATGATACCAACGCGCCGGTTCCATCGTTGACATAACCTCGGAATATCAATTTGAACAACGTGGCCACGGAACCTTTACACCTCCCTCCACAGTGAGGACTCATCGGCAAGATGCGCTGGCACGTCCCCGGCCTCGACTTCGCCATACGGTCCGTATCGTATATTTTTCGCGAGAGGATCGGCGCGCAGGCACCGCGACGTCACGCCTCAGACCGGGCATGATATGGTCGTCATCGCACCCTGATTGTTTCCCCGACATGCGCATTGTGTGTCATTGCCTGATTCGTTTGAGGGCTTAATAACCCGTTGACAGAATACAACATGATGCGTTTTAATTGAAAGACTGGCGCAACATAATGCGGTATGTCAATTTATCTTGATAAGCCCTTTCGTTTGCCAACCTGAGAGACACGTGGCATCAAGAGACAGCGATTTAGAGGTGCCGTGCATGATGGACATTGTCAGGACCCTTGACGACAAGGTCCGGGTCGAGGAATCGGTACGCTGGGAAGAGCGCGGCCTCCCGGTGACAGTGTTTGGATTTCTTTCGCAACGCAAGGACGAGACTCCGTCCCGTCCGGCCGTCACTTTTCAGATCATGTCCGATCCGCGATCAAAAGCGGAAACCCTCACCTGGGCGGAACTTCATCGCAAGGTGACTCAGGCCGCGAATGTATTTCACGCACTGGGAATTGAAGAGGGTGACGTTGTTGCCCTGCTCCTGCCCAACAGCACCGAAACTGTCACGGCCTTGCTGGGCGCCGCCGTTGCGGGCATCGTCAGCCCGATCAACCCCTTGCTGGATGCGGAACAGATTGCGGGGATCCTGAACGCTTCCAAGGCCAGGATCATGGTCACGCTCAAGTCATTTCCCAAGACCAATATTGCCCAGCTCGCAGCGCAAGCGGTCTCCATGGCACCAACTGTTCAGCATATTCTCGAAGTGGATCTCTGTCGTTATCTTTCACCCCCGAAATCCTGGTTGGCTCCGCTGCTGCGCCCGGGGACGACCACGCCCCATTCTGCCCATGTTTCAGATTTCAACGCCCTTTGTGCAGCACAGTCAGGCGCGCGTCTGAACTTCGACGATTCACCGGGAGATCGTGTCGCCGCACTGTTTCACACCGGAGGTACCACCGGCATCCCGAAACTCGCCCGCCATACCTGTTCAGGAATCATTTACAATGGTTGGGCAAGCACCACTGTTGGCCTTGAATCCGACGAAGTTGTTCTTTGCCCATTGCCACTCTTCCATGTCTTTGCCGCTTATCCGGCTCTATTTTCAGCGATTTCCAAAGGTTGTCACCTCATCTTTCCAACGCCAGCCGGATACCGGGGTGAAGGCGTTTTTGACAATTTTTGGAAACTCGTTGAACGCTGGAAGGTCTCCTATATCCTGATGGTGCCGACAGCCGCTGCGGCGTTGATGCAGCGAACAGTGAATGCCGATGTCTCATCGCTCAAGACAGCGATCTGTGGCTCCGCACCGATGCCACTGGAACTCTGCCGACGCTTTGAAGAGACTCTGGGGATCAGGATTATTGAGGGGTACGGCCTGACCGAAGCCACCTGTCTTGTCTCCGTCAACCCCTTGCATGGGGTTCGCAAGGTCGGTTCTGTCGGCCTTCCGATCCCATATACGCATGTCCGTATTGTGGAATGTACCACAAGTGGAGATGTCATCGGGACATGTAAAACCGATCAGATCGGTGAAATCTGTATTGCCAGTCCCGGCGTACTTGCGGGGAAAACATACGTGGAAGACCAACGCAATGCAGGTTTGTTCATGGACGACACATGGCTGCGAACGGGAGATCTCGGCAAAATCGACAAAGACGGTTATGTCTGGATTACCGGACGCACCAAAGACCTGATCATCCGGGGTGGTCAGAATGTTGATCCGGCATGGATTGAAGATGCCTTGCTCGGTCACGAGTCGGTCGCATTTGCCGGAGCTGTTGGTCAGCCCGATGCCGATCTCGGTGAGTTGCCTTGTGCTTATGTCGAACTGGTTGCCGACAGGTCCTGCACAATATCCGAACTCCAGTCCTTTGCCGCGAAAAATATTGGCAATCGACTGGCCCGCCCTGCCCATATTGAGATCCTGGACGAGTTGCCCAAAACCGCTGTCGGCAAGATATTCAAACCCGATCTCCGAAAACTGGCAATAGCCCGCGTCCTCAATTCGCGATTTGAGACAGAGGGTCTGGCGGTCAGGGTTCAAGAGATCGTGGAAAACCCGACAACCGGCCTTGAAGCGATCATCCCGTACAACCACCATAAAGACGACAAAAAATTGTCAGCGATACTTGGCGCCTTTAATGTCAACTGGCGCTGGAGCGATGAGACCCGGGCAGAATCGCGTTGAATCCCGCCCAGACAAATGGTGCCGCAGGGGAGGATTGAACTCCCGACCTCACCCTTACCAAGGGTGCGCTCTACCACTGAGCTACTGCGGCCTCCAATGTGCACCCCCTAAGCCGATACGTTGTGCAGGGCAAGGCTTGCCTCGAGATCAGGATGATTGTTCGTGCCCGAATGGCGTCTCCCGATGGTTGCCGCGCGCCAAGCCGTGTTCATCACCTTTTCGTCAACCGCGCTCCCGGGACTTAACCGGAGGTATGGACATATTGTCCGGGAGCGGGCCCGAATGTCGTCACACCATTCTCTCCCGGACGACGCGCATCAATCATGGCTCCGGAACGCCGGGACACCCAACCCCGCCAGACACCCCACCATGAACCCTCATGGAATTCAGCCTTTTCCCGCCATTCGGAAGCGGATTTGGGAATGGAACCGGACATGTAATGACCATAACGATTACGCGTCGGCGGATTGATAATTCCGGCAATATGCCCCGATTCCGACAGCAGGAATGACTTGTCCCGGCTACCCATTGCAGCAATGCCCCGATACGAACCCGGCCAATTGGCAATATGGTCCTTCTCACAGGCAACAGCGATCAATGGATGCCTGACATCCGAAAGTTTCACCGTTTCACCGAGCAGTTCAAATCCGTCACGGCCAAACTGGTTGTCCTGACAGAGACGACGCAGGTAGTCGATCGTCATCTTGGCCGGAAGATTGGTGGAATCACCGTTCCAGTAGAGGAGATCGAAGGCGGGCGGCGTTTCTCCCAGCAGGTACGAGCGGACCGCCGGGCCATAAACGAGATCACCCGCCCGCATGAAAGAAAATGTCCGCGACATGTGGATATACGGCAGATACCCCTTTTCAGCGACCTCACTTTCTATGGCGCGCAAGAAGTCCTCATCGATAAAGACACCCAGTTCACCAAGTTCTGAAAAGTCTGTCAGCGTCGTGAAGAACGTCGCCGCGCGAACGGATTTGTCTCCGGTTTTTGCCATATAAGCGAGCACAAGGGCCAACAAGGTTCCGCCGATACAGTATCCTATGGTGTTGATCTGTTTCTCACCGGTGATGCGCTTGACCTCATTGATGGCCTTGATACATCCCTCCGCGGCATAATCGTCCATACCCACCTCGCGGTGCGCGGCGCTTGGATTGACCCAGCTGATGACAAAGACAGTGAATCCCTGTTCTACCGTCCAGCGGATAAAACTGTTGTCCGGCTTCAGATCGAGAATATAGTATTTGTTGATCCAGGGCGGCACGATGAGCAACGGGATACGATGCGCTTTTTCGGTGCGCGGGGCATATTGTATCAGTTCAAATAACGGGGATTGACAGACCACCTCGCCTTCGCTCGTCGCCAGGTTTTCCCCGACAGTGAAGGCATCGGTATCGGCGAGGGTTACCAGCAATTCGCCATCGTTGCGCTCCAGATCGCGCACGAGATTCTCCAACCCGCGCACCAGTGACTCCCCTTCGGTGTCGGCTGCCCGTTGCAGGGCTTCCGGGTTGGTCACAAGAAAATTTGCAGGACTCATCATGTCAACGATTTGCCGGGAGAAAAACTCGAGACGCTGCCGTTGCCGCTCATTGACCCCTTCCATATCCGCAACAGCACGCTGCACGGCCTTGGCATTGGTCAGATACTGTTCCCTGACCAACTTGAAGAAGGGACTGTCCTGCCATTCTTCACTGCGAAAACGACTGTCGCTCTTCTTTGCGCTCTCATCCTTCTCATCATCGTTGATTGACGCGGACAGGTTCATCCAGTTTTGCAGTGACTCGCCCCAATAACTCACCTGCTGCTCAAATATCTTTGCCGGATGACTTGCCGATTCGTGCATGAAGGCAGCCATAGCTTCACTATAGAATTCGGCACCCGGCCCCAGCATCGCTGGATTTGGCGGTTTACGCTTTGCAAGCACGTTGAGAAAGCGCCGATTCAACTGATCCAGCCTTTCAAGATTTGCGTTCAGCCGGTCACCTGCTTCGGCTTCCTGATATTCTGCCACGATTCACCCGTTTCCTATGTAGACCATTTCGGCATTAACCATTAGATATCGACCGTTTGGGTCGCCACTGGTCCCGATATAAACGTTAGTGATTTCAGGAGTCAAAATGAGAGGTTTGCCCACTTATGACGCGTTCGAGTCTGCGCGGCTCTCCGGCGAACTCTGTGGTGCCGCGGCCAGGACCTTCTGGTCGTCCCCGGCATTCGGACTCTTTCCCCATCCCATGCCCGCCAGTTTGGCAGCCTGGGGGCAGGTGACTGAACGCGCTTTCAGCCGAATGGATCAAAAGCCTGACTGGGGCATCGACATGACAAGTACCGGCGGCAAAGAGTATTTTGTGAATGTTGAATGCCGCGATTCCAAACCCTTTTGCGACCTGACCGCTTTCAATGTCCGCGGGCGACGGCAACGCGACAAAAAGATTCTGCTCATTGCTCCCATGTCGGGACATCACCCGACCTTGCTGCGTCGAACCGTGAACAGTCTGCTGCCTGACTGTGACGTTTTTGTGACTGAGTGGAAGAATGCACGTGATATTCCGGTGTCCATTGGAAAATTTGATATTGAAGATTTCACTCGTTATATCGCGGATTTTATCCGCCTTTTGGGCGCTGATCTGCATGTGATTGCTGTTTGCCAACCCGCACCTCTGGCTCTCGCGGCGACAGCTTACCTCGCCGAGGTTGCGCCCGATTCGCAGCCGCGTTCATTGATACTGATCGGTGGCCCCGTATGCCCCGATGTGGCGCCAACCGAGGTCACCGACTTTGGGCGGCGGGTGACGATGGGACAGCTCGAACATCTGTTCGTTCAGCATGTCGGGGTTAACCATGCCGGTGCCGGACGCCTTGTCTATCCGGGCACATTGCAGCTCGCATCTTTCATTTCCATGAATCTGGCGACGCATTCCAAAGCCTTTTCACAGCAGATCATCCGTGCCGCAAAGCGCCAGGCACGCGAGCATGATCGTCACAACCGGTTCTATGACGAGTATCTTGCGGTTATGGATCTGACTGCAGAATTCTATCTTTCCACGGTGGAGCGACTGTTCAAGAAGTTGGAACTTGCCCAGAATCGCTTCACACTCGGTGGGCACCGGATTGACCTGGGTCGAATCAATCGGACTGCAGTGAAAACCGTCGAAGGCGGCAAAGACGATATTTCCGCGCCGGGTCAGTGTTCCGCTGCACTGAAACTCCTGACCGGTTTGCCCGATTCACTCAAGGCATCACATATTGAGCCGGAAGCCGGTCACTATGGGATCTTCGCCGGCAAGGTCTGGCATCGCAATATCAGGCCATTGGTTCTCGAATTTGTTGACCAGCAAAACAGGCGCAACCTGAATTAGCACAAGGCCCTCAACCAGATTATCCATTCACTGCCAGAGTCAATCCTGCCCTGTGCGACACCGGTGCAGGCAGAAGGTGATGATGGCCGCAATTTGTATAACGATCCAGCCATAAGGACGGATTGATGACCCCGACCGGGCGGCACCGGTCCCAGGATCAATCCGGACGTCACATCATGAGGCGTGCGACACAGATGTCTCTCGGCCACCTTTCTGCGACGACATCATCACGCGGAATTGAAGCCTAATTGCCACCGTGTTTTTCAACACAAATCTTGTTATGTCTCCAATCGGAAAGACGGTGTCGTGCACGACAATCAGGGCCAGCAGAGGAGAAGACAATGTTCAAGCGTCTCTACATTGACAACTACAAGTGCTTTGTCAATTTTACTCTGGATATGCAGGAATTGACATGTCTGACCGGGCTTAATGGTTCCGGCAAGACTTCAGTTCTCGATGTCATGTATGCTCTTCGTGAGTTGCTCAGTGGTCGGGCAAAGATCACAGATCCCATGATGTTTCCCGTAAGCAGCAAAACGGCTTGGCAACATGTTGATGTTCAGACCATCGAGCTCCACGCCGACATCAATGGAGATGAATTATGCTACCGCCTCGAAGTTGAACATGACCAGCAACAGAACCTGATTCGTATCGCGAATGAGTCATTAACAGATAGCAGAGGAAATCCGCTCTTTCAATTTCAAATGGGTGAGGTCAGGCTTTTTCGCGACGACAACACAGAGGGACCGACTTATTCTGCGGACTGGCTGGAATCAGCTTTGGCGCGCGTCCCGGCACGACACGATAATCGACGCATGTCTGGATTTCTCGACTCGGTCAGAAAAATACTCGTCTGTGGTCTGTACCCGGCCAGCTTTGAGAGTGAGACGACGTGTTCTGAACTCATGCTCGACAGGGACGCGGGCAATTTCAGCTCGTGGTATCAGCATGTTCAACTCGAGGATCCAGGCAAGGTCGAGGATTTCAGAAAAACGATGATCGAGGTCATTGATGGTCTTGATCAAATCCGCCTCCGGAAGACCGGTTTGAATCGACGTGCATTGATGGTTGGATTTAACGGTTCTGGTCGTCACTATGAACTTCCATTGCAGGAGATCTCGGACGGACAGAAAGCTCTGGTTGCGCTGTATGCGCTGACTCATCTGTCCGCTGGACTCGGATACTCCCTGTTTCTGGACGAACCAGAAAACTACGTTGCATTGGCCGAAATCCAACCTTGGCTGATGGAGTTGGATGACCGTTGTGGAGGGCTGATTCCACAAACAGTCATTTGTACCCATCATCCTGAATTGATTGATTTCTTGGGGGCAGAATACGGAATGCACCTGATTCGTGAACCATCCGGTGCCACCAAGACAAGAAAACTCTCTCAAATTTCAACAGACTCGGCAAATGGCTTGCGTTTATCTGAAATCATGGCAAGGGGTTGGGAGACATGAGCCGCAAGGCGGAGTTGATCTTGCTTTGTGAAGATGAGCAGCATCAGGTCTTCATGCGGCGTTTTTTTACCAAGATGGGTTGGTTGCGACGAAAGATTCGGGAGATCCCGCTTCCGCATGGAAGTGGGTCCGGTGAAAAACATGTACGCGATCGTTTTCCAAAGGAACTCAAGGCCTATCGCAGACGACGAAACCGGGTCCATTGCAGCCTTGTCGTGATGATTGATGGGGACAGGTTGGGTGTTGAGGGCAGGATCCGGCAACTTGACGATGAGTGCAGAGAGCAAGGTATCGATCCACGGACACGTGATGACATGGTGGTGATATGTGTACCCACTTGGCAAATTGAATCGTGGATAGCCTATCTCGATGGGCAGCACGTTGATGAAAATCATCGGCGCTACCCGAAATTGCTGCGCCCCAGAGATTGCCAGGCACATGTCAATGTGCTTCTTGAGATGTGTCAGGGTCAAAGAGAATCCCAAAACCCTGTTCCTGACTCATTGGTTCAGTCCTGCAGAGAGTTTGGCAGATTGAGACAGTGACATCACTGGCAGTGATTGAGTGCACTTTTCTGGTGAGGTGTCCTGACATATCCCGGAGCCAGATGAGTCAGAAATATTGTGCCGACTGACATCAGCTCATCCGACAAGACAACCCCTTCCCTGCGGCCATGATCGAACAAAAGCGGTACAGGAGATCGATCTTGGGAAATTTCGGGAATTCATGAAAGATTTTGGGGTTCCACGCCAAAGAGTATATGGAGTTGCGTGTCGGTAGCGGGAGAATACGATCTCGTGGAATTTGTCATCGTCAATGGGTCGGCTCTGGCTGTTCTGGCCGTCACGCTCGCAATGTTTGTTCTCTTTGTGACCGAGACCTATCCGATTGAAGCTGTGGCTTTGATTGGTGCAGGTGTCCTGATCGCTGCAGGACTTTTGCCACATGAAAAAGCTCTGGCCGTCTTCTCCAATCCGGCGGCCTGGACGATTGCAGCCATGTATATCCTGTCGGGTGCTCTTGTCAGGACCGGCGTATTGTCCGCTCTCTCGGGAGTCGCCACCCGTACAAGCCATGAACACCCGGTACGCGTACTCGTGTTCCTATCGGTCATTGTGGTCGTCTCATCGGCTTTCATCAATAACACACCGGTTGTCCTGGCGCTGATCCCCGTGGTGATCGCCATTGCCCACAAGCTCGATATCGATCCCTCGAAACTTCTCATCCCGCTATCATATCTGTCGATTTTTGGCGGTATCTGTACGCTGATCGGGACATCAACCAATCTCCTCGTTGATGGCGCGGCCCGTGCCGCCGGACTCGAACCCTTTACCCTGTTTGAAATCACCCCGCTGGGTATCATTCTCGCTGGCTTCGGCATACTTTATCTTCGTATTCTGGGTCCCAGACTTCTGCCCGGCAGAGAGTCGTTTTCGAGCATTTTGCGCGACAAGACCAAAATGAAGTTCTTTACCGAACTGGCAATCCCCGAGGGAAGCGAATTGATTGGTCAGAATGCGCTGCAGGTTGAAATCTTTCGCCGTCATGGCGTTCGCATCGTCGATGTCGTCCGTGAAAATACCCCGCTGCGGCGGCAGTTTCCCAATGTTGACTTGCGTGAGGGAGATCGTGTCATTCTACGCACGAGTGCGACCGAACTTCTGGGGCTCCATGAGCATCAAGACCTCCGTCTGGCCGACAAGGTCTCCTCACGACGAACTGAAACGGTTGAGGTCCTGATTTCTCCGCGATCTCGGCTGGTGGGTGCTTCGATCGGTTCCCTGGAGTTGGCGCGCCGTTACTCTGTCTATCCCCTCGCCGTACACAGGCCTCGCGGACTGGCTTCGATCGGACAGCTTGATTCCGTGGAGATCCGTGTTGGTGATACGCTCATGCTTGAGGGAACAGCGACAGACATTCACAGATTCGCGGTTGATCACGATGTGACGGAAGTCGAAAGACCAGATGTTCGACCCTATCGCAGGAAAAAAGCGCCCATCGCATTGGCAACACTTGCGACCATGGTTGTCCTCGCTGCCTTGGGTGTCATGCCCATCTATGCCCTGGCGATGATTGCGGTTGCGGTTGTCTTCGTCCTGCGATGCGTTGATGCCGAAGATGGCCTGTCATTCGTTGATGGCCGATTGCTCGCACTGATCTTCTCGATGTTGGGAGTCGGCGCGGCAATGGAATCGACGGGTGCGGTGACCCTGATTGCCGAATTCGTGACTCCGCTCCTGTTCGGTCTGCACCCGTTTCTGATCGTGTGGATCGTCTATCTCTTGACATCGGCACTGACCGAGATGGTCTCCAACAGTGCCGTTGCTGTTGTCATGACACCGATTGCCATCGGTCTGGCTGCACCACTCGGGATCGATCCGCGCCCGCTGGTTGTCGCCGTCATGGTTGCGGCGTCAGCAAGTTTTGCAACACCGATTGGTTATCAGACCAACACATTGGTCTTCGGTCCCGGCGGTTACAAATTCACCGATTACATGATCATTGGGCTGCCACTGAATATTTCGGTCGGAATCCTGGCCAGTCTGCTGATCCCGATATTCTGGCCACTCTGACCTCACACGTCATTATCCTGCGAGGACGCAACTCCGCCAGAGGTGCCTGATGTCAGAGGTCAATCGATCAAGGCACATCCGGCATATGGTATAGAGCGCTCTCGCCGCGAAAAGGCTGCGGCACAAATCCTGCTTGTGGAAAGGACATATGTAGTGCGACAATCAAACTGAACAACGAAACAGTCCAGAGATCTCTTCAATGGGTGGCGAACTCCAGCCCCGGGCGAGCCGGTTCATAGAGAGTTGCTTCGCGGGCCCGGTCTGTTGTCTCCCCTGATGCCATCACATCACCAGACATGATACGGGCGGTGCGACCCCACAGGTCGATGCGGTCATGTGTTCCCTTTCAGCAGTTGGCTGAGGAATGGTCACGGAACATTCAGGACATTGGCCACATGCGGCACGAACTGATCCGTGCAGCGAGGCGGATTTTCGCAGGTCTGTTCAACCTGAACGTTGCGGATTCACCAGGCCTGTCCCCTCGCACAGCGATTTCAGTTTGGCGAAACAGATCTCAGGGTCCACGGCTCCAAAACCTGCGAAAGTCCCAAATCCGCAATCTGTTCCCGCCATGAGTCGATGACGGGGTATGAATTCCAGAAATCTCTGCAATCGATGTTTGACGACCCGTGGATGTTCGACAAAATTGGTTGTGCTGTCGATCACTCCCGGCACCAGGATCGTATCTTCAGGAATCTCATCCCGCCGATCCCGAAACACTTCCCATTCATGCGCATGGCGCGGATTGGAGGTCTCGAAGAGCAGATATTGCGCATGAACACGCAAGAAGAGCGACAAGACCTTGTCCATGCCGATATCGCAGACATGTGGTCCTTCGTAATTTCCCCAGCAGATATGAACGCGCACACGGGCAGGATCGATTCCGTCCAGAGCATGGTTCAGCGCTTCCACATTCTCATTGGCAATGGCGATAAACTCCCCGTCGGTCAGGTCGTCGAACATCATGTGACGTGAAAGCGCCAGATCAGGGCAGTCGAGCTGCAGATACAACCCTGAATTGACAATTGTCCGGTACTCTTCGCGCATCGCCTCGGCAAGTGCTCCCAGATAGGCTGATCGTGAAGGATAATAGTCATTCGGCAGGAACAGACTGATCACGCCGGGAGACGCCGCGTTCATGAACCCTTCGGCCGCACCATGTGCGACCATTCCGGCCTTGAGGGCAGCAATGTCCTTCAACAATTCCCCCTGCCCCTTCGGCTCCACCCGCCCGATACAACAGGGACGGGAATATTGGGGTGTGCCACCCGAGTCTGCCAACCGCTTGAGAAATGTCGGAAACAGCCGAAGGTCGGCAGGCGGGCGCCGCGGGGAGTCACCGCCAAATCCCGTATAGCGGTCCTTGACATAGGTCGCATAAGAGATCTTCGAGGTTTCGCCATCAGATACGATGTCAATGCCGGCTTCGACCTGACGGCGCACCGTCTCTCCGGCCGCCTGGAACATGGTTTGATCAAAAATCTCCTGATCGAATGACTCGCCACGCTCACGCGCAAAAATCAGATCGGTCACTTCCTGGCTACGCGGCAGGCTGCCAACATGTGTCGTCCGAATCAACATCTGTTCGTCTCCTGTTTCTGTCCCAGAACCCGCCACAAAAAAATTTCCAACCGGACTCGCGCACGACTGACGTCCACCCACGCGTGAAACGACATCGCATGGGGAGACGTCTGGGCCGACACTGAAGATGTGAATCGACAGGGTTCCGGGTTGACATCATGTTGTCGTCCATCTGTCATCTCAGAAATTCCAGGTTGGCCCCGCCGGATCATCGGTGCCGCGCACCCGAAACATGCCGTTCTCTCCGGAGACTGCGGGAGCAATATTGAATGGTGTGTCGGGCGGAACCGCACAGGTGTCTCCCGGTGCCAGCACGGTGTCTTCGCCTTGCCATGTCAGTTTCCAGTGCCCCTCGGTCACGAGCAGGACTTCATGTTTTTCACTAGCCGTCATCTCGTTCGTGGTGGCACCGCAAGACAGAAAATCCACCGTGAATCCCGGCCGATCAACAATCAACGCATTGTCTCCAATGACCGGCGCGGGGGCGTTGGCGGAAAGGGCTTTCATATCCCAGCGCCGGGCGACAAAACGTGGCACCACCTGTCCCACGGGAATCTCGGGAAACGCACTGAGCTCCGCATCCGAGAGGGTCGGCATGGGAACTTCTCCTGCGGGAAGTTCCTCTCCCCGGTTGCGGTCATAGAGTTTACCCGAAGCGGAGAGTATCATGCCGTTTTTCCGCCCCTCTTCGATCACCTGCGGTGCCCAGACCACGCCGCCGCCCGCATCATCGCCGCCGAGCACTGCGAACAACATCCCGTGGCACTGTCCGATATTTTCGAATCCGCGGAAAATCCCGGTGGGAATGTTGAAGATATCACCGTCCTCGAGAACAACTTCGCCCGCTTTGCCCCACCGACCCCAAAAGAAACGCCATCGTCCCTTCAACACGATGAAAACCTCGGCCGTGTGATGCGAATGCAATGAATTACGACAGTTGGGCGGTTGTCCGGCAGCGCCGATGTTGAAACCGGGTGTGTCGCAGATATGGACATGTTGATCCGGGTTTTCCGACACACCGCCACCCACGATGGTAAAATTTTCCTTGCGGTCTGAACCCGGATTATACGTATCGATAAATGCCGTCCGGCACGGAATCAGTTCACCGTAGCGGACGATGCGTGCTGCCATATCACCATTGGATATCATGTCCCTATCCTTCCTCACCTGACGTCTGACTGGCTGTCTGCGCAAAAATCTGTTTCCAGACGGCCACCTCATCGAACAGGATAAACTCGCGCTTCAAACCCCGTGGGCCGAATTCTGCATGCGATATGCCCATGATTGAAACGCGCTGGCCGGACGGGTCACCAAACATGCCGGTACCGGCATGAATTCCATCCAGACTCCAGCGCACGGCGGCGCGCGGACAATGATCCGGATCATTTCCACTGATACGATGTTCGACACGGAATGCGGCATCGGGAAAGGATGACCGTAGCCCCAGCCAGAAACGCTCCGCCGCGGCAATGCCGTGTGCCGTGACATGTCCTGGTAATTCAAGTTGACAGGCGGGGTCATAATCCGCGGCAATCACCGCGAATTCGTCCTGCATGATACGGCGTAACAGCTCTTCATATCGTGCGCCGCACGGCGTATCATCGCCGCTTCCCAGATAAGGTCCTTCTGGAATTGATTCCGGGGGGAAACCGTCAACTTCGACCTGATCGGTCTGCGCCATCTGCTGCGCGCACCAGGTTTCAGCATAATCCCGGGATGTCATGCCCATATGCGAGAGAATGCCGGCGAAATCACGCACCAGCCATTCGTCGTCTATCTGCCAACCCAGCTCCGGATGGCTCCGCGCATGGCAATCGGCAATCACCCGATAGGCCAACCGGCTGCCGGTCGGTGCACCAAATATCCCATGTCCCAGATGCGTTGCGGTGCAGTAGAGCCGATGTGAGGAATACCAGCTGTCGTCACCGGCGCGATACCAGATCACATCTTCTCCCAACAAACGTCGATCAGGAAATTCACTGAGGGTCTGGCGGGTGGCGCTGATGACCGCACGATTGCCCCGGGTCACCGCAGACGGCGAACGGACGATGATATCGTCACTATAGGCCGTATGGAGACAATCAATATGTCGTCCTTCCCATATGTCCTCCGTGATGCCGAGAATGAAAGACGGAAAGTCCGTATAATGGGGTGTCTTCATTGTTCCTCGCTGTACAATTCCCTGTCGATACGCGCCGATTCCCTGACCTGGATCTCACATGGCAAACGCATGTGATCGGAATCCAGATTGGGATCTTTGATACGTGCGCGAAGCTGCTCCACGGTTGCTGCCACGAGTTGCTCCAATGGCTGGCGGATCGTGGTGAGGCGATAGGGCGGCCAGGCGGCCATCGGGACATCGTCGAAACCGATGACCGAGACATCCTGGGGAATCCGCAGATTCAACTCACCGCGAAGCGTATCCATAACCGCAAAAGCCATCTGATCGCTGCCAACGAAGAGTGCATCCGGGTGGCAACCCCCGTCCGTGTAGAGGTTGAGGGTCGCTTCACGCGCGGCCCGTTGACAGTATCTTCCATCAATACAGGCCACCAAATCGCGATCAGCCGCCCTCAACCCTGCCAGAAACCCTTCCTGGCGTTCGCGTCCCGTCGATGATCCCTGCCAGCCGGAAATATGCGCAATGCGTTCATGTTCCCTGGCCAACAGAGTCGCCGCGAGCCGACCGCCGGCAAAATTGTCCGAGGTCACGGATGTCGGGCCATCCTTGCCCTGGTGCCGGTTGAACAGAACGATCGGAATATTCCCTTCCCGGCAGCGTTCGATCGGTGCACCCGACATCGTCGCCGACGCGGCGATCAAACCATCAACCTGGTAATCGAGCAGGTTGGAGAACAGTTGTTCGTTGGCCGCGTCATCGACATCGGCAAAGAACATCATGATATGATAGCCAACACGCTGCAGATGTTCCGAGAGAAGTTCCAGAATGCGCGGATAGAACAGGTTGTCGAGCTCAGCGACGGCCAGTCCGATTATCTTGGTCTCACCGGTAATGAGTGAGCGCGCGACGGCGTTTGGACGATATCCGAGACGTGCCGCCGAACGGCGCACGCGCGCTGCGACTTTCTTTGAAACCGATGCACCGGGCGTAAAGACGCGGCTGACAGCCGACTGGCTGACACCGGCATCGCGCGCCACGTCCTGGGAGGTGACGCGGCTCATCGCCTGATCGTCCCGCCGCGCCGATTCATCCTGCCGTCCAACCGCCATCGATCAGGAGATGTGTACCGGTCACCATTGACGAGGCATCAGAGGCCAGAAAGACCACTGCACCCATCACATCTTCGGGTCGAGCAATCCGCCCCAGTTTGATCCTGGACTCGATCCACTTGACTTTTTCAGGATCGGCGAGGGTCTCACGGGTCAGTTCGGTCCGCACAAATGTGGGGCAGATTGTGTTGACCCGAATTCCATATTGTCCCCATTCAACCGCCATCGCCTTGCTCATTCCCTCGAGCGCATGTTTGGATGCGCAATAGACCGATCGGTCAACACCACCCGTCAGGCCCATCTGGGATGAGACCTGGATGATTGACCCACCATGCTCACGCATTGATCTCGCCGCCGCGCAGGCCAGGAAATAGGCACCGCGACAATTGACCGCCATCACCTGATCATAATTGTCCGGATCGGTTTCCATGGCCGGTGAATGACGCGCCATTCCGGCTGAATTCACCACGATATCGAATCGCGCCTCGTCCACAAAACATCGCTTGACCTGCGCGTCATCGGTCACATCCATCTCGAGCGATCTGACACCATAACCCGCATCCCGCAGTGCCTCTCCTGCCGAGGCAATGGCTGCCGACTGGCGTGCGCAGATCGTCAAATGCGCCCCCGCTTCGCCGAGCGCTGCCGCCAATGCAAACCCGATGCCGCGCGACGCGCCGACGACCAGCGCACGGCGGCCATCAAGACTGAAAGAGGGTGTCCGGGGAACCGACAGGTGTGACATCACGGAATATCAACTCCTGTCCTGAGCTGCTGCCACACCGCCATACGGAATATTGAGGCCGCCGTAGCGGCGCAGCCGTATATTGGCCTGTTCACCGTGACCGGTGAATCCCTCAAGGGCGCAGAGCCGCGAACAATAGCCGCTGACCAGAGTTGCCGCCTCGTCGGTCAGGATCTTCTGATAGGTATGGGTTTTCAGGAACTTGCCCACCCACAGTCCGCCAGTGTAGCGCCCGGCCCGGCGCGTTGGAAGCGTGTGATTTGTCCCGATGACCTTGTCACCGTTTGCCACATGCGTGCGTGGACCGAGGAACAGAGCGCCGTAATGGGTCATGTGCTCCAGGAACCAGTCGTCGCGCACAGTCATGATCTGAACATGCTCCGAGGCCATCCTTTCAGCTTCCTGCAACATCTCTTCATAACTGTCACACAGGATGACCTCTCCGTAATCGGACCAGCTGCGCGCAGCGGTGGTTGCCGTTGGCAATTGACGGAGCAACCGCTTGACCTCTGCCAGGGTCTCATCGGCCAGCCGGCGGCTATTGGTGATCAGCACAGCAGGGGAGTCGTCTCCGTGTTCGGCCTGCCCCAGCAGATCTGTGGCACACAGTTCGGCATCGACGCTGTCATCAGCAACAATCAGAGTCTCGGTGGGACCGGCGAGCAAATCGATCCCGATCCGACCGAAGAGCTGGCGTTTTGCCTCGGCCACAAAGGCATTTCCGGGACCCACGAGCATGTCCACCGGAGTCATGGTCTCTGTTCCCAGTGCGAGGGCGCCAACCGCCTGAATTCCGCCGAGCAGATAGATGTCATCGGCGCCGCCAAGATGCATCGCGGCGATGACAGCAGCATTGGGTTCGCCATTCACCGGCGGTGTCGCCGCGACGATACGCTGGACACCGGCAACATCGGCCGTGACAACCGACATATGTGCCGATGCGACCATCGGGAATTTTCCCCCGGGCACATAACAACCCACCGACTGGACCGGAATATGACGATGGCCAAGGATTACCCCCGGAAGGGTTTCGGTTTCCACATCATGCATGGATTCGCGCTGGATGCGGGCAAAGTTTCGGACCTGCTCCTGCGCAAAGCGAATGTCATGCAGGTCCTGTCTGGAGAGTGAATTGACCAAATGCTCAATGTCACTTTCCTTCATGCGAAAAGACGGCGGTGACCAGTTGTCGAATTTCTCTGACATCTCCCGCACCGCGGCATCGCCACCCTGTTCGATGGTCTCCAGGCTGCGTGCGACAATGTCACTGACCTTCGCGGCCTGCCTGGCACGTTCGTCTTCCGATTGTCCGCGCTTCAGATATTCCATGACGTGTCCGTCCCTGTCTGATCATGGGGATTTGGCTTCATTTTCCACCCCGTTGTGGCTTGGTTTCAGTGTCGGGCTGTGGGGCTTCGGCATCGGAGCGGTCAAACCGCTCCCAACCCTGGCCATCAAAGATATCAACCCCCAATTGGTGCAGGACATCGGCGAAATCGACCATGACCCAATTGTCAGCGATCTTGCCGTCTGCCACCCGCCAGAAATCCATGTAGCGAATGGTCACGCGTTTCCCGGTGGCCGCAATGCCAAAAAAATCACCGCTATGGATGGCTTCCTGACGGCCGAACGCGGCGGCCCACTCACCCATATAGAGGCGGGCTTCATCAAGACAGACTTTCCCGGAGAAAGCGGCCTGAAACGGGCGTTGCCAATTGTCCTGGAATTCTTTCAATCCACGTTTCACGCCGCAACCGAAATTGCCCCGCCAGGTCATGTCATCGGCAAAGAACTCGCCAATATCGTCAATCCGATGGTCGTTCAGTGCATTGACCATGGATTCAATCACCTGACGGGTCTGTGCCGTTTGAGACAGGTCGGCACCTTTGGTGAGCGGGGCCTGATCGGGCCGGGCTCCCCTCTGTCCGCATGTGTCATGGGATGGATCTGTCATGTCCCCTACCCTTTTACCGCACCGGCGGTGAGTCCGCTGACGATCTGGCGCTGAAAGACCATGATCAACAGGAACAAAGGTGCGGTGATTGAGACAGCGGCTGCGACGGCCCGCACCTGATCTGTCGTCGTGGTTTCACGATTGAAGAATCCGGCAATGGCCGGAACCATGGTCTGGTTTTGGGCGTCCAGCAGCAGTGAAGCCACCAAAAAGTCATTATACGCCAGGAGAAAGCTGAACAGTCCGGCCGTGATGACACCGGGCCACATCACCGGCATGATGACCCAGCGAAAGGCCTGGAAATGCGTACAGCCGTCAACCCGTGCGGCCTCGTCCAGATCCCTGGGAATATTCTGGAAGAAAGACCGCAGCATCCAGATCGTAAAGGGTTGATTGATCGCCACCATCACCGCAATCACGGCAACCGGCTTGCCATAAAAGGTCGGTGACAGGTCACCGAGGATCGGGCGCAGCAATTCCGCTGAGTTGATGAACACCGGAAGATATCCGGCCACCAGGACCGCGTGCGGCAATGCGCGAAATATCAATGCAATGATCAGCAGCCAGAAGGCGAGATGGGACCCTGACCGCGCGATCCCATAGCCGGCGAGTGTGCCAACTGTCAGGGAGATGACGACGACACCTGCGGTCACCATCATCGAATTGATGAAGTTCCGGTAAAAGCTGCTGTCGATCCATATCGACTGATAATGTTCGACGGTGAAACCGATAATCGGTGAACCGATGGGCCCTGACAATCCATTGGCGATCCGCAATAGTGGCGGCAACAACCCGAAAAATACGGCGATAAAGATGACAGCAAAAACGAGCGCTGCGGCCAACCAGTAGAGCAGCAGATTCCCGAACGGTGCCCACTGCCTTGCATAACGCGGCAAATCGCGCATGGCAAAATGGATGAAGCCCCATAACACGCCGAGTCCAACAATGATGTCAAGGATTGAAAGTCCCTGACCGGCCGCGCGGGTTGCCGGGCCAAAGATCACATGCAACGGGTTGGAAGCAAAGGCGTCAATTGGTGATTTAAAGCTCATGACAGCAATCCAGAAGATTGGAAATGCTGCGATGACGCACCAGGACACGAGAAAGATCGCGGAGATGGCCCGAAGCTGTGGCGACTGTCGCATGGCGCGCGGGACCGCCCTCATCATGACACCCCCTTATGGTCCCGCCAGGTCTTGCCGAGCAGCGGAATCAGGATCACCACAATACCGATCATGGTCAGCATGGCACTTGCCGAGGCCCGACTGATGGCACGATTGCCGGCATCATCAGGCGTGAGCAGATCATAGGTCAGCCATTGCAGGGAAATGACATGTGCCTGCGAAGAGAATCCGACGATCTCTTCAAAAACCCTGTAGGAGTCCATGAGGTGAATCAGCGCAATGAATATGATCAATGGCATAAGATGCGGGATGGTCACGAAACGCAGGCGTTCAAACCG
This sequence comes from Paracoccaceae bacterium, assembly GCA_026709265.1. Taxonomy (GTDB): domain Bacteria; phylum Pseudomonadota; class Alphaproteobacteria; order Rhodobacterales; family Rhodobacteraceae; genus JAPOXR01. The sequence continues at coordinate 32,567 of JAPOTI010000091.1, read as the reverse complement.
ACTGGCCCCATCGATCACCGCGCTCTCAAGCGTATCGTGATTGACCGTCTGCAACCCGGCATAGAGGATAATGAAGGCAAAAGGTGCGACGTGCCAGACACGGTAAAACATCATCAGGAGTTCGAGGGTCCAGGGATTGGCGAGCATCGCGATATCGGCCTTCAGCAGCCATTCCAGGAACGCTGTCAGAATGCCGTCACCCACAAACAGCCAGCGGATGGACAAAGCGCCGATCACCGGTGTGATGATGAAAGGAAGCAAAGAGACAAAGATGATCTGCCCGCGCAACGATTGGATTGCGTTATTCACAGCGAGGGCGATCAGCAGGCCCACACCGATCACCAGCGGCAGTGTGATGAGGGTGAAGGTGAGGGTGAATCGCAAGGCTTTCCAAAAATCAATCACCATCACCTGTTCCCAACTCAGATCCTGTAAACCGGCAAGGAATCGTGCAGGCTCGAGCACGTTGCGATAGCTCTGCCAGCCGACAAATTTGGTCTCGGTGACAGGATCCCCGTATGAATCCAGGATCGGCTGCATGCGGACCTCAACCGTACAGGTTGAGGTCAAAAAACCCGGCGTACAGACCTCAACTTCGGATTGCTCGAATTTGACACTGGTCACATGAAAACTCTGCCACAACACGTTGGCCAGTGGCCAGGCGATGAAAACCAGCATCAGGAATATTGATGGGCCAACAAATGCGGCGAAAGTTTTGAATTTCACTCTCTAGCTCTCCCCGCGATCTGTCCGAACCGTCGATACATCCATGCGATCACAGGAAGGGCACCGTGTCAGGTGCCCTTCACATTCATTCAGTTGATCAGACCGGCATCCCGGGCGGCCGTCAGATATTCCGCCTCGATATCCGCCAGTGTGGTCGTGGCATCCTTGGCACCGGTCAGATAATCCGACACGCCGGAGCCCAGCGCGGTATGCATCAGCCCCATGGCCGCCAAGGATGGATACGGTCGTGCGCCCGATGCAGCCGTAGCGGCAGCCCCCGCTGCGGCGGGTCCGGCGACATAGCCGTCAATCAGCCAGACAGCCGCATCGTTATTGGCGGTGACCATGTCGGTATCCATCCCTTCCATGGCCAGCCGGAAAGCCGCATCGGTCGCGTCATCTGAAATATTGGCGGCAATGACGATTCCGTCCCACCAGAGCGTGGATGCGGTCCCGCCCGGCCCTTGCGGGGCACCGGCCATTGTCACTTTGCCGACCACCGTGCTCTCATTGGGATCATCCATTGCGGCTGCCCGCGAGGCCCACAAATTGGACATGGCGATTTTTCCCTGCTGGAACTGCTGCTGCACATAGGTGGAGTCCGATGTCAGATATTCAGGATCCATATAGTCTGTCAGTGCCTTCATCAGCTCGAGCGTTGCAATGCCGGCTTCATTGTTGATGGTCGGCATATTGTTGTCGTCGAAGAAATCACCGCCGTGGCCGAAGAAATTGTTGACGAATTCCTGCGCCAGGTTCCAGCCTGTCTTGTACGTGCCGCCCACCGGGTAATCGACGACACCGGCATTCTGGATGGTCTCTGCCGCCGCCAGGAATTCCTCATAGGTCGTGGGCGGTGTGATCCCGAGATCAGCAAAGATATCATTGCGGTACATGAGATGCTGTGCGTTGACCATCATGGCGATTGCCCAGGTCTGGCCATCGACCCTGATGAGTTGGTTGGGTTTGAGTTGCTGGCCGTATTTTGCGACGAGATCATCCAGCGGGCGGATGGTCTTGGCATCGAAAAGCGGGGTGAACGTGCCGTTCGAGACTCCACCGATATGGTAGAGAGACGGGTCCGCGGCAAAGGCAGCGGGTTGTTTGGTCCGAAATTCCTGATCCAGTTCCGCTTCGAGATTGCCGCATTCGGCCATCGCCTCTGTGACCGCTTTCCACGCCTCAAATCCTGCCGAAAGCGACTTGATGGGCACATCATTCTCATAGGCGCAGCCGGCAAAGGCACCGCCTGAGTTCAGTGCCACGGCACCCACGGCCAAAAGTTTGAAAAACCTCATCGGATATTCTCCTCTCATTGCGTTGTGACCGAAACATCACCTGCCCGGCCCTATTGATTTTCCGCCATATCGGGCGGCTCCATGCGACCGACTAACCGGTCTCAATCACCTGGCCTGACTCCGCGTCGAACAGACGACAGATTTCAGGTGGCACCTTGACATTGACGCTATCGCCGATCCCGGCCCGGTAATTCTTGGTCGCTTTCACCGATATCAGGGCGTCGCCCGCGCGCAGGGTGAGCATCACCGCTTCACCGAGCAGTTCAATGGTATAGATCGGCGCGGCAATCTCGCTGTTTCCCGTGTCCACGCGCGCGTCTTCGGCACGAAATCCCAATGTGACGTTGCCGTTCGGTGCTGTCAGCCCATTGATCTCGATATGTTCGGCCCGGAATGTTCCGTCATGCAATTCGCCATTGATCAGGTTCATGGCGGGTGAGCCGATAAAACCGGCGACAAATGTATTGGCCGGGCGATCATAGATGTCTGAGGGGGTTCCCACCTGTTGCACCACGCCTTTATTCATCACCACCACGCGATCTGCGAGGGTCATCGCCTCGATCTGGTCATGGGTGACATAGAGGGTGGTGACCTTGAGTTCATGGCTGAGATTCTTGATCTGGGCGCGGGTTGACACGCGGAGCTTGGCATCGAGATTGGACAGGGGTTCATCCATCAGAAAGACATTGGGTTCGCGCACGATTGCACGGGCCAGGGCCACCCGCTGGCGTTGGCCGCCGGAAAGTTCGGCGGGCTTGCGGTGCAGGAAGTCATTGAGTTCGACCATCGCCGCGGCGCGCCGGACCCGTTCCTCGTGAAAAGCCGGATCGATCTTGCGCACACGTAGCGGAAAACGGATATTCTCGAAGACATTCATGTTGGGATAGAGACCATAGGATTGAAACACCATGGCCACGTCCCGGTCTTTGGGGTCGAGTTCATTGACGCGTTTGCCGTCGATACGGATTTCGCCTTCGGTCACATCCTCGAGCCCGGCCACCATCCGCATGGTGGTGGTCTTGCCGCAGCCCGAAGGTCCGAGCAGAACGAGAAATTCACGGTCAGCGACGGTCAGATCGAACCGCTCAACGCCGGTAAAATTCCCCCAGCGTTTGGTGATATTTCGTAACTCTATTGTGGCCATGTCCCTCGAAAAGCCAGACCCACTGTTTGCATACGAATGCAAGAGCTACACCAGAGTTCAGACAGTTTCAAGTCCAATTCATGTCATCAAACTGCCTGGCATCATCCAGATCCCATGGAATGACACGGCAAAGCTCGGATCTGCTCGAAAGGACAGCATCAGTCTCAGAAATTGTGGCCCGACCCACCCGCCCTCAATCAATCAAATTGCAAACGGCGATCACTTCAACCCAGTCCAAAGACACATCGCTTGTGGAGCGCACCCATCAACACAACTGAAAGTTCACAAAAAAGAGGGCGGCCTCTCAGCCGCCCCCTCAAATCTCTTATCCTGACCCGTGGTCAGAATTTCATGGTGATACCCAAGTCAGCCACCGCGTTGCTGTCCACCGAGCCCGCACCGGCTTTCAGGGTCGCCCCGCCGCCGAGATCATGTGAGAAGCCGACTCCGAAGGCGTCCACGGTGGTGGAGGTGGTGACCCATTTGTCGTCGGCAGGGGCTCTCTTGAGGTCTGTATCAGCACCAGTTCCTACAGTCGTTCCTGTCCAAGCCTGACTCCAACGCGCGGACTCTTTCTTGTGCTGCGCGGCTACCAAAACAACGGACGTTGTTTCGTTCATCTTGTAGCTGACATCCACGCCAATGGCTTGGTTTTTCAGGTCCGGTTTATTGCCGACTTTTGAAGCGTTATTCAGACCGCCAATCTTGGCATTATAATCTGCGCTGTCTTTAATCCGCGCCTTTGCGACATCGGCGATGGCTTCATTGTCAGCTTCATCATGATCGCTGTCGGTGGAGTACAAGGCGTTCATCGAAATTTGGCCTTGGGTAAAGCCCATGCCAATTGACATGACTCCCAGACTGTCAAAACCAGCTCCGAAGGTCACGGGTTCCACATTGAAACTGAACCCGGCGGCCCAGGCCGCATCACCGGCATTGTCGCCATAAGAGATCGCGACTGAGGCGACACCGAAGTCGCCATCGTAGCGGACCTGTTTGGCCGATTTCCCGTAGACACCTTCGGCGACGTCATCGATGCCGATGCCGTCAAATCCGGGATCGGCCAGACCACCTGCCAGTTTGTCGGCGGCATCCAGGTCAGAGCCAATCGTCAGCTTGTGCATGTCCATCGAGATATAGACTTCGCCGTGATTGTTGACTTTCTGCTTGTCGGAAGCGGCAACCGATGCGGACAGGCCATCAATGTAGGCTTGTGAGCGGGCATTAATGACGTCTTGATCGCTGATGCGCGTACTTTCAGTCACTGTATATGTATGACCAGCATTGAGAATCCGATAACGTGCATTCGCATTTGCGGCAATAATCGACGTTGCTTGTGCCTCCGCAGATAAAGCATCAAATGCATCTTGATCTGCTACGACCGTGAGAGTGTCACCTGCCGCATTGATAGTTAGAACGTTACCCGTTGTGAATTCCGCGTCTTCAGTAATCTCTGCACCGCCAGCCGCAGCAACAGCAGTGACCACAGTAAAGGTAGTAGGACTGCTATCGTCTGCTGCTCGGGTAAATGTAGTGCCGGTGTTCAAGAAAATCGTGTCCCCGACTGTGGCAGACCGTGGTTTTGTTTCGAAATGCCCCGGAATATCAGCCGATTTGACCTGCTCAAACCCCGAGAAGTTTGTCTTGCTGCCACTGACAATGATATCGCCTTCTTTTAAGCCGACGGGACTAAATCCAAAACGTGCGGCAAGACGTTTGAGTCCGGCAGCATCCAAATCATCTGCGGTCACAATGTAACCCGTCTTCGCCGGGGTTACTTTCCCGCTGGTCACACTCTCCGTGTTATCCAGCGTCATTTTACCGCCGAAACCAATTCCGCCGTCCGTTGTGCCGGAGGCCGCAAAGGTCACCTTGAACTCATGGTGGAACTGCAGTTCGCTCTTGGAGTCGTCATCGCTTTCGGCGAATTTCACCCCGAAGTTGGCTTCTCCGCTGATGGAGACGCCACCGCCGTCCATCGCGAAAGCACTGCCGCCTGCCACCATCGCGGCGGCGGCAAGTAGAGAGAGTTTTCTCATGTGTTTCTGTCCTATTATGTCAAGGAATGGACAGAGATCCTCCACCGTCGCAAAGAGACGCAGAATCAGAAGAAGAGGGTTGGTGAATTGACAGCTGTTGTCGGGTGATGCGGAAAGCTCCGGGATGACCGGAAGACCCCCGTCACGGATTCATCACGAGTTCCCGATGGGTCGCCTCACTCGCAGGAACGTTGAACTTTCGTTCCCAAGGATTCATTGGGACAGCACAGACGTTCAGTTTCTGTGACGGTCCCCGTTTCAATGGTCACGTGGACCCCGTGTTCAGGAGCTGTTCACCTGTTCTGTCCGCACCTCCAGCAGGTTGCGCGCCTCGCGCCCGCAGACCACCGCGATCCGATGGATGGGTTCATCGCGATCCCGGTACCGATTCGCATAGCCCCGATCCCGCATCTGGGTGAACGCCTCTGCCATCTTCGTCTCAATGTCCGCGTCCGTCTCCGCCATCTTGAATTCCAGCACGAACACCTGCCCGCCTGTTTCGACCACCATGTCGGCGCTCCCATGGCTGGACGCCTCCTCGGCGCGCATATCGACACCAATGGCGCGGAAACACATCTGCAGCAGGCTGGCAGACCAGGCCTCATAGCGCGCCAGATCGTTGTTGTGCCACGCATAGGGAATACTGGCCAGGTAAGCCTTGAGGGTCTCGGCAAAGCCGGCGAAGTCGTTGGCTTCGAGAAGCGCACAGAGATCACGTCCCTGGCCCCGCGCTTCCGTGACCGTCTTGCCCAGAGACTGCAGCAATCCCCGGTTCAGACTGATCCGCACCTCCTGGTTGGGATAGTCGAGCTGATAGAGCGTGTCGAACCCCTCACTCTGCTCATCTGTGATGGTCAGATAACCCGTCTGGAACAACAGGGCTTTGACGTCAATGTCATCGATCTCGAATGTTGACACCAGCGACTCGTCGGCCATCCGGTTCTCCAGTTCCATCGGGTTGATGGACTGGGCCTTGAGGGTCTCGAACAGGAAGGTCGGCGAGCCCGTCTCGAACCAGTAGGGCTCAAACTCCCGGTTATCCAACAGCAAGAGGACATCGAAGGGATTGTAGAGCCGCGTCTCCCCCCGCCAGTTGTAGCCATTGTACCAGGAGCGGATCTCATCCCGGTCCAGCCCGGCGAGTTCCGGGGCGAACACGGTGTCGATATCGGCATCGGTATAGCCGCAGATCGTGGCAAAGCGGGGATCCAGGCTGATATCCTTGAGATTGTTCATGTCCGAGAACAGGCTGACCTTGGAGAACATGCTGACCCCGGTGACGAAAACGAAGCGGACATACTCCGCGCTGTCCTTGATGATGCCGTAGACACTGCGCAGCGCCTCCCGGTTGGCGCGGGCCCGATCCAGGTCAGGCAACCCGTCCAGGATCGGCTTGTCATACTCATCGACGAGGACCACGACCCGCTGTCCTGACCTCCCATGAAGGTGGTAGAGGAGAGTTCGCAAACGTTCGGGAGGGGCTTCCGCGGGGTTGGGAGGATCCAATCCGGCCGCATGTTCGATCAGGCCGAGTTGATTGGCGAGGTTACGTTCGATATCCTCGGGCCCGTCATACTTCCTGTCAAAGCTCAATCGCACCACGGGGTGGGTGACCGACCAGTCCCAGTGATCATGAATGTCCAGCCCCCGGAACAATTCCTCCTGCCCCGCGAACAGCGCCTTGAGCGTGTCCACCAGCAGACTCTTGCCGAACCGCCGGGGCCGGGAGAGAAACCAGTGATCGCCCCGCTCAATCAGGTCCCGGATCAGCGGCGTCTTGTCGACATAGTAGCTGTCGGTTTGCCGGAGCCGGGCGAAGTCCTGGATGCCAATGGGCAGGCGTTGACGGGTCATGGGGCCAGCCTCCGGTGATCAATCGTGCCCGCGGAAGTCCAAACGGCAATAATGAGCCCATCGCGGGATAGTTTCCTGCCTCTTTACGCTGCCTGTTTGCCTTTGGCCAGTTCATGACGTTTCCGGCGCGGATCCATCCTCTGTCGCACCATGGACCTTTGTTGCGAGGAAACCTTAACGTAGGATCCTGCCCTTTCCTGAACCAACCCCATCCTGTGGGACTTGACGTACCTTCGTTGGAATCTACCCACAGTTACGGGCTATCCCAACCACAGGCCGAGAATGGTGATTGCCAAGGCAATCATCCCTGCCATGGCCAGGATCAGGCGGGTCTCCCGCCGCGCCGCGTCTTCGCGGTAACCCGCAATATCAGTCCGCATTCCGGACATGGTTGCGGCGAGGTCCGCTCTCAACGTCTCGTTTTCCGCCTTCGCCGTGTTCATGCGTTCCTCCTGCGCTTTCAGTTCACCTTCCAGTCGAACGATCCGCTCGGAGAGTTGGTGAGGTGTCGGTTCATCTTCCATTCCCGCACGTTAATCCCGGGTCCGCCAAGGGTCAACCAGCCGGGCGGATCATGATGGCCGAAGTCTACAGGGCTGCACGCGGCAAGACAAGGCACCGCCACCATCTACAGAAATTCCCGCTAATTCCGGTTTCAGCCCGTTTGACGCGGCCATTTGGCGGATCGTTTTGTTCCGGCACAGCGAATCCGGGTGGCGGAATCGTCGTGGGGTGATGAACTGGCAAGGTGGGGATGGACTTTGAAGATGACGTGGGGGCAGGTGGCCGCGCAGGCGGCGGGGTTCAAGGTTCGAGGAGGATGTCTTTGAGGGTGGGCGTTGCCGGGTCTCAGTCAGTCCACGCCAGAAGATCTCTCAGCTGTGGATCTGATAACTCAGCAGCGGGGCCGATCATCGCCCGCCACAGATAGGTTTTTCGTGTCTTGGCTGCGAGTATGGCGCGTCAATTAACCTGAGAATTGGCGACAAACAGGGTAAGAATCCTGGGGAGCGGTTCCCCGTGACCATTGAAACGGGATGTCATCATAAAGATTGCGTGTCTGTGAGATCCCCATGAATCCGTGATGCGATCCTTGTGGTCATCCCGGAGCTTTCCGCATCACCCGACAACAGCTGTCAATTCACCAACCCTCTTCTTCTGATTCTGCGTCTCTTTGCGACGGTGGAGGATCTCTGTCCATTCCTTGACATAATAGGACAGAAACACATGAGAAAACTCTCTCTACTTGCCGCCGCCGCGATGGTGGCAGGCGGCAGTGCTTTCGCGATGGACGGCGGTGGCGTCTCCATCAGCGGGGAAGCGAACTTCGGGGTGAAGTATAACGAGGCGAATGATGTGCCGGGCAAAAGTGCCCTGGCCTTTCATCATGAGTTCGATATTAAGTTCTCGGCTTCCGGTACAACGGACGGCGGGATTGGCTTCGGTGGAAGTGTCAGCATCGATAACACGGAGTCCGTGACGGGTGCCGGAAAAGGTGCGAAAGCAGCGATGGAAGTAGTGAAGCTCAAAACCGGGTTCGTAGCAGGTACCACCCCAGGGAATCCGGAACCTTTGCCTGATGCGGCAATTGCAGACTTGGACAGCTTAACGGAAGCAGTTCAAGGAAGTGTCGAAGCTCTTATTTTTGATACGGTGACGACTGCTGGAAAACGGGTTGTCACAGTTAAAGATGGAAAGATTACAGGAATTCTCGTGAACACAGACACCACTGCAGAGGGCGAAGGTCAATTTGTAGTAGACTTTAAAGCCGGTACGGATGGTCAAAACAAGGCCCTTATTGTCATAGACGGTAAGCCTGAGGTGGTTAGCCTCACGGGAGATGAAAACAACTGGGTCTACAATGCAACCGCTGAAGGCGGGGCGGCCATCTACAAAATTGGTCCCGGTGATGGCCCGATGACAGCCGCGACAGCCGCGACTTTCGATCCTGATGCCGGGCAAACAGTCGGCAATCACGGCGAAGTGTATATCTCGATGGACATGCACAAGCTGACGATTGGTTCTGATCTGGATGCGGCTGACAAGCTCGCGGGTGGTCTGGCTGACCCCGGATTTGACGGCATCGGCATCGACGATGTGGCCGAAGGTGTCTACGGGAAATCGGCCAAACAGGTTCGTTATGACGGGGACTTTGGTGTCGCCTCAGTCGCGATCTCCTACGGAGATAAAGCGGGTGATGCCGAATGGGCCGCAGGTTTCAGCTTCAATGTTGAGCCGGTCACTTTTGGCGCTGGTTTCGATAGCAAAGGCGTCATGTCGATCGGTATGGGCTTTACGCAAGGCCAGATCTCAATGAACGCTCTCTACTCAACCGATAGCGATCATGATGAAGCCGATAATGAGGCTTTGAAACCAGCGGCAGCCAAAGAGAACGCAGATCAAACTTATATCACACGAGCAAACAAGCCCGACCTGAAGAATCAAGCGATGGGTGTTGATCTCAGCTATCAAATGTCAGAAGCCACTTCACTTGTCTTGGTTGCTGCACAGCACAAAAAAGAAAGCGTTGCAGCGTATTACGAAACCACAGGAGATGATGGTGATGCACTCAAACAAGACGGTGACAACACAACCTTGAAATGGGGCGCCAAGTCCTCCACCACCGTCGACGCTTTCGGTGTCGGTTTCTCCCATGATCTGGGTGGCGGTGCGACCCTGAAAGCCGGTGCGGGCTCAGTGGACAGCAACGCGGTGGCCGATCTGGGTATCACCATGAAATTCTGATCACTGGTCAGGATAAGAGATTTGAGGGGGCGGCTTTGGCCGCCCTTTATTTATGGGAGCGGGTGGGCAAGGGATTTCTGACCTTTCAATCCATTTCTCCAATCTCCCGCACCACTATCTCAGAATCTCATATGTTGTTTGATCAAATCCAGAGATTCATTATCAACAAACAGTTATGTTCCTATTCAAGAACAAACAGCAAAAGAGGTGCAACCGCAGTCAAGACAGCATAGACTGATTGGGGATTATATACCTGACTACCCATCGTACTATACGTAGTGGTTACGAGTAATTGATAATAGAATATGTAGTGGTTTGGGTAGTTAAGTATATAATCCCCGACTGATTGACAGGCGTGGAAGGTTGCAACAATCGCGGCCACGCATGAATGCATCAAAGTCACCACGGCACCACAATCTGCCCGTATTTGAACCCGAAAGATCTTGCCATGCCTCAAGAATCGAGAGCAACCATACATCATGCGCAACCCACTACTGCTGGTACCGCACCGGAGTGGGATCTCAGCGATCTTTTTCCGGATATTGACTCATCTGAGTTGACGGAATCTCTTGCTGCCATTGAGACAAAAGCCAAGGCATTCAAGACACGCTACGCTGATAAGATTGCCGGCCTTGGCGCACCGGACCTGCTGGAATGCGTTCGTGACTACGAAGCGATTCGCGGGCTGCTTTACCGTGTGACGTCTTTTGTCGCCCTGCGTTACCATGCCGATACGTTGGATCCCGAACGTGGCAAGTCGATGGGAGATGTTCGCGATGCCATCACCGCATGGCTGGGTCCGCTGACATTCTTTGAAACCGAAATTTGCGCCCTCAAAAAGAAAAAGCTGAAACAACGGCTGGGGGCTCACCCGGACCTCGCACGTTACAAACCGTATTTTCGCAAGTTGCGGGCCGCCAGACAACACAAGCTGTCTGCTGAACTTGAGCAATTCGCATTGGAGATTTCCTCGGCAAGTGCGGCATCAATCAACCGATTGTTCGATGAGACCTGTGCCTCCCTGCAGTTTCGTGCAGCCGGAAAAACGCGCAATTTGACTGAAACACTTGATTTGCTACAACATTCCGACCGCAAGTTGCGTCGTTCCGCATCACGCGCAATCAGTAAAGAGCTTGGCACACGACTGCCGCTGTTCACCTTGGTCATGAATACGGTCATCAAGGAAACCGTGATATCCGATCGTTGGCGCGGTTTCGCCACGCCGCAAGCCGCACGCCATCTGAGTAATGATATTGAAGCAGACGTTGTCGAAGCCATGCTAACTTCGGTGACCAGCGCCTATGCTGATACCTCACATCGCTATTATCGGCTCAAGGCGCGCTGGCTCGGATTGCGCAAGCTCAAAGAATGGGATCGCAACGCCCCGCCACCCATGGTTTCAGACACACGAATCACCTGGCCAGAGGCCAGGGATCAAGTCCTGACCGCTTTTGGAAATTTCTCGCCTGAGATGGCTAAAATCACGGAGGAGTTTTTTGAACGCGGCTGGATCGATGGCGCGGTCCGACCTGGCAAGGCGTCCGGAGCCTTCTGCATGTCAACAGGTTCGGCCATTCATCCTTACGTGCTGCTCAATTTCCAGGAGCGACCCCGCGATGTGATGACACTGGCCCACGAACTTGGACATGCTGTTCATCAGACTCTTGCGGCCCGGCAGGGTGACTTGATGGCCGATACAGCCCTGACACTGGCTGAAACCGCGAGTGTTTTCGGTGAAACACTCACCTTTAACCAGTTGCTGCAATCGGTATCCGGCGAAGGTGAAAGGATGGCTCTGCTTGCTGAACGCGTTGAGGATATCATCAATACGATGGTACGCCAGACAGCATTCCACGTTTTTGAATGCCGTATCCATGAGACACAACGCACCCAGGGAGAGTTAACGGGCGACGAAATCTGCCAGATCTGGATGGAGGTCCAGACGGAGAGTCTGGGGCCGGCTTTTTCCTTCTCAAACGATTATCGGAATCACTGGGCTTATGTCCCGCACTTCATCCATTCGCCGTTCTATGTCTATGCTTACGCTTTCGGGATGGGGTTGGTGCTCGCTCTCTACGCCGCTTACGAAGCCGGTATTGACGATTTTGTGCCCAAATATCTTGATGCACTGGCCGCGGGGGGCACCAAACATCATAGTGAGTTACTCAAACCCTTCGGCCTCTCGGTTGCCGATCCGGATTTCTGGAAAAAGGGAATTTCAGTCCTGTCAGGTTATATTGATGACCTTGAAGCGATGCAGAGTTGACAATCGGAGATCAGGCGGGTGCGATCCCTTTTTCCTTCGCAAGCTCAAGTACACGATCCTTGATCTTGCTAAATGCTTTTTCTTCAATCTGACGAATTCTCTCGCGACTCACTTTGTATTTCACCGACAGGACTTCCAGGGTGCACGGTTCATCGCTGAGTCGGCGGTTCGCGAGAATATCAGCTTCACGCTCATTCAGCACATCCATCGCTTGTAACAAGAGTCCGCGCCGCACATCGGCTTCCTGTTTCTCTGCGATGTCTGCGACATGGTCAGAATTCTCATCCACCAAAAGATCCTGCCAATCTCCTGAATCTTCGCCATCCTGTCGAATTGTCTGATTCAGTGAACCATCCCGACCCGATAAACGCTGATCCATCGACATCACATCTGCGGCCGATACACTCAGATTTCGCCCAATTTGCTCAGCCTGTTGATCGGTCAGATTCTCATCAATGGCGCCGATCCGTTGTTTGGCTTTGCGCAGGTTAAAGAACAGCTTTTTCTGCGAGCGGGTCGTGCCCATTTTTACCAGGCTCCACGATCGCAGGATATATTCCTGGACATTGGCACGTATCCACCAGATCGCATAGGTGGCAAGACGGAATCCACGGTCAGGGTCAAACCGTTTGACCGCCTGCATCAGACCGACATTGGCTTCTGAAATTACATCGGAGACCGGGAGTCCGTAACCACGGTAACCCATTGCGATCTTTGCGGCGAGTCGCAGGTGCGACGTCACGAGGCCGTGCGCCGCTGCCGAGTCATTATGCTCGACCCAGCGTTTCGCCAGCATGTATTCCTGCTCTTTTTCCAAAATCGGAAACTTCTTGATCTCAGCGAGATAAGTTGCCAATCCGCCATCTTCTTTCAGTGCCGGCAGAGACTTCATTTGTGCCAATCACACCTCCTGTCGTCTAAAGTGAATATCTAAGCGCCACGCGGTGCGCTTTCAATATCCGCATCTTCATGATTTCCTGACAACGCAGCGAGAAGGTTATCCATGTCAGTCGGATAAGTCGATTCAAAGTACATTTTCTGCCCGTCCTTGGGGTGATTGAATCCCAGGGATATGGCGTGCAATGCCTGTCGTGGGAACACGGCAGCCGCATTGCGTGCTGTATCGCCCGCACTGGCAGGCAAAAGACGAGAACCCACGCCATATGTCTGATCGCCGATCAATGGAAATCCAACAGTTTCGAGATGAACGCGAATCTGATGCGTTCGCCCGGTCTCAAGACAGCATTCAACAAGTGCGGCCTCGTGATTGGCCAGTCGACGCAACAGGCGCATCCGGGTCACCGCAGGCCGCCCGCCTTCCTCGACCACGGCCATTCGTGTCCGATGGACCGGATGACGCCCGATTGCACCTTCAATGCGTAACCAACCACCGGGTTTTGCGGCGACATGTGCTGATGATGCAGCGATATTCTGCAAGGCAGGTATGCCGCGCACACATGCATGATAGCGGCGTGACACGCTGCGTGTCCCGAACTGATCGGCGAGCCTGAGAACTGCTCTGTCAGTTTTGGCTGCGACCATGACACCGGATGTGTCCTTGTCGAGACGATGAACGATTCCTGGTCGAGCGTTATGGCCGATGCGGCAGATGTCCTCACCGCAATGGTGAATCAGTGCGTTGACCAGGGTGCCGCCCCAGTTTCCCCGTCCTGGATGGACAACCAGTCCGGCTGGTTTGTTGACCACGATGAGTTCGTCATCCTCGTAGATCACATCAAGCGGAATCTCTTCCGGCTGGAAACTGTCCTGGTCTGCCAACTTGACTTGAATCGTCCAGACGTCTCCCGGTTGCGTCTTGGTATCGGGCTCAGTGACCGTCATGTCGTTCTGGCTCACACAACCGGCGCGAATCATTCCCGTCATGCGCGATCGGCTCATTCCAGCCTCTTCTGGAAGTCCGACGGTAAGAGCTTTATCAAGGCGACGCGGGGCACCGTCCTTGATCTCAACTTGCCAGATATGATTGACCAGCTTCATGAGTGACACTCCGGCAGCGGGTATTGACGCCCGCACTCTGAGATGGCTGAAGGTTCTTGTCTTCACGATGACAATGACCTTCATCGCTGGATTTGTTATCATTGTTGGGCTGTTCATCGCAAAGTTTGATGCGATCAGTGTGCCCCCCACGCAAACATTTCCGTGGCAAATCGCTTTGCCGGACGGAACTGCGGCGCAGAGCTTTACGGCGACTGATCGTTGGTATGCTGTCGTTACTGAAAACAACGAGATTCTGATCTTTGATCGGGTCACTCACACCCTCATCCAACGAGTCGAGATTATCAGTCAGTGAGGCGCCGGGATGGAGATCAGAGCGCTGAAGCGATTGTCCGGCATGTCGATATGCGGATTGTTTCTTCGCCTTTTTCAACAGTGGAAAAGCCATGGATGTTGAGTCGGAGGGGTGCGCCAATGACAGGAGTCCCATGCCTTCGTATCAAGGGGTGTGTGCTCTCACGGGGAGTGTCGTGCTCTGGTGCAGCCAGATTCAGTGAGTCACCTTCCATGCCCATTGTGGTTCCGGGCCGGATTCGGTGGGTGGATTGGGGCCAAAGGCTTGAGTATAACAATCCCGGTCCCGCCATATTAGGAAACTCTCAGGACAGACATTTTTGATTGCCGTGCAGGATCAATCCCAGCATGACGTCGAACCAAGCGAGAGGAATCAGAACTGATCGTGTCACAGTTTACCGATGAACTGATGGAGCGTGTGTCACTTGCTGAAGTCATCGGCAGGCGGGTCACCTGGGACTCACGGAAATCACGACCCCAGAGGGGTGAACACTGGGCCTGTTGCCCTTTTCATCAGGAAAAAACACCCTCTTTCAAAGTCGACGATCATAAGGGTGTCTATTACTGCTTTGGCTGTCATGAGACGGGCAACGCAATCACTTTCATCCGCAAGACAGAAAATCTCGATTACCGTGAGACCCTGCACCGACTGGCCGAGATGGCGGGTATGGAGATTCCAAAGTCAGAGTGGGACCAGACACGAGAAGAATCAACACATAAGCCGCTTTATGATGTGTGCGAGCAAGCCTGTACGCAGTTTCAGATTGCTTTGAGCTCCCATGCTGGCAAGGCGGCGCGGGTTTATCTGGAAGAGCGTGGGTTAAATGCTCAAGCCATTGAACAGTTTGAAATCGGATTTGCCGGACAGCGTAATCCCGGCCTGATGCAGATTTTGCGGAAGACAGGGGTTTCGCAAGAGCATCTGTTGACGGCGGGCCTCTGTGTCGAGCCCGACGGTGGCGGTCAGCCGTATGATCGGTTCCGCAATCGCATCATGTTTCCGATTCGCGATCTGCGCGGGCGGCTGATCGGTTTTGGCGGACGCGCACTCGACCCCGCGGCACCTGCAAAATACCTGAATTCACCAGAGACACCGATCTTCAAGAAAGGGGCATGTCTCTACAATGCTGTGGCGGCACGTAATGCACTTGGCAAAGAAGAGAGCGATCTTGTGGTGGTCGAGGGCTATATGGATGTTATCGCCCTTTCAAGCTACGGGATTCGTGCCTGTGTGGCACCTCTGGGAACGGCGATTACCGAGAATCAGCTCAGACTGTTGTGGAAGCTGGCTCCCGAGCCGGTTCTTGCGCTCGACGGCGACAGCGCCGGATTGCGCGCAGCGGAACGCGTCTCTGATCTTGCCCTGCCTCTTCTCGAGCCGGGAAAATCGCTCAAGTTCAGTTTCCTCCCAACGGATACTGATCCTGATGATTATGTCCGGCAACATGGCACCTCAGCGATGCGTGATCTGCTGAACCGAGCCCTGCCGCTTGCAGATTTCCTCTGGCAAACAGAAGTCAAGAAACAGAGCATTGATACGCCGGAGCGAATGGCGGCATTTGAGGCACGACTGCGCAAAATGATCGCATCGATTCAAGATACGACGGTTCGCCGAAGATACAATCAGGTTATCGGCAATCGGCTTTTTGAGATCAATCGCGGGTCCGTACAATCCGGGAACAGGAAACAGGGTTCAGTCCAACCAACACGTGAATTGCAGGCCTCCATACTGATGACAGGCAATCATCAACAAGAGATCGGGGTTTATGTCCGCGAAAGCGTCATCCTCGGCATCTGCCTCACTGTTCCGCCTGTTCTCGAAGCATTTCCCGAACGTTTGGAAAATCTCGCGCTTTCGGACCAGACACATCGCCAGTTGCTCGATTGCATGATTGATGCCGCCAGAAATACCGATCACGATCGCGCCTCGTTTCAATCTTTCGTTCGGGAGCGTTGTGGGACCAAAATCGTCGACAGGCTTCTCGACGCGAACCGCCTCCTTCCCTTGCATGTTGCGGCCGAGAGCGATGAGACGGGAAAGAATACCAACCTGATAGCGCGTGCCAAAACGATGCTCTCAGAGGAATTGGCAAAAATTGAGACGAACAGCGCCAAACAATACGAACTTGAGGAAGCCATTCTGGATACGAAAGAACGCACTGGCGGTGATCCAACAAGACGCCTTGGTGAAGCCGTGCGTGCGCAGCAGGAAGCGCAACGGGGCGATCAATCAATGGAAGCGATGGGTCTGGTGCAAATGGAAAATGGAGTGGCTGTCGATCCACGGGATCTTGCTGAATTCAAGCGGCTGGTCGGCGATTCGGGCGAAGAATAGCTTCGCATATTCAACTGATATTAACTGTTGCGCGTGATTTTCGGCTAGGAACGCTTGGGAAATTTCATTGAATGCCTATATGGGGAAGCAGAGGATTGTTGCCTTGCGGCGATTCACTTTGCCTGGGGCGGGAGAATCGTTGTCCAGAAACTGGCAGCGCACAGAGATTCTGCTATCACCTCGCAACCTGAAAATTGCGCAGATCGAGGATTGGAATGATGGGCACTTCCGAAACTCAGACACAGACTGACAGCACGATGACTGCCGACGAGACTGTTGCTCCGAGCCGGCGCGACATGGCCGTTGTCAAGGAATTGCTCAAACGGGCGCGCGAAAGAGGCTCGATCACGCACGCTGAATTGGAAGCCATTCAAGAACAGGTTCCGCCTGACCAGGTCGAAACCACGATCACGATGATCGACAATCTCGGCATCGAGATTGTCGACTCGGAAGAGGTGGACGACAAGGAAACGAGCAAGGCGAATAATTTGGTCGAAACAGCAGCGACGGGAGAGATTACTGTTGCCAAGACCAAGTCGTCAGAGCTTGTTGACAGTACGGATGATCCGGTGCGCATGTACATGCGCGAAATGGGCGTGGTCGAACTGCTGTCGCGCGAAGGCGAGATCGCGATTGCCAAACGGATTGAAGCCGGTCGCCGCACATTGACGACGGGGCTCGGTGAGAGTCCGTTATCCTTCCTGGCCTTAACCATCTGGCGCGATGAGTGGATTGAGGACGGCAACAATACCAATTTGCGTGACATTATCGACCTTGATGCAACCTATTACGGCACTGGCAGCAAAGGCAACGGAAAGGCTGTTGAAGAAGAGACGGCGAAATTGCTGGTGACAAAAATGGAGGAGGCATTGACTCCACAGCTGACCGCCGATCTCGAGTCGATCGCGGGATTGTACAAGAAGCTGGTCCCGCTGCAAACCACGCGCCTGCGCGCCGCCGCGGGGCGAGGACGGAAACTGTCAAAGGCCAAAGAAAAGAGCTACCAGCTTCTTCATAGTGAACTCGTTGCCCGGGTGAATGACCTGAATTTGGCCAATGGGCGAATTGAGCAGCTGGTTGAACAACTCTATCGTTACAATGAGAGATTTGTGCAACTCGAGTCGCGTTTAATCAAACTGATCACCCGTGCGCGTATCAACAAGCGGGAGTTTATTGACAGTTGGAAAGGCAACGAAGTCAACCCGGGGTGGATTGACATGGTTGCGTCAAACACCGGGCGCGGATGGGCGGCATTGGTGGACAACTCATCCGATGAAATCAGGGAAATCCAGCAGGAACTGGCTTCCTACGCCGAGATCGTCGGTCAGGATGTCAGTGCATTCCGTGCCGTCGTGCAACAGGTCCAGAAAGGCGAGAAAGAAGCCCGAATCGCCAAGACCGAAATGGTGGAAGCCAATCTCAGACTGGTGATCTCGATTGCCAAGAAATATACCAACCGGGGGCTGCAGTTTCTTGACCTGATCCAGGAAGGCAATATCGGCCTGATGAAGGCGGTGGACAAGTTCGAGTATCGGAAAGGATATAAATTTTCCACCTATGCGACGTGGTGGATCCGTCAGGCGATCACCCGTTCAATCGCTGATCAGGCACGTACCATCCGTATTCCGGTCCACATGATTGAGACCATCAACAAGATTAACCGCACCAGTCGTCAGATGCTGCATGAGATTGGGCGCGAACCGACGCCTGAGGAGATTGCACGCAAACTGAAAATGCCCCTCGATAAAGTGCGCAAGGTGATGAAGATATCCAAGGAACCGATCAGTCTTGAAACCCCCGTGGGCGATGAGGAAGACAGTCAACTTGGCGATTTCATCGAGGACAAGAATGCAATTCTGCCGCTCGACAGCGCCATCCAGGCAAATCTGAAAGAAACCACCTCACGCATGCTGTCGCAGCTGACACCGCGCGAAGAGCGGGTTTTGCGCATGCGTTTCGGAATTGGGATGAATACCGATCACACGCTCGAAGAAGTGGGAAAACAGTTCCATGTGACCCGCGAGCGAATCCGCCAGATTGAGGCCAAAGCCCTGCGTAAACTGAAACATCCAAGCCGGGGTAAAAAGCTCAAGCCATTCCTTGAACAGTAAAGAGGGCGGAGTCACTGCTTCAATCTGTGAAACCGTTTGGTCCCTGATCGGCAGAATGCATGTATTGCCATGGTGCTCTTCACCCCAAGAATGACGAATCACCCGAAAGGGACGCATAATTTAACAAGATTCGTGTTGCGTTTACCTATCATCCGCAATTAGTTGAATGTTCGACAATGGCTGGTGATGAGGTGGCCGATGCGTTGCCCATTTTGTGGGGGTACGGATACCCAAGTCAAGGATTCGCGCCCAACCGAGGATCATGGCTCAATCCGCAGGCGGCGTCTATGTTCGGCTTGTGGGGGACGATTCACAACTTATGAAAGAGTCCAGTTGCGTGACCTGGTGGTCGTCAAGACATCAGGTCGCCGCGAAGATTTTGATCGTGACAAATTGGAACGATCCATTCGCATTGCATTGCGTAAACGCCCAATTGAAGCCGAACGGGTCAATAAGATGCTCACTGGCATTGTCAGGCGACTCGAATCATCGGGGGAATCCGATGTGCCGTCGACATTGATTGGCGAAACGGTGATGGATGCCCTGTCGCGCATTGATACTGTGGCCTTTGTGCGCTTCGCCAGCGTTTACATGAATTTTCAGGGGGCAAATGATTTCGAGTCTTTTGTCACCGCACTGCGTCCGAAGGACAGCGCCGAGGGCTGAACCTTGAGCTCGCAAGAGGGCGATCAGCGATGGATGCGCTGCGCACTCAATCTTGGACGACGGCAGTTGGGCAAGACATGGCCAAATCCCGCTGTTGGCTGTGTCCTCGTCAAGGATGGCCGCGTCGTCAGCCGCGCAGTGACGGGAACGGGTGGTCGCCCGCATGCCGAGGCCAATGCCTTGCTGGCAGCGGGAGATGCCGCGCGCGGATGTACGGCATATGTGACGCTTGAACCTTGTGCCCATATCGGGGAAACGCCCGCTTGTGCCGAGCTCCTGGTCGATGCGGGAATCTCGCGGGTTGTGACAGCAATTGGTGACCCTGATCCGCGGGTCTCCGGCCAGGGTATCGAGATTTTGCGCACTGCAGGAATTGCCGTCACCACAGGAATACTGGACGATGTCGCACGCGAGACTCACCAGGGATTTTTTTCGCGGATTAAATTGGGACGCCCCTTCCTGACACTCAAGCTTGCCATGTCTTTCGATGGCCGCATTGCCGATAAGAATGGTGACAGCAAGTGGATCACCGGGCCGGCTTCGCGTCGGCGCGTCCATTTGATGCGCGCCCGGCATGATGCTGTGATGGTCGGACGTGGGACGGCTTGCGCCGATGATCCCAATCTGGGAACATACGGGTTGGGCGTAGACACATCACCTGTGCGGATTGTCATCGATAGCCACCTCTCGACACCCACTGACAGTCAACTCGGCAGGATAGCCGCCGATATGCCGGTCTGGATCTGCCATCTTTCTCAGGCAGATTCCCATTCCGTCAACAGCTGGAGCTCATGTGGTGCCACAACCATAGCCTGCAAAGCGCAAGGCGGAAGGGTCGATCTCAGCGATGCGTTGCAACGTCTGGCGCGAAAGGGTCTCACGCGTATCGTGTGTGAAGGCGGGGCAGCATTGGCTGCCACCCTCATCAGTAGCGATCTTGTTGATGAAATCGTCGGATTTCATGCGGGTGTGTGTCTGGGGGATGCAGGACTGTCGGCAATTGGCCCTGGTGGCATGAAACCGCTTGCCATTGCGGATCGATTCCGCCTCATCTCCAGCGCAACGAGCGGCGGCGATGTCATGCATCGCTGGGCACGGCGTGATCAATCTCAAGATTAAATCACTGTCTCGCCTTGTTGTTTCGTCGATAAGTCGCAGATATATGGGTGCTGCGCATGTCTTGGGAAGTCTGGCCTCGTGTTTACCGGAATTGTTACCGACACCGGCCTAGTGAATAGGGTCGTCCGGGAGTCGTCTACGCATAGCCTCATCATTGCCCCTTGTCAGGGGCACAGCGGGCTCAGCATCGGTGCGTCGATCGCCTGTGATGGCGTTTGTCTGACAATCGTGGAAAAGTCGGCTGACAATAATTGGTTCCGTGTCAATCTGTCACCGGAAACCTGCGCCTGCACAACGCTTGGAGCATGGCAGGAAGGACAACGAATCAATCTTGAACGATCTTTGCGGGTTGGCGATGAACTGGGCGGACATATTGTGTCGGGCCATGTCGATGATGTGACGGAGGTCATTGCGATGGATTCGGTGGGGGAGAATTGCATCTTGGCATGCCGGATGAAGACTTCGCTGGCACCCTATATCGCCGTCAAGGGATCAGTATGTCTGAATGGCGTATCGCTGACGGTCAATCAGGTGAACCAGACAGATTTTACGGTCAATCTTATCCCACATACGCGCGCGGTGACGAACTGGGGCGAGGCGAAGCGTGGAGACAAGGTTAATGTCGAGGTTGACCTGTTGGCAAGATATATGGCGCGATTCCGGGAAGTTGAGACTGTGGCATGAACACTTTTGATACGGGTGGGGCGATCTCGGGGATTGAGGAAATTCTTGAAGATGCCAGAAACGGACGGATGTTTGTCCTGGTTGACCACGAGGAGCGTGAAAATGAAGGTGATCTGGTCATTCCCGCACAAATGGCTACACCCGATACAATCAACTTCATGGCGAAGAATGCACGTGGCCTCATCTGCCTCGCACTGACGGAGACGCGCACCGAGGCTCTGGGGCTTCCATTGATGGCAGCGACCAATTCATCGCGCCATGAAACCGCCTTTACCGTGTCAATCGAAGCGCGCCAGGGTGTGACCACGGGAATCTCCGCGCATGATCGTGCCCATACAATTCGTGTGGCCACCAATCCCGAAAGTACTTCCGATGACATTGCAACGCCCGGCCATGTTTTTCCGGTACGCGCGCGGAATGGCGGGGTCCTCGTGCGTGCCGGTCATACCGAAGCGGCCGTGGATATCTCGAGACTCGCAGGGCTCAATCCGTCCGCCGTCATTTGTGAAATCATGAAAGACGATGGCACCATGGCACGGATGCCCGATCTCATCGCCTTTGCCCAGCTGCATGCTTTAAAGGTCGGAACGATCGCAGATTTAATCGCTTATCGGCTTAAAAATGACAATCTGGTACGCGAGATGGAATGTCGTGCGGTCACATCCGAGATCGGTGGCGAATGGATGATGCGCATTTTTGCTGATGAAATCCACGGAAGCGAGCATATTGTTCTGACCAAGGGGGATATTTCTGATGGTGGAGATGTTCTGGTGCGTATGCATGCGGTCAACCCACTATTGGACCTTTTGGCGCTGGCACCTGGCAAGGCCAGACAACTCGGGGATGCGATGCGGATCATTGCCGCAGAGGGGCGTGGTGTCATTGTCTTGTTGCGCGATACAAATATGAAACTCAATCTCGACTCGGGAAAGTCGCCGCAAACCTTGCGTCAATACGGTCTGGGCGCGCAGATCCTCGCTTCGCTTGGCATACGCAGTATGGAACTTCTGACAAATTCTCCAAACCCGCCGCGGATCATCGGGCTTGAAGGTTACGGGCTGCAAGTGCGCGGTGCCCGTCCCATCGCCGGACCGGGTTAGAATTGGCCCAGCGCGACACCAGCAAGACGTCTTTTGCGCCTGATTTGGCGACAAGGCCCAAACTGTTGCTTGTTGCCGCGCACTACCAGGCAGACATTGTCGAGATGCTGGTGGATGGGGCACAGATGGCAATCGACCAACTTGCTGATTTCGACCGAATTGATGTCACCGGGGCCTTGGAAATCCCGACAACGATTCGCATGGCAGCGGCAGCAGACAAGTTTGATGGATTTGTCGCTTTGGGTTGTATTATGCGCGGAGACACGTCGCACTATGATATTGTCTGCCGGGAGAGTGCGCGTGGTCTCACCCTGCTGGGTGCCACGGGTGTCTGTGTTGGCAACGGGATCCTCACTGTCGAGAATGCGGAACAGGCGATCTGTCGCGCCGATCCGAAACAGATGGACAAGGGCGGTGAGGCGGCGCGCGCGGCACTGCATCTGATTGCCATATCGCATAAATTTCTGGGCGTTGCGGGCAATGTTGGATTTCGGCTGCGCGGCACCAACAAGCCCGACTGAAACTGAAACCCCTCCCGATGAATAACCGCGACATCGCACTGGCGCGCCGGATGGCACGGTTGCGCGCGGTTCAGGCCCTGTTTCAGCTCGAGGCGACGGGAGCGAGTGTCGAAAAGGTTGTGCACGACTTTGAAGAATCGGATTTGATTGAAGATGATGACAAGAATCTGGAACTCGCGCCAGCCGATGATGATTATTTTCGTAAGATCCTGAGAACCGCGATCAGCAAACATCAGGAAATAGATCGGCTAACCGACTCAAAACTCAAGAAAGGTTGGCAATTGGATCGAATCGACCCCACTTTGCGCGCGCTTTTTCGTGCTGCAGGGGCTGAGTTAAAGATGCAATCAGCACCGCCGCGGGTGGTCATTGATGAATATGTGGAGATCACCAAAGCCTTTTACCCGCAAGACAAGTCGGCGGGATTTGTCAATGCAGTGCTGGACAATCTGGCCAAACAGCTGCGCCCGGAGATATTCTCGCAATCGTCCTGAACACAACGGAATGAATCCACGGCGCCCCCACTCACCCGTATTCATTGACCCTTGCAGACTTGCGGCGTCAAGGTCACTGTTTGGCCAGTCTGAGCCCAGCCCGCCGCGCAAGGCAGAAGAATTGTCGAGGGTCAAGAGCAAGAGAATGCCGGCAGATCACCAAAATGGCAAGGATGCCGTGGCGACTGAGATATGTTCACGCAGATGTGCGACGCCACAACAGAGAACAGGGCAACTTACCTACAGCGTTTGGCTGTCTCCCGGTATGATGAGTCTGTCTGTTGATCGACGTGACGCACAGCAACCGTGAATGCGATCACGGCGACACCCTCAACACAGGATTGTTGATTTGGGCACCAGACAACAAGTTGGTGTCTTGAGCCGGGATATTGCTGGGGCTGGTCATGACAACGGAAAAACCGTTCCGCCACCATTCTCTTTGTGGCATGAATCGATTATGGCGGTCGTCGGTTCATGGCTCTTGGGTCATTTCTTGCGGCGGCGTTTCGTATGCTTGCGATATCTTTCTTTTCACTCTTTCTGTCTGTCATCCTGATCCAGCTCAGTTCCGGTGGTATTGGTCCGCTTGATGTCCTGTCCGGCTTGCAATCGGGATTTACAAACCTGGAAATCGGGCTCCTCGGTTCCTCCCATTTTGTGGGATTCTTCGTCGGTTGCTGGTGGGGTCCCCGGTTAATCGGGGTCATCGGCCATTCCCGCGCTTTTGCCGTCTTTGCTGCTGCCGGAACAATCGGAATTCTTGCCCATATGCTGTGGGTTGACCCTTATGTCTGGTCGGCCATGCGGATCTTGTCGGGAATGTGCATTGCGGGCTGCTTTACCGTGCTGGAAGCCTGGCTTCAGGCCAAGACAGACAATGCCACCCGTGGGCGCACAGTCGGATATTATCGCCTTGTGGATCTCTTGGGAGGACTTTTCAGCCAGTTGCTCATCGCTGTTTTGGAACCTGCGACCTATATGGCTTACAATATCCTGGCGATCATCTGTTGTGCATCTTTGCTGCCATTGGCCTTGACCCGTATTTCACAGCCACCAACAACAGCTGAATTGCGGCTACGCCCACGCCTCGGTCTGCAGATATCCCCGATGGCTTCTGCGGGTGTTGTCATCGCTGGCATTACGGTGGCCTCGTTTCGCATGGTTGGCCCCGTCTACGGCCAGGCTGTGGGCCTGACATCAACACAAATCGGTCTTTTTCTTGCACTGTTCATTTTGGGTGGTGCCCTGGCACAGTTTCCAGCTGGTCTCTTTGCCGATCGGTTTGACCGCAGAAAAGTCATGTTTGCCTTTTCTGCGGTGTCCATAGGGGCCAGTCTGCTGGTGATTCAGCTGGCGGAAACCAGCACGGCAGGATTGCTTGCAGGTGCGGTGATTTTTGGTGCGGCAACATTCCCCATCTATTCCATCGCTGCGGCGCACGCGAATGATCATGTTCCCGCCAACCGGATGGTCGAACTGAATGCATCGCTTCTGTTCTACTTTGCCATAGGTGCCATCATCAGTCCGTTGCTTGTCTCGCTTCTCATCGCCGGCTTTGGTGCGTCATCCATGTTTGTTTTCATAGCCGTTGCGCATGCGCTGCTCTGCATTTACGGCCTTGTCCGCATGACCAAGAGACGGGTCACCATACGAAAACCCTTTCGTTACATGCCGCGAACGAGCTTTGTTTTCACACGTCTCTTCAAGCGGAAGTCGGACAGGGACCCGACACGCGATGACAACAGGAATAAAGATCGGTGAAGGTATGCGCAGGGGTTATGCCCGAAAACTGGATGATGGCAGGAGAAAGGTGGCATATCATTGATGCGTATTGTTTCCTGTGCGATTATGATCGCGCAGATATTTCCGGTTCATGCCAATGACACGATTTCTTATCACTTCGGCAATTCCCTACATTAATGGGATCAAGCATCTTGGCAATCTGGTCGGCAGCCAGTTGCCTGCGGATCTCTACGCACGCTACTTGCGTCAGCGCGGCCATGACGTCATGTTCATTTGTGCGACGGATGAGCATGGAACACCCGCTGAATTGGCGGCACGCAAAGCCAAGATGGATGTTGCCGATTATTGTGACAAGATGCATGCGGTACAAAGCGAGCTTGCGGCAGGATTTCGCCTGTCATTTGATCATTTCGGGCGGTCATCCAGCGAGAGAAATCATCGTTTGACGCAGCATTTTGCGGGCCGCCTTGCCGCCAACGGGCATATCCGGGAGGTGGAAGAAGAGCAGATTTACTCGGTTGCCGACGGGCGGTTTCTTCCTGACCGCTATGTGCGGGGTGAATGTCCGGCATGTGGCTATGCGCAAGCGCGGGGTGACCAGTGCGAGAACTGCACGAAGCAGTTGAATCCCGTGGATTTGATCAATCCGCGTTCAGAGATCTCGGGCTCCACTGCGCTGGAGATGCGCCTTACCACACATTTGCATCTTTGTCAGTCAGCGTTCCGCGACCAATTGGCGGAATGGATCGATTCCCAGCATGACTGGCCCAAACTGACGACGTCGATCGCCCGGAAATGGCTGCGCGATGGTGATGGTCTGCAGGATCGTGGCATCACCCGTGATCTCGATTGGGGTGTGCCGGTCAAGCGCGGGGATGAAGACTGGCCCGGGATGGAGGGCAAGGTCTTCTATGTCTGGTTTGATGCACCCATCGAATATATCGCTGCGACGGCGGAATGGGCAGACAAGCATGGCCATGGTGATTCCCACTGGTTGCGTTGGTGGCGCAATGACAAGGGGGCGAGGGATGTGCGCTATGTCCAGTTCATGGGCAAGGACAATGTGCCGTTTCATACCCTGTCGTTTCCCGTCACCATCATGGGATCGGGGGAGGATTGGAAACTGGTTGATTATATCAAGTCGTTCAATTTCCTGAACTATGATGGCGGGCAGTTTTCCACCAGTCTGGGGCGGGGTATCTTTATGGATCAGGCCCTGGCTCTCCTGCCGTCTGACTATTGGCGCTGGTGGTTGCTCTCGCATGCGCCGGAATATTCGGACAGCGAATTCACGTGGGATGATTTTGTCACGAGCGTGAACAAGGATCTGGCCGATGTGCTGGGCAATTTTGTGCGCCGCATCACCAAGTTTGCTGCCGCGCATTTCGACAGCACGGTACCGACCGGCGACTGGGGGCCAGCGGAACAAGCCTTTGCGGAGAGGCTTCAGATACGCATCACCCGTTTTCAGGACAGGATGGAGGCTCTGGAAATTCGCAAGGCGGCGCAGGAGCTCCGTGCGATCTGGGCCGCCGGTAATGAATTCCTCCAGGACGCTGAACCCTGGAAAGACATTCGCCAAGATAAATCCAAGGCGGCTCCCACCACCGCATTGTGTCTCAACTTGGTGCGCCTCTATGCGATCATCTCGCAGCCTTTCATCCCGGACTTTTCGGCATCGATTCTGCAATGTCTGAACAACCCGCATGCAGACTGGCCAGAGAATGTGGCAGGGGCGCTCAAAACCCTGCCGGGCGGCCATGCCTTTTCCGTGCCTGATGTGGCTTTCACGAAAATCTCTGCCGAACAACGTGACAGGTGGAAAGCTAGGTTTGCCGGAGCAGACAAACCCGGGAATGCCGCAGTAGATACCCCCTGACCCCCTGTTTGACAGACCTGTGACTCTCTATCGCCCCTCTGCATGAGAGACGATCAGACAGGCGATCATGGTGTACAGATCACGACGAACTCGCCCACCCGCCACACTCACAGAAAAAGGGGCAGCCGAAGCCGCCCCTCAATTCCTTATCTCTGACCAGTGATCAGAATTTCATGGTGATCCCCAGATCAGCCACTGCGTTGCTGTCCACCGAGCCAGCCCCGGCTTTCAGGGTCGCGCCGCCACCCAGATCATGAGAGAAACCGACACCGAAAGCGTCCACGGTGGTGGAGGACTTGACCCAACGCTGGATGGTGTTGGTTGTACTTCCCTCACTTGTTGCAACACCAGTTGCACCATCACCAGTTGCTTTATTGTAATAAGCCTTCGCACTTTCTTTCTTGTGCTGCGCAGCAACCAATACAAGTGAAGTGTCTTCTGACATTTGATAGCTGAGATCAACACCCATCGCTTGGTTCTTCAGATCGGGCTTGTTTGCTCGTGTAACATAGGTAGCGGCTTTGTTTTCAGCGGCGGCGGCTGGTTTCAACGCTTCGCTATCCGCTTCGTCATGGTCGCTATCGGTTGAATACAGCGCATTCATGGAAATCTGGCCTTGCGTGAAGCCCATACCAATCGACATGACGCCTTTGCTGTCAAAACCAGCTCCGAAAGTCACCGGCTCGACATTGAAGCTGAAACCTGCGGCCCATTCGGCATCGCCGGCTTTGTCGCCGTAAGAGACTGCGACAGAAGCAACTCCGAAGTCTCCATCATAGCGCACATCAGCAGCAGAACCACCCCAAACGCGTTCGGCTTCATCATCGATACCGATGCCGTCAAAGCCGGGGTCAGCCAGACCGCCCGCCAGTTTGTCAGCCGCATCAATGTCGGAGCCAATCGTCAGCTTGTGCATATCCATGGAAATATAGATTTCGCCGTGATTGCCGACTGTTTGGCTGGCATCCGGGTCAAAAGTCGCGGCTGTCGCGGCTGTCGCGGCTGTCATTGGACCAGCCCCAGGACCAACTTTGTAGATGGCCGGCCCGCCTTCAGCGGTTGCATCGTAGATCCAGTTGTTTTCCTCTCCCGTGAGGCTAACCACTTCAGGCTTGCCGTCTATGACAACAATGGCTCTTTGCAAGGTTTCCTCAACATCAGAAGTGGATAGGACGAAATGGTTTTTTCCAGTTCGATTTGCTGCGTCCTCTTCTACCTCGATCGACAAGATTTTGCCGTCGTCCGTGAGTGTGACAACCGTATTCGCTGCGATATCACCTGTAAACACACGAGCATCAATAGCATTTAGTGTTTCACCTGCATTGAAAGCAATAGCAGCAGCAGCTGGTGTACCAAGTTTCACCTTTTCTTGTGCCGCCTTCGCGCCTTTTCCTGCACCCGTCACGGACTCCGTGTTATCGATGCTGACACTTCCACCAAAGCCAATCCCGCCATCGGTGGTTCCCGAAGCGGAGAACTTGATATCGAATTCATGGTGGAATTGAAGCTCATTGGGAGCGTTGGCACCGCCATCGTTCTCCTTGAACTTCACCCCGAAGTTGGCTTCCCCGCTGATGGAGACGCCACCGCCGTCCATCGCGAACGCACTGCCGCCGGCCACCATCGCGGCGGCGGCGAGTAGAGAGAGTTTTCTCATGTGTTTCTGTCCTATTATGTCAAGGAATGGACAGAGATCCTCCACCGTCGCAAAGAGACGCAGAATCAGAGGAATCAGAGAGTAGGAGAACTGCCCAATCGCGTTAACACGACAGCAGATATGTGTGTTGATATCTCAAACCACAGGCATGCCATGGGACCAACTCCCGGGGTGTCGGATCATGCCGGACAGCATGCCCGTGCATTCAAATCGGGGAAATGAGATCGACCTACGTGTAGCTGAACGTACAAACTATACGATGCCCCCATTAGCGGGCTGAAACCAGAATCAGCGGGGGTTGCTGATGGATTTTGTTGGCATGTGACAAAGGTATTGCTATAAGTAAATGCACATGCAGATTCGGATTTGATGCAAGAGATGCGGAATCATGCCCGCTAACCCCAAAGGCCCCCCTTCCATCGCCTCTCTCCGGGCAGAACAAGAAGGTTACGGGGACTGGAAGCAGGAAGCCGGACAATGGCTGGGACTACTCAGGGATCAATGGTTTTCCTGCAGCCCGTTTGCATTCCACTGGACAGCCCGTTTCTTTTTTCTGTTTCTGGGTGCCTTTGTTTATTCTGTTGCATTTGTTCTGATTGTGTATCTGAGCGCGATTTTTCCACTTGCCCTCGCTCTGCCAATTGACCTGTTGTTTTTTGCAGTTTTAGTACCATGTGTACTATCAGGCATGTTCTGTGCGGGTTTGTTATGCTGGATTGATCGGAGAGCAGGGCCCGCGCGCCTTTTCTTGTCGGGTCTGGCGTTTCCTGCCCTTGTTTTTGTGATTTTCCGGTTTTCGGTCGGTGAAGAGTTGTTGAGAATCGCATTCGGAGTTTCTGCAGGGGGCGAATAACAATGAACTCCGTTTTCGGGAAATTTGCCATCTGCGGATTGCTGATCAGCTTACCGTCTCTGACGACTGCTGGAGAATTGATTGGAGACATTTCCAGCAGAGAGGACCAATCTCCCTCCATGACAGCGATCAATACCTATCCCCAAGCACTTTCTTTCGCTGCAGGTGGGGATATCATTGTGGAGTCGAAACTGGATCTCAATGAACTCACCAACATTCAAGTTCCTCAGAATTTCAACCTAGCTGATAAGATCGCTTGGTCAGTAGGTCTTTGGCTGAACCCGGCGAGCTATCGGGCTCTGGTGCCAATATACGGCTACAGGTGGCAGGATGTTTGTCAGAATGCTGGCGCAAGTGCGGGTATTCTGGACAGAATAGAAACGGGCACAAGCTTGATCCAGGGCGTGCTCAGTCTGACAGTTTATGAAGGAGAGCGGCAAGCTGGAGCAAATTGGCATACCTCCGTCGAGAGTGCATGTTCGGTTGAGCAAATCAACGACTTTAACCCATATCCTGAAAATGTCGTCAGAATGCTGTCCGATCCTTTGGTTGGCTTCGTCAACGAGGAGGCAGACAGGTTTTTGCTTACCGCAATTCCCTTGCGGAATGTGGACGAAATCGTCGAGTACTTAGGTGAATGTAACGTCAATTTGATTACAACTGATATTCGGTCGGTTTGTCAAGCGCGCCTAGCACCCCACAGCAATTCCCGCTAATTCCGATTTCAGCCCATTTGGCGGATCGTTTTGTTCAGGCACAGCGAATCCGGGCGGTGGAATCGTCGCGGGGTGATGAGATGGCGATGTGGGGATGGACTTTGAAGATGACGTGGGGGCATTGGGCCGCACAGGCGGCGGGGTTCAGGGTTTCGGGCAGAATGTCGGCGAGCGCTGGGCGTTGCAGGGTCTCAGTCAGTCCACGCCATAAGATCTCCCAGCTGCTGATCTGATAACTCATGAGTTGGGCGGTCATCGCCCGCCACAGATAAAGTTTTCGCTTCCATGCGGTTCGCGACCCGACGGAGAGGGTTCCGCACGGTTGCGGCGTTGCGTGTGGTGCCGACCGGGAGCACGTCCTTGAGCAGCCCGAGAAGCGCCTTGGCGTCATCGAGCGACAACCCGATCCGCTCAAGGGTATCGTGCGGCTTGGGGCATCGTATATTTTGTACGTTGGGTAGATCCCAACGGAGATCGCCACCACCGCCGAGATCGTTCAGGAACTCAACGGCGGGACGTGGCATGGCTCAACCGTGCTGGATGAGGTCCACCGCGTCCTCAATGATCTCGTGGACAACGGTAGCCTTCGTAACACGGGCGGCGGCATGACCTATGCCTGTCTGCCGGTGCGACAGAGGGAGGCGAATGCCCTTTGATCCGGGGCCTTTCGCTCTCACCCGACGCCTTGGCTTTCCGCGTCGTCACGGCGAGAAAGGTCCCGTCGCCCGTAGTGCGCGCCCGTTGGATGGTAACAAAATGTTGCAACAGGGCGGCGGGGGTCACAATCTCTTCGCCCTTCCGCCTGGCTTGTCGTTCAGCTGCAATCAGGGGGAGGGGGTGGGAATGTTCCCGGGTCGAAGTTGCACGTTGAAACCCTGCAGGCCTTTATAGCCATCTCCCCAGCCCCAGTTGCCGGAGTTGCCCCGGCTCCTGGCAAAAGGAAACGGTTCCTTGGTATCGCCTGCCTGAAGCACAACAAGGTTGGGATATTCGACGTGGCGGTGATTGTCGTCTACCGCGCTACCGGTAATGGCAATGAGGGATTCAACCGCTGCCAGGTTGTCCTTGCAGTGCTGGGCCTGTCTACCGGGGTCCAGGTCAGCCCCGCGGGCATAGTGATCGTGCGCCTCCCCGAACCTGCCCTGCATGAGCCGGGCGTTGCCCATGCCAAGACAGGTGTTGCTGCGCTCACCATCAACGTCTTGGCACTCGCTAAAATCATCGAAAGTGAGGGCAAAATCCTGATTCATGTAGCGTGTGGTGGCCCTGTTGAATCGCGCGTGCTGGCCCAGCGTGACTTCAAAATGATGGTCGCCGGGCGACTCCGCGCTGACCTTTTCGGCAAGGGTAAGCGTTGCGGTGTAGTCCTCAATCGCCTTTTCGTACTGCCCGCGCGCCGCATGGGCATTCCCGCGATTGTAGTGGTAGGTCGCCAGATGATAGCTGATGACCCAGCCCTCGAAGCTGACATTGGCTCCGGGAAAGGGCGTATCCTTCAATTCGATGGCCCTTGTGTAACTCTTGATCGCGTCAGCCCAGCGTTTCAATCCCGCCAGAGCGTTGCCCGTGAGCCAATGAGGATCCACCGCGTCGGGGGCAGACTGGCGTAATTCTCAAAATAGGCCAATGCCGTCTGAAACTGCTTTTGGTGGAAGGCCCGCTCACCCCTCCTCTTTAGCGCCAGCGTGTCAGGCGCGTCAGGGGCTGGCTGTGTCCGGTCAAGGAACGTCGTTGGAAGAGGTTTGCAAGCTTTGTTCCTTTCGGCGAGATACGGCAAATCCGGGAACAATATGTCTTCGGAAACACCCCAGCGCCTCAGTTCCTTACGAAGCTTGTCCTTGATGTTTGACGGAATCTTGGCGGATACGATGGATGAAGGAAAATCGGGATTGCAGACGACGAACACGCTTTGCTGGGCGATGATCCTCGGGCTCAGGCCGTGGTCCGGTTCGTAATACAGGTTTCCCAGCGGGAGTTTGTTCAGCCAATCAATGTCGCTGCCGCGAGCATCAGACCAGTCATGGATATCAACGGCGAAAACCACGCCAGCCTTATCTGAGTGTTCGGAATTGCCGCGACAGGCGAACCAGAGCGCCACCAAGGGCGATCTGGTGAAATCCAGAAATGTCGTTGCCGCGCCATGGTGCTGCAGCGTTGAGAGGATCTGTGCGTCCGTCTGGCTGCCGTGGCCGATGACCCCCGCAATAATTATCAGGGGCCCGCACCAAATGATGCAGATCAATGTCATTCCCTAACCCATCTTTAACGTTGTGTGTATTTGCGTCAATCCATGACGGGCCCAATTTT
>JAPOTI010000072.1 GCA_026709265.1 Paracoccaceae bacterium | reverse complement strand
CGAAATCATCCGCCATTGTCCCGAGCGGCTTGGTCAGCTGCATGGTCAGATATCCATGCTGTTCCAGTGTTTTCGCTTCCTGTTCCTCCCCTTTCAGCGCCTTGTAGAGTGAATACCCGGGCAGGGTCGTCAAGAATCCCTGCAGCGCGAGGCGCGAGGCTTCCGAGAAATCCCCGCGCAGGGCCCGCAGATAGAGGGCGGAGACAGTTGTCTCGCTCTCGATTTGCGGCCATTCCTCCTTGGTGTCGATTTTCAGGAACGCGGCATATTCCAGGGCTGATATCCCGGTCTTTTGCGCGCCGTCCCGCACCTCGAGAGTCAGACCCAGTTCGGACTCAGCTTGCTCGCCCTTGAGGGCCGCCACGCCTTTGGGCACACCGACACCCAACGGCATGTAGGTGCGGATGGTTTGGACATCGAGTTGCAGTTCACCCCGATCCCGCAGTTCGACCAGCACCCGAATCAGGGTTGAGACCAATTGTGTCGCACGATCCGACCACATCGAGTCGCCACCCCCGTCGCCGCCCATCAGTGACGTGACCATATTGGCCAGTTGATCAGCCGTGCCGCGGGCAAACGGATTCAGCGTATTGCTCTGTGCGCCCTTCGCGCCTGCAGGAGCATCCGGATCGGCACCATCGGCCGCCGAGACACCGGTGAAATTGATCAGACGGACATCATCCTCGCGGCCGAAACGTTTCGCCAGCGAATAGACCCGGGCGTAGAATTCAGGCGTACCCTTGCCATCGACAAACAGACAACCCGATCCCCACATCATGGGTTGTGCCAGAAGTCCCAGCAGGAACTCGGTCTTGCCCGAACCCGTCGTGCCCAGCGTAAAAATATGTCGCCGTGCGTCACTGTTGGAAATCCACAATTCCTTCCCGTCCTGATCCGCGCCGAGATAGAGAATCCCCGATGCATCCTTGAATTCGGTATCCGATCCGTCCTTCAATTCGCCATAATCCTTGCCATCCCAGGAGGCTGGAACCCGCATGGGCAGGCGGAAGCGCAGGGTCGAGAGCCAGCCAGCATAGACGGCGACAAGGACTGCCGGCATCAGCCACCATTCCGGGAACAGGAACGGAATCGCGGCCAGACAAACAAAGGCTGACGTCGCGACCCGGGGTTCGGCAAGCGCAGCACGGATGGCCCCGGAGGGTGTGTGCAATTCAGGAAACATCCGCTCCTTGCGCCCCGCCGCGGGGGAATATTGCCCCAGTTGCGCTTCATCCATGAGATGTCTCCTATTGCGACGGCGGGATTGACAGTGCGGTGAGCACAGCCAGTGTGGCGGCTGTGTGCAGGTCCAGCTCAAACTGCAGCCAGGCGATGTCGTTGGCCAATGCGGCTTGCAGGACGGATTCACGGGTGACGGCTTCCGGACTCATTTCGGCGACCCGCTGATGCCAGGCAGGATTGCGCCAGCTCGCCGCGATCGCCACATCATAATATTGCCGCAGCGAGATCCGGTCCTCGATGGGATATTGATAACCTTCCGGGGCCGTGCGCCGTGCCCAATCTCCTTTGTCCAGCGCGGGCATTGAGCGGGTCTGGATCCAGTGCAGCAACCCGCGCGGTCCCGAGCGGCGCGCGGTATCAGCCTGACGCGCCGCAATCAGGCTGCGCCCGGCCGGTGTCGTCGCCTGGCTTTCCGTGACCGGAGGGGGCGGGACCGGATTGATGAGATTCTGCACCAGACGGAAGGTGGGCTCTGTGAGCCTTTCGGGACGTGTGGCGGTCCCCGCACCGACCGTAGGCTGCTGCAGCAGGAATCGCAGATCCGATGTGGGATCCAGGACGCCGCCGACATCACGGAATTCATCACGATCTTCGATGATTCCCACATTGACCGCATTTTCACCGCGGCACACCTCGTCATTCGCGTCGGCACACCGCTCATAGTTGCGTGACTGGTTGTGCGTATCGTTCCCCGTGGGCGGCCGGGGGGCGGCGAACGCACTCCCGGCACCGCTGTCCGTGACCCCGGCGAGTCCGGCACAGGCTGAGGCCGCCGGATCGTATCGCCCACCTTCGGCCCGGGCCCGCATTTCCTCGCGCGAACGGATGGAGGCATTCAGATCGGATGCGTCCTGGATTTTCTCGAACGCGGCGATGGAGCGATCGATGTAGCCGGAGACTTGTCCGGCATTGGCGCGGATGGCCGCGATCATCTGTTCCGTCAGCGCGTTGCGATTCGCGTTGGTTTCATCGGCATGGCGGATCATCTGACCCGTGCAGGGACAGGCTGCCACCGTGGACAGGGGCAGGACCGTGGTCAGTGCGGCAGCGATGAGTGTCAGAACGAATCGAATCATTGTGATATTCCCAGAATGCGGTCGGGTGAGACCGTCCCACCTGTGGATGCGGCCGATGGGTCGGTGATGGATTGAAGGATGGCGGGTGCCAACAGATTGATCACCGGGTCACCCGGCAACTGCGCAAAACGGTTGCCCGCCGTAAAGTCGGTGAACGACGGCACCGTCGGGCGATTCCAGCGTTGTGCGGCAAAGTCGCAGAGTGCTGATGACAGGGTCCGGGTCGGATCACCGGAGTTGGCGAGTTCAAGAAAATCGGTGGCCCCGCCCGCATCGCCGAGAAGTTGGGAGAGAATCCCCTGCACAAACCCGGGCAGGCCGGAGGTCAGTTGACCGGTCGGGAACGCCACATCA
The DNA here is from genome assembly GCA_026709265.1 of Paracoccaceae bacterium. Lineage (GTDB taxonomy): Bacteria > Pseudomonadota > Alphaproteobacteria > Rhodobacterales > Rhodobacteraceae > JAPOXR01. The sequence continues at coordinate 15,739 of JAPOTI010000072.1, read as the reverse complement.
AGCAGCGGCGACGTGTTGCGCATGAGATCACCAAGGCAGGACAGTTCAGATGCGGGGGACGGGGGACGAAACGCATCTTCGCGCCGCCAGACCTCACGCTCAATGCCCCGACGACCGGCTTCAGCCAGCGTCTGAATGGATTCCGGATCGCAGGCCGGGTTCCCCGAGAGAAGTTCTGATACTCCGGCAAGCTCGGGTTGTGTTTCAGAGGATGCGCTTTGTTCCTGAGCCGGGGATTCCATGACAAACAGACCCGTAACCAGGAGGGTGACAAGGCCATTTCTGAGATGGAGCCCGGCGCAACTAAAAAGCACGATGACGACCTCCGTTCATGAGACATGTGAGGAATTGGTCGGACAGGGCAGGGATCTGTTCACTGTCCTGGTAGAAATCGAAAGCCGTTTTCCCCTGGCTGGTCGGCAAGGATGGGTCCGCCCCGTTGGCAAGAAGTTGCTCGACAATCTGACCGGATTTGTTCGGTGCCCCGCCGACCACGGCCAGGTGAAGTGCACTGACACCGGCATGGCTCACTGCGTTGATCAGGCTGATTCGCTGCGTGAAGCAGAGTTCGAGAATCGTCTTCACGCGGATGGGGTCTTTTGAGGCTGTGGCGTAGTGCAATGCCGTCCAACCCTTGTCATCAACGATCCCCAGTTCGGCCTTGGCTGTTTTCACCAGCCAGGAAATCAGCGACGTCTCCACGTCCTGTTCTGTGACCAGGAGATAAAACAGAGGTGGGCAGACTCTCCTGTCGGCAATGTTGAAATCCATGTCATTGTCCAGAGCGATCTCGAACAGTTTTTTCTCGAAGGCCCAGGCGGCCATCGTATGGGCAGCGGTGCAGCCATGGCTGTTGCGATCGTTGATGAGACCCGCCGTCCGTGCCGTTGCGAATTTTGACATGAGAAGCTGCTGCCGTTCGTGCGTCTTGGTTTCACTCCGGGCGGCCTTGATCGCTGCAGACAAATGGTAGTCCCGGAAACCGGTCTGTGTTGTCCCCGTCGCGGTCATCGTTCGGCCACCACGTCCGTTGCAAAGAGATCAATCCGTCCCGCCGGGTCAGCACGCAACTGCCAGAGACAACCGACCTTGTTGTCGGCGCGGGCGGGGACGTGGATCATGTAGAGCCGGGATCGAATGTCAGGGGGGTCATCAGGAATCCGCCCGTCCCGCGTCGCAGCAAAGGAGATCACCAGTGACTCGGATGGCGGGAGTGGCAGAAATCGTCCCGGTTCAATGGGCCAGACCAGACCATCCCCCGGCATGCGGCCCGGCCTGTCCACCATCAGGCGGACGGTGCGGGGCACACGATTATGGATACAGGGCGGCGGTGCGACAGGAACGCGATGGCGGGCGGCGTCCTGGGTGTGCGGAATCGCACGGGGTTCCGCAACCCGCTCACCGGTCTCCTCGGGTCCGGCGGAACAGGCCACGAGGCTGCTCAGCCCAAGGGCACAGATGATCCCGTTCCGTATCATGTCAGGCCACCAGACCATCGATGATATTGAGCACCGGACCAATATTGAGGGCCAGGGCACCCCCGATCAGATGGGTGAGTCCCGCGCCAATCGTGGCGCGACGATCCACCGCCGCATTCAGCAGGAGAATCCCACGAAAGACCGCGACGATCCCCACCAGTTGAACAAAGAGCAGGATCGCCACGATCGTGTCCTGTGTGACCTGCTGCTCGAACGCCTGGGTCAGATGGGGTGCTGTCGAGAAGATGTCGGTGGTGACCGCACTCCAGTCATCACGAAACAGCGAGTTCGAGAGAACGTTGAGCAAGGTCGGCAGGGCCAGAAGTGCGCTGCCGGCCAACAGACAGGCGATGGGACCGGCCCAGCCGCCGCGTCCGGGCCCCTGATCCGCGCGGTGGGCAGCCATGCTGACTCCGATGACCATCATCGCCGCGCCTGTCACCCAGGCAATGGCATAGACCAGCAATTCCAGGGGTCCGAGAAACGCGCGTAAACCTGTTATCACCTGGATGATGCCCTGTGTCACATGACCCAGCGTTTCCTGATTGAGTCCCACCGTGTTCTGCGCCCATGCGGGCGCAGCGAGCAGGGTCAACCCGATGATCATGGCGCATGGCATCCGTGTCATCGGCATTATTGAGGTGACACCGTGGACAGGGCGGGTGCCGGGGCAAAGACAACACCGGCCGGTGTCACCAGATGATCGCCTTCCGGGGTCTTGCGGATGGCGGTGACAACACCATAGCCGCCAACCCAGTCGCCGACCCGGTAGTGGCCCTGAATGATGTCCGGGGGTGGTGTGGGGACGGACACGTGCGTCGCACCCGGCGCGGCATTGACCAGAAAGGGCGCCGCGGTGATGGCAGTCGATGGTTGTGCGACGGCGCGGATCTCCGGTGCGCCGCCATAGCGCGACAACAAATGGATATCCCCGGCCAAGGCCTCAATGCGACCATCCTGACTGGTGAACCGCTCCTCGAGACGGGTGATCCGGGAGAAGACCGCGCGGACATCCTGGCGAATGCTCTCGCTGTCCACTTCTGATGATTGATGGCCCAATCTGAAATCGGATGCGACCTCGCGCGCTGTCCTGAGTGCCTGTTGCGCCTGATCATTGATTGTCTCGATCTGTGTCCCCTGGGCTGTGGCCGTGGCCCGGATCTCATCAAGTTGGGTGACGACGGCTGGGGAGATGTCCGGTTGTCCATGGATATCCTTGCGCAGTGCCGCGAGGGATGTTTCCAACGCGTCAATGCGGGCGATGAGAATCGGGTCCGGCCCAGACGGCTGGGGAGACAGACTCTCAGTCAGGGCTGATGTCTCCAATCCGCTGTCGAGAACCGGCTCGCCCGCCCGGGACGGTAACGTTGTCGTGACCGCAGCGGAAGGCAAAACGGTGTCATCCAGATCGATATCGCCCGCCATGAAAATCGGTGCGGGTCCCAGATCAGGCCATCCGGCAGCGGTCAGATACGCGCGGGGCGGTCCTGTCAGCCAGACACCAATGGTCGCGAGAAGACACAGCACCAGGATCGCCAGGGGCAACCGCATCCCGGGTCGGCGTTTGGGCGATGGGGCAGCGGCGGGCCGGACGTCTCTGCCACCATCCGTGTCATCCCTGTTCGGTTTCGTCATGCCGGGCGCCTGTTCGGGTGGCGGCGGTTGTCTCCTCACGAGACGTTGGATCATTTTCATGGGTTTGACCTTCTCAACAACAGTGACTCATCGGGAACCCGCGGTGGAATGTCCTGCGGGGGAAGCTCACCCAGCAACGCAGGCAACAGGACAGATGCGGCGGCACCTGCCGGTCCGGGAAGGGCTGGCAGGGATGGGGGCAGTGGAACTGACGGCGGCGGCGCGGAGGCCGTGGCGGCAACCTCGGTTGTCGGGGCGAGCAGCAGAACGATCGGTGATCCCGCCGCCAGCAGAATCTGGGGATTGCCGGGCGTGGTGCCTGCCAGCACCTGACCCGTGGCCGCGGCGGCACCGGCAATGCCGGCGGCAATCAGTCCCCGCTCGCCCGACTCATCCCGCTCAACGATCACATTGTCCCCGCTGACCACCACTTTCTGCGCAGGCACTGCCGTGATCGCACTGGCCGCCCCCGAGAGGAGTCCGATCAAGGCCGGCACGCCGATCCGGGACATCAGACGGCGGTTCAACCTTGAGCGTGTCAAGGATTCACCGGTCCACGGAGACAATCCATAGCCGGCGATGGCGAAGCGTTGGCCACCGGGCAGCGTGAGCGAATCAAAACGCAGGGAGAGACCTCCGGCGTCAAATTGTGGCTGGAAGATCCCGGTGACGCGGGCACCGGTGAGCGGACTCTGGATAATCTCGGCGATCGCCGGGCCGGGCAGATCCGAATTCAGGCTGGTGATCATTCGGGCATCGAAGAGATCTCCGGGCAACAGGCCCAGCGATTGAAACAGATCACGGTCGGCATTCGGGACAGTCGCAAATGATGTGGTGGAATGATTCGCCGGGAACAATTCCGGCAGGGGGCGTCCGCTGGCGTCGATTCCGCCGGGTGTCCTCGAGGGTTCGAATCGCTGGCTGCCCATCCGGGGATGGGGCCGCGCGGCGAGAGCGGCCAGATATTCGATCATCGGATTCTCCGGTGGGATGACTGTTGCCACAGGAGCGTCGAACGGATTCCCGCGATCAATGATGTGACCCCCGCCAATGGGTCCAAGCTGAGATCGATCGCGGGTGATATCCCAGACCGGCGTGAGCGGATCCGGGAATTCAGGATCACCGGGTGATAATGAGTCGGTCGTGCCCGCGGTCATCGTGGCGTTGGGGGTCAGGTGCACACCGGAACCGGTCTCATCGGGTGACAGGGTGAGATCAATGTTGATCGGAACCTCTTCGGGTGCCGGAACAAAACTCCTGCCGCTCTCGGCAGCCCGGGATGCGCCCTGATCATTACTCTCTTCCAGGGCACCCTGATAATCCGGAAAACGCGCCTGGATGTCCCCGCCCAGCGTGGTATCGATCTGTGCAGGCGGCGCGGCCACACGCGATGTGGCGAGGTCATCATCCGTGAACACGAGACTCCAGATTCCCAATCCCAGTACCATGAGTGCCGCCAGGATGCTGACGACGACCGTGGTGGTGCGTGACCAGATTCTTTGCCGAATCGTTGCCCATGATGACCGCAAGCGCGCCGCGACCAACGGGGGAAAGATTGGCTTCCGGTCCGCCGGATCCGGCTGTGGCACTGTGTCCCCGTGATCCGGTGATGCAGGAGGGGGATCCAGTTCAGTGTCTGATCCTGCGCGCGTCTGATCCTGTCGATCACTGTCGTCACCAGAACCCGGATCATCATCGTCCTGGCGTTGCTGTTTGTCTTCCTGGCCAGTGCCAGATTTCCCAGAACCCGCGGGCAGTCCCTGATCGGTCTGGACAAACCTGGCATCGGGTGGCGGCCCGTCATTGTCGGGATCATGATCCCCGTCCTGCGATGCATCCTGTGTGCCGTTCGTGTCATCGCTGCCTGCGGTCTCCTCCTCCCCATCAGGGATCGAATCCGTGTCAAGATCGACATCGTTCTCTGGTGTTTTGTCTGTGTCAGTGTGCGGGTCATTTTGACTCTGGACATCAGTGGCGCGGTCATCCTGCGACTCATTGCCGCTTCCACGGAACTCCCCGTCACCAAAATTGTCATGTTGATCCTGCATGCGTTCCCGGGTGCCGCCTGCGGCGTCCTGCCGGGTTCTTTCGGCCGTCTTGATGTCGGTCCTGTCGGCATCATAGATGTCTCTGATCGTGGGGCTGAGCAAGGCCCGGATATCGTCCATCATGGTGTCACCCGTGCAATCACCGCGACACCACCGACCGAGAACAGCAGGGCATCGGCCACGGGCATGCGATAGACGCGTATGCCGGATGGCCCCGACATCGTCTCGGCCCATTCCGGTCCCAGCAAGGCGTGCCGGGTCCGGACGATCATCTCGGTGGCTGATGGCCCACCGCGCAGCCACACGCGGGTTGAGTCGACATCGGAAACATCCGCCTCGAGGCTGTCATCCGGCAGGTCTGCTGCGGCAATAAACTGTGCCAGTTCGGGAGACCCTGCCGCAGGTGCCCTGTCGGGCAGCACGTCATCGACATGGGCGTTTGGCCCGAGTGCCATGATTTGGACATCAAGGCGATAATGGGGTGCCTGCGGTTCAACCTGCAATGAGAGGGCAATCGGGATCGGCTGGCCAGCCAGTTCGACCACAAGATTGGACCAACCCGCCTCGGCAAGTGGCGCCATGGTCAGATGGGACGGGCCCTGCTGTCCGTCGACGCCGCCAGGATGGCGAATATCAAAGTTGGCCTGGTCACCCACGACGAAGCCGGCCACTGGCCATGGCTCTCCTGTGATATCGGAAAATGTCACGACGGTTGCGATCCGCGGTGCCAGTCTGACTGTCGGCGGATCCTGCCCGGGCTCAAGTGAGACCAGGTCAACAGACGAGAGGGTGCGCAACGGGGGTGGGCGATGGGCCGCCGCTCTCCGCGACTCCCGCAAACGGCGGTTGAATTCATTGATCATCTCCGGGGGGACCGGCAGGAGAGTCTCCACAGCCGAATCGTATTGCCACTGCGTCTCCCCCGGAATTTCACTGAATTGGCCCACGGATGGATCCGGCACGTCCTGTGCTGACACGACCAGCGTCGACAGGATCACCGTCGCGCTGGTCGTGATCAACCGCGCTGGGCCTGACCGACGAGCCGAAGGATGGCGATTCCCAGATCGGTTTGCCATGTGGGGACCCTGATGATTTCGACCAGATAGGTTGTGCGTTGTTTCTGCTCCTCTGATGATGATTGATAGGTTGTGACGAGAGGTACCTCGACACGCCAGACATACTGTCCGCCCCCGCCAATTCCCTTGGCGACCACCACACCGCCGTTGGCGACCGCCGAACCTGTCATGCGGCGATTGGTGATCAATTCGAGTGTTCCTGATGATTGCAGTTCCGCCAGAAATGCCTTGTAACCGCGTTCGGTGAAGAACGGCTCCAGATCAGCCAGTTCCTCACGATACCGGGCAAAGTCGAGGGAAAACGCCCGGGTCATGGCATCGACGGCAAAATTGACCACCTGGGAATCCGCCAGATGCGGCTGATCCAGCGGCACCAGTTGCACCAGTTGGCCGCCAGTGCGGGTTGCGAAGTAGCGGGATTCCGGTTTGCTGGTGAGCGCCCAGACTGCCACGCTGAGCGCCAATACCGAGAGAATCGCCGACGCGACGCAGGCCGCCGACATAAAGCGAACAGCCGTTGTGAGCGCAGCGCGGTGGCGCAGTGCTGTTTCCAACGTGGCGGCGATCCGTTCCATCGACTCAGTCCATCTCCCAGTTGAAACTGGAGTTATTCCAACGCCGTGCATTCGCGATCGCCGCACGCAGCCAGGCATGGGAACGACCCAATGTGTCGAAATCGACCAGATCCCACCCGCGGGGAAGCGTGGGGCCCGGAACGACCATCCGTATCAGGCAATGTTGGGCCATGTCCTGCGGGCTGCCAAAGCTGGCCGTGACACCATCCAGCACAAGATTACCCCATGCAGTTGCCGGGCAGTGATCCGAGTGCGCGCCGTTGGGTTGATCAGCGTCCGGCCACAGGACAATGACGGTCTTGTCAGACACCGATGCGTAATGCTTCGCCAGAAATGTCCAGTCAGCGTGCGCCGCCGCTTTCCCGCCACCCATGGGCGACAGACAAATCCAGCCCTCCCGCCAGAGCAGTTCGGCCGCGGCATCCGCGGTTTTCTCGCCTTCGACCACAAGGAGCGACAAGGGAGGTTTCGCGCCGCTCATCCGCTCAACACCGTAAACCGGCTTGCGGGCCCCCGATGGCCAGCCGGTCACCGTCCAGTACCCCATTTGGTCAGCCGGCCGGATGCGCCAGGTCAGGGGATAGATATCCTTGCCGCCGCCGGTACGATTGCGACGCGCCACCATCGCGACCAGACGACCGTCAAGATCCCGATACGGGTACCATGATGTGGCGCGCAGGACGCTCAGCTCACCAATCTTCGGGAAGATCACGCGCAGACATCCTTGTCGTGGCATGGGTGCGTCCTCGGGGATCTCGGCCAGCGGCCATTCCCGGGGATCGTCCGGATTGCCCACCGCCTGTGCAGGCGGCAATGTGGGAGCCTCCTGGCGTTTCCCGGGCCATCGTCCAGTCTGTCGTTGTTTCCGGTGGCGTCCCAGGTCCGGGCAGGAGAGTCCATACTCCTCTGCCAGGACGAACAGCGTGTCTTCAAAGCCCAGATTGCCAATCTGCCGCGCAAATGTGATGACATCACCCTGAGCATCGCAGTGACTGCCATGACAATAGAAGACAGGGCCGCTGACATGACACGATGGCGTCGCATCCGGATGAAACGGACAGCAGACCAGCCAGCCTGACCCGGCTGCTGTCAGTTCCAATCCAGCCCAGCGGGCCGCGATATCCTCGCAGCGCGCGGTCCTCCGCACCTGATTGATAAACTCCCGCCAGCTCGCGTAACCGGCCTTGCGGGCCGCGTGATCCTTGTTCGTCGTGCGAATCGTCATCGGTACAACTCGAAATCGCTACCCGACTGCCAGATCTCGGTCTCCTTGCACTTGTCGCAGATATATTGCGACGGTCGTGACCAGAACAATTCCGTGCAGACGAGACAGGGGCGCTCGCCGGCGGCGCGGTGCGGGTGCCTGTCGAGGTTGAGACCTGCGCCGTGATATGCCGTCATATCCGGTGCAACTCGTGCCGTGCACAGCAGCTTCTGGCGCCGCAGTTGACCGGCGACACTGTTGCGCGAGCGGTGAAGTCGCCGTGAAATCTGGCGCATACTTTCGCCATTGATCCAGCAGCGCCGCAACGTCCGGATCTGCGCGTCATTCCATTTCCGCCGGCACCGCTGTCCCATCTATACGGCCTCCGCACTGACCGGTTCCGGCATTTCCAATACGGTTGGTTGTTGCGTTGTGCGTGTGCTGCGCTGGCGATCCTTGAGATCAAAATAAATATCGAGAAGGGCTTCGCGTGCGCGCGCGACTCGCGGCGCGGGAAGCGCCATGCCATGCTGTTTTTCAGAGAGGTGATGCGCATAAATTCCGGAACCTTCGGCCACCGGATTGCCGCCGGCACAATTGATGGCATACCAGAGTCCGCGATCCTCCGGTTTCATCCAGAGAAAGCGCGCTGGTGCCAACACACCGCCGCCAATCCGTCCCGCCAGCCAGATCTGCAACAGGGCTGTTTCGACCCACCAGAACCCGGTTGCCAGCGAATCAAGAAGCGGGGTATTGACGTTCAGTGTTCCCACGATTCGCTCATTCCATTTCGGGTTGTTCCGCAGGGTTTCAGCGACGTCTCCGGGTTCACGACAGGCGGCGAACAATCGGCTGGCACTGTCGATCAATATTTCGGCTTCATGTTCGGACTGACCTTCCCGTGCGGCGTTGGCGAAACTGCCAAGACAAGCGGCAAATACCTGCTCATGGGCACGGGTGAGGTTGCACGCACCCCGCCACCTGCGCGTGAGTTGACCCGCAAAGGCGATGTCGATCGCCCCCTGGGAGTTTGGCGATGGAACGGTTCTCCCGTCACGTCTCCTGACCAGATCCAGGTTAATTCCACAGTATGACAGCCATTCCTCGGGACGCGCCGCGCGGCCCAGTGGGGGCGGGCGGTACTGGAGTTGCTGTGGTGTCAGGAGGAACGAACCTGTCGCGGGGATTTGTGCATCTTCAATTGTTTCATTGGTGCCGCGGCAGGCATGCACATCCTTCTCGACTGATTCCAGATTGGCCTTGATATCGTCCCCAAGCGGGTGGAGCGATACATTGGCGGCTGCGGCGATCTCTCCTGTCTCCGGTGTCTCACTGTCGGATGGGTCCACCAGGATCGCCCGGTCGGCGTTCGCCCAGACACGGGCTTGTTCCGCAATCATTGAGTTGAGATTGTGGCGTTTGCGACAGACATGATCGGGACGCCAGCGGCGCGCAGCCCGGGCCGCCCGCAGGGCATACAGTGCCACAAGGAGAGCCGCATTCCGGCCGCCTGATTTATTGATCTCAGGGGCGACCCGGTGCAAACTGGCCAGTTCGGTCGCCAGGAACGTATGGACAGCCGCGCGTGAGGGGTTGAGCCACCAGTCGCTGATCAGGGGGATCTGCCATCCACCGCGCCACAAGAGTTCGGAGAGCAGACATGCCGGAAGGCTGACGGTGGCGGAGGCAATCGCCGCCATCGCCATCAGTTCCTCTTGTCCCAAATACCAGATCCCGAATCCGATCCCGAATAGGGCCGCGATGACCAGCAGGTCGTTTCCGGTTGCATCCGGCTCTCCGGGGCCACGCGACATGTTCAGGCGGCCTGGCGCTGCCAATTGGCGGCAATTTCATCCGCCATGGCTTCAATCGTTCCGCCAGCCTCACCGCGCAGGGATGCAGCTTCCGTGCGTCTGGCGACGGCGCGCCGGGCGGAACCACCCGGATAGGCTGCGGCCAGCGCGGCGCGGGCTTCGTTTGGTCCGAGCAGTCGCGTCAGTTCGTCACGCAGCGCAACATCTTCGGCCGTTGTGGACCAGGCCCAGATTTCTTCGGGTCCGAGCGTGTGGGTCAGCAGCTGCCGCACATCACCGCCCTTGACAGTCAAGGCGGCGAAGACCGGCGATCCGCCGGCACGTGGGCCGGTGAGCCGGTGCCGCAGGGCGTAGATCCCGGCGGAGTCGAGATTGAGCATGTCCGTCGCGCGGCGAATGTCATGTTCTCCCGCCTGACAGATCCAGACACCCGTTGCCATCTCGGTCAAACGCGGGTCGAAATCCGCGAGAAGTTGGGAGGCCAGGGCGATCTGGACACCATGCTTGCGCCCTTCGCGAATATCCGTGGCGACCTGATCCACGATCCCGGGCAATCCGCCTGCACGATGGAACTCATCAATCGACAGGCGTTTGCGCGTGCGGCGGGCCATCTTGGCGCGCTGCATCATCCGGTCGTGTTGCGATGGACGCAGTTTCAGGGCCATCACATCCTCCGGGACGAGATAGAAACCCTCGGTGCAGACATGGCGGGCCAGCATGTACATGAGAGCTGAGCGCCGAACCGCCGTCGCCTCGGAACTGCGATCAGTGACATCCTGAAGGTCAACCGCCCGCAATCGGGCCTCCCCGAAAGAAAAGACTGTCGGACGGGAGAGCAGAGACCAATCAGCGGCGGCTTCGGCAAGAATACGGCGTAACCCGTCCAGCGCTGGTTCGCCGGTGCTGAGCCGCATATCCTTGTAATTGTCGGCAACCCGTGCCGCCGCCGCCGCGGCTGCCAGATCGGAAATCAGGGGCACAGCATGCCGCTGAGCCCGTTCTGCAAGATCCCAATATCCGTGATCCGCAAGGAAATCAGCGGATTCCCACCAGGTTGAGGAATCGTCTGGAATCCAACCACAATCAAAAAGCGCAGCGTCCACCCCGGGATCCGTTCCCTCGTGCCACCGTTTCGGATTCCGGTCATCGGCGGCGGTTTCATAAGCCTGATCAATCGCTGCGCCGATCAAACCGGCGAGTTCGGCACCAGCTGTTGATGCGTCCAGCAGCAAACGGATGAAGTTGACCAGAAATGTTCGCCCCAGTGCAGTCGGTCGGCGCGCACCGGGCAGCGTGTCGAAGACGTTGATGGCGTAATCGGACGAGTTGCGCAGCCGGGCGCAGATGGCATGGGCACGTTCCTCCACCGGCAAGGCCTCACGAATCATGGAGACAAGCCCAGCTGAACTGGCACCGATATCAATGATACCAATGACTGGCGGTGGGTCATCGCGACCGGCCGGGGCGAGAATGGTCGCGGCATTCATCGAATTGATCAGAACCGATTTGCCGCTTCCAGGAGCCCCCGACAGGAGATCGGCCCAGGAATCCTGCAGGGGTGACCCCGGTGCATAGGGCCAGATTCGACCATCTGCAGATGTCATGGGCAGGGATCCCGTACTCCAGGGTGAACTCGGCCGATCCAGTGGCAAGAGCGCCAGCGCATCGGTGAGTGGTGCAGTTGCCGATGGGGCTGTGGGGGCGCTGCCGGCCCCCGGCAACGAGCCGAACAGGCACGCAATCGGGTCGCCCGCCAATGTTTCACAACGCGCATTGCCCCAGCGCTCAACGGCCTGGCGCAGGCGTGCCGCCGCCCGCCGCAACCGATCCTCTGCTCCCGCATCGTCCCAGACCGCCGCGCAGACGCGCAACCGGACAATCGTTTCCTCGGACCCGTCAATGTCCTCCAGGGCCGAGAAGGCATCACGGATACGGGAATTGTGCGTTCGATTCACAAAGGCAAAGAAACTGCTGAAACTGCGTTTCCAGACCGTTCCGGCCCAGCCGCCGGACTCAATCAGAAAACTCATCCGCCAGCGTATGGGATCATCACTGCCCAGTACGGCATCGACCAGTTGCCCGAATGGGACAAGCGACTCGGGAAGGAGAGCCAGATCGAAAGGACAGAAGACTGTCGATCCGATTCGCACGGTGCCATAATCACCAATTACGGCATGATCTCTGAGCAGTTGCCATGACAACCGTTCTGTCCCAAGATACGAGTAGTCTTTGCCACCCAGTGCCGCACGGCTTTCCGGCATCAGTTGGGCATGGACACGGGTTTGACCATCGTTGGTCGGCAAACCTGCGAGCCGCGGTGTAAATCCTTCTGACTCACCGCCCGGGAGGATAGACATTGATATCCTCTGTGCGGCTTCGCTTGCCGTCAATCGCCGGACTTCCTGTCCTGCAAATGCAAGATCTTCGGCCAGTCCGGCACAGATTGCCGCGTGGGCCTGGCGCAATTGTTCGGCGACAACCGTGGGAATTTGGGCATCATGCACCGGCGGCAACCCCGCCATGCTGAGTTTGGTTTCACGCATCATGTCTTTGCGTTCTGCCCGGGGAATGGCGGTGGGATGAGTATAGACCGACAGATAAATTCGCTCACTTGCACCAGTTGCGGCCAGCGTGTCACGGCGTGCATTGAGCACATCGTTGAGGTCCAGTGATTGAGCCGCAATCTGACGTCGGGCACCGGCCAGTGCGGCATCGGCTTCTGTGCCTGCGGCACTGGGATCACGGATGAATACCACTTGCAGGGAATGGCCCGGCGCGCCGAGCCACCCCGCGGTTTTCTCACGCAACCCGACAGCTGCGTGAGTCATTCCGGCTTCATCCAGCATCACGCGTGTGCCGCGCCATTCAAACATCGTCACCAATGATCCGCTTGCGGAATAAAGGGCGTATTCGTTATCCGGTCCCTCGAGATCAATGTGATGATCGAGTGGTCCGCGCAGGAGCGCCGATGTCGCGGATGTGACGACTGCTGACAAGTGCGCAAACATTAATCAGTCTCCTGGGCGTGAGGATTAGGCCATCGTTTGCCTATGGATGCAGCCGCTTGTTCGATCTGGATGATCATGTCACTGGCCAACAGCGCAGCCACGGCAGCATTTCGTCCGACAACAGACAATCCCTCTCCCGGAATCCACCTGATGATCTGCGGTCCTTCTTTCTTGTGATTGGTGACACCCGTTCCTGTCGGCCACCAGCGCAGGTGCTTCCAGAAATCCCCTTCCTTGCCGAGATGGTGAGAAACGCACAACATGGCCAACGGCAGATCGTGGTCGAGGTCCGCGGCACCAATATAGTCCTGTGCAGCATTGATCCGGTCGCGTAAAAATGTCTTCAGCCCGCCATGAACGGACAATTCTCCGCCGATTTTCTTATCCTGGACAAACGCTGTCTGGAGCTTCCATCCAGGTCGTTCTCCGTCTGTGAACCGCTTGAGAGTTGGGCATATGTCGCCCCAGATGACGGCCCAACCCAGGGCTGAGATTTCCGCTTGGGACATCTCGGGCAGGAGGATCGGGCGCAACAAGTCAAAATGGCCAATCCCAGGCTGTGCCGGGTGTTTGGCCAAATGGCAGAAATGACAGATCGGTCTCAAATTTGCGGGACACCAATTCTCATGATCGTCATCACAATGGTCGATTTCCATAAAATGCGGTAATGCTGTTCCGCAGGTCCCGCATGTCCAATCACAAGTGCGAAACACCTCATGCACCGTATCGCGATGCTCCCAGCAACGGATCGCATGAAATTGAAGGGAAATCGCCGCGGTGTCCGGGTTGGAAAACAGCATGCGACACTCAACAACGCGAGATCAGTTGCCCAGTCCGAGATTGCTCCCGTCAAGTGCACCTTGCGTACCCCCGTCGAAGAGTGTTGCAACACCGACGTCCAGAAATGTGGGAATGGCGACCAGCGCGGATCCCGCCAGAAGCCAACCGATCGAACCGCCGAGAGAGGCATTGGGATCCTGTGGATTGGTGCTGTAAGCCCGGAATTTCACACCCGACATGATGAGCATGCCAACGCCGATTACGGTCGCGACCGCCCCCAGTAATGTGCCGATATCACCAATTTGTGAATTAAGTCTGCCAGCCACATCCCCGATATTCTGTTGTGCCCATACCATCGTCGGAAAGACGAGCAACGGACCCGTCGCAATCAGTGTCAGTCGGATTTGTAATTGCATTTTTCCACCCCCGATTTTGTCTTTTCGGAGATCGGAAATTAGCAGATTTTGGGTAAAATTTGTAGCGTACGGGGTTGGTCACCAGCGATCAATCATTGTGATGACGATCAAGAGGATTGAGATGGGCGGCACGTGACTTGACAGTAGCGGTTGATTCCGCTGACAAGTCTCCAGTTATGGAAGTGTGCACGATCATGTTGCGCATAAAAAAGAGGATCGCCGAAGCAATCCTCTTTGACAATGGATGAAAGGAGGCGCCACATGCCTGCAACCCTCTCAACGACCACAGACGTGACACTTGCTGCTATGAATGTCAAGCAAATTAAGGCCGAAATAGAAAATTTTCTGAATTTTCCTCTTGAGTCTGGCGGACACCGCCTCCGCCATATATTTCTTGTAAATATATGATATTCAAACTGAATTTTCATGAATGTTTCTATTTTCGCAACCACTTCAGCGTCGATGGTTGAATGTCACCTTGATGAGTTCATCGGATTTGCGCCGAACGCACAGTTTTATCCGACGACACCGCTTCGCCGCATGAGGTTCCGCGCGGGCATTTGGGTCTGACAGATCTGCGCCATTGCCAGCGGCTACCTGTCACAAATTTTGGTGATATCTTGAGCAGCTGGTCTGGCCACAAAACGTGTTCAGCTTGCCGGAAACAAGGCGACGCAACTCAATGTCAAGGCTTCATTTGAAACGTCTCACGGCGCACGATGATGTCGTAATGGTGTCGCCCCCGTTGCAAGTCAAACGTCACATGGCGATGATCCTTGCGAAGTCGCTCGGCATAGTCTCGACTCTGGCGAATGAACTCACTGGTATCACCCTCGCCAGCTGTGACGCGAACCCGGACAGATTCAGGAAACTGATGGAAAACAGGTGATAATTCATCAATTTCCTGCGCCGTGAGTTGCAACGCATCGTTCACCGGAACCAGTGCAATGGGCTCAAGATCATAGACACCGCTGATGAGAATTGCGTCAGTGACGCAGAGGTTACCATTGCCAAATCGATTCCCGTAAAGGCTCAATATCATGGCCACGAGATGCGCGCCGGCACTATGTCCTGAAAGGATGACCTGTGATGGGTCGAACCCCAGCTCTTTCGTGTTTTGACTGAGCCAGTCGAGCGCCGATCGGCATTCGTCAACCATGTCGCCAATCCGACCTTGCGGTGCCAATGTGTAATTGAGCGTGGCAAAGGCGAAACCGTCTTCGACAATTCCCGGGGCCATGCCCGATGAGACGCGCTGGTCGAGTGCCTGCCAGTAGCCGCCATGAATGAAGACATGGAGCGGTGCGTTGTTACCGATGCCATCAAAATAATCCAGAATCTGCTGCGGCGCCTTGCCGTAGGAGAGATTTTCCCGCACGGACAATTGATGATGCGCTGCCGCGCTCAGTGCCGCGTAGGCTTCCAGATAATGCGTAAAGTCACCACCGACGGTTGCCCGCGGCGAATATTCAAGCGTCAATTCCGACAATGAGAATCCACGGTAGTTCAATGCAACGGATCTCCATAATGACCTGATCCCCTGACGTTCCAGTTGGAACAAAGCCGTGTGAAGGGCAAGCAGATTTATGGTCTGTTTGATGGCTTGGCAAATCCATCCCGCAATATGCCGGTTGAACCTTTGACGGGAGGGAGTGGTTCTCGTCTGGTGGGCGCGTGAATTGTCTATCCATTGACAACGCGGGGT
>JAPOTI010000049.1 GCA_026709265.1 Paracoccaceae bacterium | reverse complement strand
AAAAGGCCGTTGACTGCCTCTACGAAGGTAGCTGATAACGGGGGCAAGTAGTTACAATGTATTATATGAAATATTATCGGGAAAGATCGCCGGTTGATCTTGGTTTCCCAGGCATTTGCAGCCAATTGAATGGGTACGAAGTCCACCTTATGATCGCATATGACGATCAATGAGAGTGTGAAGGCACAAACGACATGCGTTTCATAAAAATAGTTTTGAGAATCGTCATCATCGCGTGCCTTGTTGCGTTTCTCGACTATACATTGCCCGCACGTGACATCGTGAAGATCGTCGGTACCGAGGTCGTACGGACAAATGTCGACAGTGACTCGGTTGCTTTCCAGACAGCAGGGAATGTCGATGTCAGATTCATCAATTCAGTTCGGCCCAATGAGCATCCGCGAGTCTACCGAAATGAGGATACGGGCTGGGGTTGGCCACCTTACTTCAAGTTTTCCAGCGGTGATCTTCAGGCCGATGCACAGCGGCTCACGGAAAGCGATCAGTGGGTGGCCGTGACTCACTATGGCTGGCGCATAACTTTGTTGTCACGCTATCCGAATGCGATCAGAATCGCTCCGGTTGACGGTCCAGGAGTCACATTGATTCCATGGCCACGAATTGTTGCGGTGGTTTGCCTATTGCTGTTTGGATTGATTGCCTGGCGGTTGCTGGTCCGATTACAGCTGTGGGCGACTGACAAATTTGACCGACTGAGGTCCCGTTTCTGAATTTCTCAATCGGACTCAAAGTAACTGCGGAAGGCATCTGCCGTTGCAGCAATATCAGAATCAGCAATTCCCAAATGGGTGACAATACGCATGGCGGGTTGGCTGTTCCCGATCAAAATTCCACGTGCGGCAAGATGCGCATGCAGTTTGGCGTGGTCTGCCGGGTGCGGTGTGACATAAACCATATTGGTCGCCTGAGAAACTTCGAGTCGATCACCTTCTTGCGCAATGTCCAGCAAAGCCTGTGCCAGAAGCTCCGCCCGGCGATGGTCATCGGATAAGCGGGAGATGTTGGATTGCAGTGCAAAGAGACCAGCCGCTGCGATAATCCCGATCTGACGCATGCCGCCGCCAAGCATCTTGCGGATACGCAGGATGTCATTGCGTCTCGCTTCATCGGTTGCAAGAACTGTTCCGGAAGGTGCGCCAAGCCCTTTTGACAAGCAAACCGAAACGGTATCGGCGAGAGCAGTGAAGTCCTTGACATCGTGGTGCAATGCAATGCAGGCATTGAAAAGACGTGCCCCATCAAGGTGGATTTTCAGGCCATGATTGCGTGCAACTTCGGCCACGGCATGCAGTTTTGACAATGGGACCGCACGCCCATCTGTCGTGTTTTCCAGGCAGAGGAGACGGGTTCGTGCGCGATGCATGTCGTTCACGCGGATCCCGGAGGTCACATCGGCAACGTCGATGCTGCCATCTTCACGAACCGGCAGGGGTGAATAAGCGACGCCACCCAATGCAGATGCGCCGCCCGCTTCTGACCCAAACGTATGATAACTTGTGCCAACGAGCATTTCATCGCCGCGCCGGCAATGGCATAAGATGGCGCAGAGATTGCTTTGTGTGCCGCTCGGAAAGAATACAGCAGTTTCTTTACCGAGTCTTTCGGCGGCTTCCGCCTCCAACGCGTTGACCGATGGATCTTCGCCATAGACATCATCGCCCACAGCTGCATGAGCCATGATGTCGCGCATATCCTGCGATGGTTGGGTGACAGTGTCACTGCGCAGGTCGACGACTCGGTTCGATATACGTGGAATTTTGATGCCTACATCTCCTATGATCCGTTAGGATGAACGCGTTCCGCTTCTCTGTGCCGCGGTCGTGTTGCAACCATGGACGTCACGTGGCACGACGGAAATGATGATCGCCGTCGTCAATTGACTCGCATCTGAGAGTGCCGGCAATCGCGTGACCCGAAGGGTTTACATTGTTCGTTCGACAAGCTTCTTCTTGATTTCGGCAATGGCTTTGGCAGGGTTGAGGCCCTTGGGGCAGGTGTCAGCACAATTGAGGATGGTATGGCAACGGTAGAGTCGAAAAGGATCTTCAAGATCGTCAAGCCTTTCGCCAGCAGCCTCATCACGGCTGTCGGCTAACCAGCGATACGCGTGCAACAGGGCGGCCGGGCCAAGATATCGGTCGCTATTCCACCAATAACTCGGACAGGAAGCCGAGCAGCATGCGCACATGACGCATTCGTAGAGCCCATCCAAATGCCGGCGATCATCCGCGGATTGGCGCCATTCGTCCTGAGGTGTGTTTGACCGGGTTTCCAGCCACGGCATGACTGACGCATGCTGTGCGTAAAAATGCGTCAGATCAGGGACCAGATCCTTGATGACCGACATATGTGGAAGTGGGTAGATCTTGACAGCACCCTTGACCTCGGAAATACCCTTGATGCAGGCGAGCGAATTGCCACCGTCAATATTCATCGCACAGGATCCACAAATTCCTTCGCGACAGGAACGGCGGAATGTCAATGTCGGATCAATCTCATTCTTGATCTTGATCAATGCATCCAGGACCATCGGGCCACAATCGTTTTCATCAATCCAATAAGTATCGATCCGGGGATTATCATCCCCTTCAGGATCCCATCGATAAATCTGAAACTGACGCGGCGATCGGGAATTTTCCGGTTTGTCCCAGATTTTACCGACACGGATTTTCGAATTCTTCGGCAGAGTAAGCTGAACCATATCTCTCTATCTGACTTTACGCGCAAGAATGCAAACTGTGTGATGCACAACGCACCGAGCAGGGGGCAATCGCGCCATCTGCTATGGATTCATCCTGTTTAGTAAACCCGTGCCTTGGGCTGGATGAGACTGGTATCCACTCCACCCGATTCAGCCGCAGTCAGCGTTTCAGTATGGACCGGCCGATAAGACATCTGGACATCTGCACCATTGACCCATGCGAGCGAGTGAACGCGCCAGTGATCATCGTCACGATCAGGGTAATCCTCGTGAGCATGGGCACCCCGAGTTTCCTTCCTGGCATCAGCCGACACGATGGTTGCCATCGCATTGGCAAGGAGATTGGTCAACTCAATGGTTTCCATCAGGTCCGAATTCCAAATCAGTGAACGGTCAGTCACGCAGAGGTCTTCCTGCATCATGACGGCCTCCCGCATTTTTTCGACACCAGTTGACAATGATTCGCTGCTTCGGAACACAGCGGCATATTCCTGCATATTCCGTTGCATTAATCCTCTGAGTTCGGCAGCAGGAACCGATCCAGAAGCATGTCTGATTTGGTCGAATCTTGAGACTGCCTCGTCGACAGCGTGTGGGTTCAATTCTGGTAAAGCCGCATTGCGATCAATAACCGTCCCGGCACGAATGGCAGCCGCTCGCCCAAACACAACGAGATCGGTCAGAGAATTGGATCCTAATCGATTGGCACCGTGGACTGAGGCGCAACCGGCTTCGCCGATGGCCATCAACCCCGGTTGAATGCGGTCAGGATCATCAGCGGTCGGGCATAACACCTCGCCCCAATAGTTCGAGGGAATGCCACCCATATTGTAATGAACGGTCGGCAGGACCGGTATCGGGGCCCGCGTGACATCCACGCCAGCAAAAATGCGTGCCGATTCAGAAATCCCCGGCAGTCTTTCCGCCAGGATTTCTGGTGGAAGGTGGTTCAAGTGGAGATGGATATGGTCCGCATTGGGCCCGACACCCCGCCCTTCGCGGATCTCGATTGTCATGCAGCGCGAAACAACATCGCGGCTGGCAAGATCCTTGTAGGTGGGCGCATACCGTTCCATGAAACGCTCACCTTCGGAATTGGTCAGATAACCGCCTTCACCCCGTGCACCTTCGGTGATGAGAACTCCCGCGCCGTAGACTCCGGTGGGATGGAACTGTACAAACTCCATATCCTGCAATGCCAGTCCGGCGCGGGCGATCATTCCGCCACCATCGCCAGTGCAGGCATGGGCGGATGTTGCGGAGAAATATGCACGACCATATCCACCGGTGGCCAGAACGACCATCTTGGCGCGGAATCGATGTAATGAGCCATCCTCGAGATTCCATGCCAGCAAGCCTTGGCAAATGCCATCCGCGGACATGATCAGATCAAGGGCAAAATACTCAATAAAGAACTCCGCCTTCTCCCTGAGCGAACGTCCGTACAGGGTATGAAGAATAGCATGCCCTGTACGGTCGGCCGCGGCGCATGTCCGCTGCACCGGTGGCCCCTCGCCAAACTCGGTGGTGTGGCCGCCAAATGGCCGCTGGTAGACTTTGCCGTCTTCGGTGCGGCTGAACGGCACACCGTAATGTTCAAGTTCATAGACTGCAGCGGGTGCTTCTCGTGCCAGGTATTCCATGGCATCAACATCACCCAGCCAGTCCGATCCCTTGACGGTGTCGTAGAGGTGCCAGTGCCATCTGTCGGGGCCCATATTGCCCAGTGATGCGGCAATTCCCCCCTGGGCTGCAACGGTATGGGAGCGCGTCGGGAACAGTTTGGTGACACAGGCGGTTTTCAATCCCTGTTCTGCCATTCCGAGAGTTGCACGCAGGCCGGCACCCCCCGCGCCGATGACAACCACATCGTAGTCGTGATCAGTGAAACTATAGCTGTTCATGAACGAATCCTGTCAGCCGGCAAGGCCGAAAGAAATACGCGCCACGGCAAATATGCCGACGATTGCAAATGCCCAGCATAGCATCAAATTGATAATATGCAGTATGGTCGCCGTGCGCCGCGCCAGGACATAATCTTCAATGACGACCTGCAGACCCTGCTGAAGATGATGAAAACCGGCAACTAAAAAGAGAATCGTCGCAACTGCCGCAAGCGGATGCCCAAAGGCTTGAATGGCGATATCGCGTCCCTGACCGAGACTCGCACCAAAGATCAGGACAAAGGGTATACTGAGGGGAATCAGTGCCACTGAGGTCAGCCGTTGCAGCCACCAGTGCCGCACGCCCTCGCGGGCTGATCCAAGTCCGGCAACGCGGCTATAGCCAGTGCGATAGGTCATTGTATGATCAGTATGGTCAAACAGGTGAGGGCAATCGCAGCCGCGATCGCTAAGCGGCCTGACCACGCCACGCTGACGGCATTAAAGCCATAACCGGTATCCCAAATGAGATGACGGATGCCATTACAGCAATGGTACCACAGTGCTGCCAATGAGGCGACAAGCACGAGTTCGCCCAAGATTGATGTCAGCAGGGAGTCGACGAAACCGAAATACACTTCCGATGTGGCGGCGGCCAACAACCACCAGACGGCGAGAACAGCACCCACTGCCAGCCCCACACCCGTGGCACGGTGAAGTATCGACATGACGGCATTCAATGGCCAGCGATAGATTGACGCATGCGGCGAAAGCGGCCTGCGGTTCACGTTCATATATAGCTGCTCCTTATTTCGGGCAGGTTGCAACAGAGACATCCCCCCGAGTCTAACGCTTTCGCGATTCAGGCGAAAGACTCAAGACACCAGGAAATTTGACGCACTTCCCTCGGGTGCGGCAACACGCACCGCTTATCGTGCCATGAACAATAACCGGTCCTGTCGGAGAGTCTCGCATCGGCACGAAATCACGACCTCAGACATGCGCATTGTGCCATGCGGGACGAACCCGACCCGAAGTCGCTGCGAGGGTCAATACTGGTTGAACAGGCCGGATCTCATTCCTTTTTTGAACTCCATGGCCGGGCAGGCAGCAATCAATGTCGACCGGGCGGATAACAATTGCAACCTCGACGCAGATATGCGTTTCCGTCAGGTCTTGCCTTCACCATATCATGAACGGATATCGGGTTTCATGCATGAATTTCCGATATTCCGGGATGATTGATTTATCAGAAGTGCCGTCATGTCTTTTGCCGCGGCACGGGTTTCATCAGGCGGCCCGACGCAGAACCCGCTGCCGGAAATCATTTTATATGCCTTTCATTGTGCAGTGCGAGTCGTGAATAATTCGTGATTCGCTGCCATTTCAGTTGTGTTGTCGTTGTGACCAAGTTACGGAAAACCGCAATTGATTCACACGCGAGGAGGCTGGGATGTCGAGGCCATTGATAGCGATGATTGGTGCGGGTCAGATTGGTGGCACGCTGGCCAATCATGTGGTGTCGCGGGAACTCGGGGATGCCGTTCTGTTTGACATTCAGGAAGGCATTCCTCAGGGCAAGGCGCTGGATCTCGCGGAAAGTGGTCCCGTCATCGGGTTTGATGCGCATATACGCGGTGCGTGCAGCTACACGGAAATCGAAGGTGCTGATGTCTGTATCGTGACTGCCGGGGTTCCGCGGCGTGAGGGCATGTCGCGCGACGACCTGCTCGAGGTCAATCTCAAGGTCATGAAATCGGTCGGCCAGGGTATCCGGGACTATGCCCCGGACGCCTTTGTCATCTGTATCACGAATCCACTGGATGCCATGGTCTGGGCTTTGCAAAGATATTCCGGGGTTAGACCCGGCCGCGTTGTCGGAATGGCCGGTATTCTGGATTCGGCGCGGTTCCGTCATTTCCTCTCACTCGAATTCAATGTTTCAATGCGCGATGTAACGGCATTCGTGCTGGGTGGGCATGGAGATACGATGGTGCCATTGCCGCGCTATTCGACAGTTGCAGGTATTCCGATTCCGGATTTGATCAAGATGGGTTGGATACGCGCTGAAAAGCTGGACGAAATTGTCCAGCGGACACGTGATGGCGGCGCCGAAATCGTCAATCTCCTCGGGACTGGATCGGCATTCTATGCCCCGGCCGCCGCAGCAATTGAAATGGCTGAAGCCCATCTGCATGCACAGAACAGGGTCTTGCCCTGCGCCGCTTATCTGAGTGGTCAATACGGGTACGATGACATCTATGTGGGTGTGCCGGTCGTGATCGGGGAAAATGGTGTTGAACGTGTGGTTGAAATCTCGCTCACCGACGAGGAACGCACGATGTTTGATCGCTCGGCCGGCGCGGTTGATGAACTTATCAAGGCGTGTCGTAAGATTGACCCAGACATTTGAATTTCCACTGCACAAGCGCACCATGCGGTGACCAGATCTGCCATTCTTTTGCGGGGGCCATAGAGGAGGCTGAATGAATATTCACGAATATCAAGCGAAAGAATTGCTGCGGCAATATGGTGCGCCGGTGGCCGGTGGTCGCGCGGTTCTGCGTGCGGAAGATGCGAAGGCGGCAGCAAGTGCTTTGCCGGGTTCAGTCTGGGTGGTCAAGGCGCAGATCCATGCTGGGGGCCGTGGCAAAGGCAAGTTTCAGGAATTGGATGCAGGTGACCAGGGTGGTGTCAGGATTGCCCGTTCACCAGCACAGGCCGCACAAGAGGCCCGGCGCATGCTGGGGCGCACACTGGTGACGCATCAGACGGGGGCAAGTGGCAAAAAGGTAAACCGTGTCTATATCGAAGAAGGTGCGGCGATCGCCCGAGAACTCTATTTGGCCCTGCTGCTTGATCGACAAACGTCAAGACTGTCATTTGTTTGTTCTGTTGAAGGCGGTATGGATATTGAAGAAGTCGCGGCTGAACATCCGGAGAAGATTCATTCGATCGTGATTGACCCGGCGACTGGTTTTCAACCGCATCACGGGCGGCGGATTGCTTTTGCTCTGGAGTTGCAAGATGCTGAGATCCGTCAATGCGTCAACTTGGCGGGGGCTCTCTACAGGCTCTTTGAAGAGAAGGATGCAGAACTTATTGAAATCAACCCATTGATTGTGACTGATTCAGGCGATTTGCAATGTCTTGACTGCAAGATGGGATTTGATTCAAATGCTCTTTACCGACATTCTGACATCATGGGATTGCGCGATGAATCGGAAGAAGATCCGAAAGAGTTTGCAGCCTCGAATTTTGGTCTGAATTATATTGCACTTGATGGAAGTATTGGCTGTATGGTCAATGGTGCCGGTCTCGCCATGGCGACAATGGATATCATCAAACTGAACGGTGCGGATCCTGCAAATTTCCTCGATGTCGGCGGCGGCGCCACACGCGATAAGGTCACAGAGGCTTTCAAAATTATCACTTCGGATCCCAATGTCGAAGGAATTCTGGTGAATATATTTGGTGGAATCATGCGCTGCGATGTGATTGCCGAGGGCGTCGTGGAAGCGGTCCGCGAAGTGGGGTTGAGCGTACCGCTTGTGGTGCGTCTGGAGGGAACAAATGTCGAACTCGGCAAGACCATAATCAACGAAAGCGGCCTGGATGTCATTGCCGCCGACAATCTTGGCCAGGCCGCTGAGCGCATTGTGGCCTCGGTCACGCAACGGGCGGCCGCTACGCGGGCACATGCGGAGGAGTCTCATGGCCATTCTGGTTGACAGCAACACCAAGGTCATTTGTCAGGGCTTCACCGGCTCGCAAGGAACCTTTCATTCTGAACAGGCAATCGCTTACGGTACACGTGTTGTTGGCGGCGTCACGCCGGGCAAGGGCGGGCAGGAACATCTCGATTTGCCAGTTTTTGATACTGTTCACGAGGCTCGCAAAGTGACCGGTGCCGACGCGACTGCGATTTATGTGCCGCCCCCCTTTGCGGCGGATGCAATTTTGGAAGCCTGCGATGCCGGTGTCGGCCTGATCGTCTGCATTACGGAAGGAATTCCGGTGTTGGATATGGTGCGCGTCAAACGGGCACTGGTGCAGTCAAAGTCCCGCTTGGTGGGGCCGAATTGTCCGGGAGTTATCACGCCTGATGCCTGCAAGATTGGGATCATGCCGGGACATATTCATAAACGCGGGTCGGTCGGCGTGGTGTCGCGCTCCGGTACGCTGACATATGAAGCTGTCAAACAAACCACCGATATTGGACTTGGTCAATCAACCTGTATTGGTATCGGGGGTGATCCTGTCAAGGGTACAGAGCATGTGGACGCACTGGAACTCTTTCTCGCTGACGATGAAACGCAGTCGATCATTCTCATTGGTGAAATTGGTGGAACCGCAGAGGAGGAGGCAGCCGACTTCATTCGTCAGGAAGCGGCGTGCGGGCGGTCAAAACCGATTGCTGGATTTATTGCCGGCTTGACGGCGCCGCCGGGTCGTCGGATGGGGCATGCGGGGGCGGTTATCTCGGGTGGCAAGGGCGATGCCGCGAGCAAGATTGAAGCGATGCGATCTGCCGGGTTTACGATTGCCGACAGTCCGGCAACCCTCGGCGAGGCGGTGATACAAGCGCTCAGAAAGAACTGACAGGAACGGGTGTATGGGAAACGGGAACGACAACGCACTGTTGCACGCGTCAAGCTTTTTGCAAGGTTACAACGCCGAATATATTGAAAATCTACGGATGGCTTATGCCGCTGAGCCGGCCTCGGTCGATGCGACATGGCGGCACTATTTCGCCTCGCTCAATGAGCCTGCCACGAAGGACTCGACCCCGAGTTGGCAACGCCACGACTGGCCACCACTACCCGATGGTGAGACCGTCGCTGCATTCGATGGACAATGGAATCGTGTCGAAGAAGACACACGACGCGCAGGGATCGCGGAGAAAATCCAGACCTATGCCGCGACTGGCGGCGTCCAGCTGAGTGAAGCAGGATTGCATCAGCGGGTGAGCGATTCAATCCGGGCTTTGATGCTGATCCGCGCCTACCGTATCCGTGGCCATCGTATCGCCAATCTGGATCCACTTGGTCTCTCACCACCGAATGTTCATCCGGAACTTGATCCGAAAAGTTTTGGCTTTGCTGAGGCGGATATGGACCGACCTATTTACTTGGACAATGTGCTTGGAATGGAGACGGGAACCATGCGCCAGGTGCTGGAACTGGTGCGGCGAACCTACTGCGGGACTTTTGCCTTGCAGTATATGCATATATCAGATCCCGATCAAAGTGCCTGGTTGAAGGAGCGGATCGAAGGTTACGGCAAAGAGGTGAAATTCACGCAGGAAGGTCGGCGGGCAATCCTCAACAAGCTCATGGAGGCGGAGTCCTTCGAGAATTTTCTCCACAATAAGTATACCGGCACCAAGCGGTTCGGGCTGGACGGTGCAGAGTCGGTCATCCCGGCTTTGGAACAGATTATCAAGCGGGGTGGTGCTCTCGGCGTTAAGGAAATTATCTTCGGGATGCCACATCGTGGTCGTCTCAATGTTCTGGCGAATGTCATGGGTAAACCGTGCCGTGCCATCTTCAACGAATTCCAGGGGGGCAGTTCGAGCCCAATCGGGGTTTCGGGGGACGTCAAATACCATCTGGGGGCGTCCTCTGATCGTGAATTCGATGGCAATCGTGTTCATTTGTCACTAACTGCGAATCCGTCGCATCTCGAGGCGGTCAATGCCGTTGTTCTGGGTAAGGCCAGGGCCAAGCAGGACCAGTTGAAAGATCATTCCCGCAAACAGGTTCTGGCGGTTCTTCTGCACGGCGATGCAGCTTTTGCCGGCCAGGGAATTGTTGCAGAATGTTTTGGATTGTCGGGGCTTTCGGGACATCGGACCGGTGGGACAATTCATGTCATTGTGAATAACCAGATCGGCTTTACCACAGCACCGCACCGCTCACGGTCGTCGCCTTATCCGACCGATATTTCATTGATGCTCGAGTCGCCGATATTTCATGTCAATGGTGATGACCCAGAAGCCGTCGTCCACGCTGCAAAAGTGGCGACTGAATTCCGTCAGGAATTTGGCAAGGATGTGGTCATTGATGTCTTTTGCTATCGGCGGTTTGGTCATAACGAGGGCGATGAACCAATGTTTACGCAGCCCAAGATGTACGGGAAGATCAAGACCCATGAGACGACTCTGAAGATCTATTCACGTCGGTTGGTCACAGATGGGCTGGTCCCCGAGGGGGAAGTGACCGAGGCCCAGACACGTTTCCGGGACCATTTGGACAATGAATTCAATGCCGCTTCCAGTTTTCGGCCAAACGCGGCCGATTGGCTGGACGGGAGGTGGTCGCATCTGCAGCCTCAGGCAGGAGAATATCAGCGCGGACAGACCGGTGTGTCCGAAGAGCGACTGCAGTCTATCGGCAAGGCGCTCACCACTGTTCCGGCCGGATTCAAGATTCACCGCACCTTGGCCCGGATCCTCAAGGCACGGGCAGAGATTTTCTCCACTGGTGAGAAATGTGATTGGGCAGTCGGTGAGCAATTGGCATTTGGTACGCTGTTGCAGGAAGGCTATGGCGTCCGCCTTTCGGGCCAGGACTCCACCCGCGGCACATTTAGCCAACGCCATTCCGCACTGATCGATCAGGAGACAGAAGACAGTTACATTCCCCTCAACCATCTCGGGGATGGGGCCGCAGAGTTTCAGGTTATTGACTCGATGTTATCTGAATTTGCAGTGCTCGGGTACGAATACGGTTATTCATTGAGTGAACCGAATGCCCTGGTTCTGTGGGAGGCGCAGTTCGGCGATTTTGCCAATGGTGCACAGATCATGTTCGACCAGTTTATTTCGAGCGGTGAACGGAAATGGTTACGGATGTCGGGACTCGTCATGTTGCTGCCTCATGGTATGGAAGGCCAGGGGCCTGAACATTCATCAGCCCGCTTGGAGAGATTTCTGCAACTTTGCGCGGAAGACAATTGGATCGTTGCCAATTGTACGACGCCCGCGAATTATTTTCACATTCTTCGCCGGCAATTGCATCGTGACTTTCGTAAACCCTTGGTCTTGATGACTCCGAAATCTTTGCTGCGGCATAAACTTGCCATCAGTACACTGGCCGAATTTACCGAAGGGTCATCGTTTCACAGGGTGCTGTGGGACGATGCGGAATGCGGAAACTCTGATACAAAACTGTTGCCCGACAAGAAAATTCGACGGGTCGTGATCACGTCCGGTAAGGTCTATTTTGATCTGCTCCAAGAGCGCGATAGACGCGGCATCAACGACATCTATCTTCTTCGCCTGGAGCAGTATTTTCCATTTCCCTTCCAGGCATTTTCCAAGGAACTGAAGCGATTCAAACAAGCCGAAATCTTATGGTGCCAGGAAGAGCCTCGCAATCAGGGTGCCTGGACCTATATTGAACCCAATATCGAATGGACATTGGGCCGCTTGCAGGCGCGGGAGCGCCGCCCGCGCTATGTCGGTCGCCCACCATCGGCCTCGCCAGCGACCGGTTTGTTGAACTGCCATAAGGCCGAACAGCAGCAGCTCGTGGATGCTGCGCTGTCCTTCGAGAAGGAAACCACAACATGATCGTTGATGTCGAAGTTCCCACTCTGGGAGAGAGTGTCACAGAAGCCACTGTCGGCGGCTGGTCCAAGGAGACGGGTGAAGCCGTTTCGGCCGATGAGATTATTTGTGAATTGGAAACCGATAAGGTGACGTTGGAGGTTCGCGCACCTTCGGATGGCATGATTTCCGAAATCGTTGCTCCTGAGGGGTCAACTGTTGGTATTGGTGCAGTGCTGGCGCGCATTGATTCGTCGGGTGACGCCAAGACATCAGTTTCCGGGAAAAAATCGCTGCCATCGATCCCCCAGGATTCGCCGCAACCTGATGCCCCCGATTTGCACGAGTCACGCTCGAACGATTCCAGGCCGCGTGACATCGAAAATGCCCCTGCGGCCAAGCGGATGATGGAGCAGAATAAGGTGTCGCCGAAGTCAGTTCATGCGACCGGCAGGGATGGGCGGATCCTCAAGGAAGATGTGATAAAGACACTCGAGGCCACGCGTATCGCACAAGAGGCGGCGGCACCTGTTTCTGCTCCGCAGCGTTCTTCTGAAACGTCTGTACTTGAAGAGCGCGTGCGCATGACGAGACTGCGCAAGACCATTGCACATCGTCTTAAGGAAGCACAGAACACCGCGGTGATGCTCACCACCTACAATGAGGTGGACATGGGTCAGGTAATGGCCTTGCGCGCCGCCTATAGGGAAGACTTCGAGAAGAAACATGGTGTCCGGCTCGGATTCATGAGTTTTTTCATCAAGTCATGCTGTTCTGCGTTGATTGAGGTCCCTGAGGTCAATGCGGAAATCGATGGCGATGACATTGTCTTCAAGAAATTTGTCCATATGGGCGTGGCGGTTGGCACGCCGACGGGCCTCGTGGTTCCCGTTCTTCGCCATGCTGAGGAGATGTCATTTGCGGAGATTGAGCAGACCCTTGCCGAGCGCGCGGCGCGTGCGCGCGATGGCAAGTTATCAATGGCTGACTTGCAAGGGGGAACCTTCTCCATTTCCAACGGGGGTGTCTATGGATCGTTGATGTCGTCTCCGATCCTGAATCCGCCCCAGTCGGGAATTCTCGGTTTGCACAAAATCCAGCAACGCCCGGTGGTGATTGACGGGGAGATTGTCATTCGCCCGATGATGTATCTGGCATTGTCCTATGATCATCGGATTGTCGATGGTAAGGGTGCAGTGACATTTCTCGTCAGAGTCAAGGAGTCCATAGAAAATCCGCAACGGCTCCTTTTGGAAGTTTGAACGATTGAACCATGTGTCACATTTGTGAGATCGGCGGCGGCTGGCGATTGTAAATTTCGTTACCCTGATTGGCCAGCTGCGGATGATGTCGGGCAAAGGCGTTTCCAGCGGATCCTTTTTGCGTTTGCAACGCGCAATCCGTCTGTTGATATGCGGGCTTGATTTCAAATCACGCTTTTCTGGCATGGCTGACAATCGTGTGCTTGATGGGTCAGCCAGACCGTCACCCATATTCTGCCCAATTGGGTGGCCTTCGGTCTTGTTTTCCAGTTGCGGGTTACAGTCCGCCGCCGTCATGGTGAAACTGGTACGGGTCAGAATAATGCCCTACAACATCTCTGGGACCACGCATGAAGTTGAGCAAAGAGGATAGAAGCGATTATGGACAGCTATGATGTGATCGTAATTGGCAGTGGACCAGGGGGCTATGTCTGTGCCATTCGTGCAGCCCAGGCGGGGTTGAAAACAGCATGCGTCGAAGGGCGAGATACGCTTGGCGGGACTTGCCTCAATGTGGGCTGCATTCCGTCAAAGGCACTGCTCCATGCAAGTCATCAATATCATGAATGCCAGATCAATATGCCTGACATGGGCATACAGGCCAAATCAGTCTCGGTGAATTGGAAGCAGATGCTGAGTTTCAAGGACGAAGCGATTGCAACCAATACACGTGGTATCGAGTTTCTGTTTAAGAAAAACAAGATCGACTGGTTAAAAGGCTGGGCTTCGATCAAGAGGGCGGGAGAGGTTCGTGTTGGAGACAATATCCATTCGACCAGAAACATCGTTATTGCCAGTGGTTCAACTGCGTCGACCCTGCCGGGCGTGGAACTCGATGAAAAGATCATTGTCTCGTCGACCGGGGCATTGGAACTGAAACGGATACCGGCATCCCTGGCGATTATTGGGGGCGGAGTCATTGGATTGGAAATTGGCTCCGTTTACGCGCGGCTGGGTACCAAAGTGACGGTGGTGGAGTATTTGGATCGGGTGACGCCGGGCATGGACCTCGAATTGGCCAAGTCACTTCAGCGCATTCTCAGGAGACAGGGACTGACATTTCATTTGGGATCAGAAGTTCGATCGGTACGCAAGACGTCTGGCGGGGCGGAAATCTGTTATGCCGCGCGCGGGAGCGACGATGAATCTGCCCTCGAGGCGGAAATTGTTTTGGTGGCAACGGGCCGTCGCCCATTTACTGACGGGTTGGGTTTGAGTGAGGCAGGAATCGAGACCGACAAAGCCGGGCGGGTTTGCGTAGATGACAATCTCATGACGAATGTCCAGGGAATCTATGCGATTGGTGATGCGGTGGTCGGGCCAATGTTGGCGCATAAGGCGGAAGATGAGGGTCTTGTTGTTGCGGATCGTATTGCCGGGCGTTCTGCTCATGTGAATTATGGCGTTATTCCATCGGTTGTCTATACGCATCCCGAAGTCGCAACAGTTGGAAAATCTGAGGAGCAGTTGAAGGAATTGGGGGTCACATTCAAGATCGGCAAGTTTTCTTTCATGGGGAACGGCCGGGCAAAAGCGACTCTTGCTGCCGACGG
Source organism: Paracoccaceae bacterium (assembly GCA_026709265.1). Classification (GTDB taxonomy): domain Bacteria; phylum Pseudomonadota; class Alphaproteobacteria; order Rhodobacterales; family Rhodobacteraceae; genus JAPOXR01. The sequence continues at coordinate 3,613 of JAPOTI010000049.1, read as the reverse complement.
GTTCGTAAAGATCCTGGCCCATGCAGAGACCGATCGAATCCTAGGCTGCCACATGATCGGCCCCTCCGTTGGAGAGTTGATCCATGGAATTTGCGTGGCAATGGAATTTGGTGGATCGGCGGAGGATATTGCCCTCACCTGCCATGCGCATCCAACTTTGTCGGAGGCCGTCAGGGAAGCTGCGCTGGCATGTGGTGTCGGCGCGATACACGCCTAATGAATTGAGTTCGGCGGGCGTCAATGGAGGTCACCAGCATGGTGTGGCATTGACTGCCGAGGATTGTGTCGCCCTTTCCCGCGTTATCGTTGCAATTTTGGTGAATGGCTTTGACTTATGCCGGTGAGATATGGCAATGGCGCACGGCAATTTATTGATTTCGGATTCAGGTGAAATGAATGGCTAAAGAGGAATGGGGTCTTAAACATATCTGCCCGAATTGTGGATCGAAATTCTACGATTTCTACAAGGATCCGATACTCTGCCCGGCATGCGGTACGCAGATCATTGTTGCAGCGAGCGAGTCTGTCACATTGGACAGCGATCCGGACAGTGAAACTGGAATGGCGGGCGACGCATCCGCCCCGATCGATGAAGCAGAGGGCGCTGATGTTGAAATTGATGAAAACGTTCTCGATGATACTGATGACGACACAATGTCTCTGGATGAAATCACCGACATGCCTTCAGAGGATGACGAGACTTGATCATCTGCTATCGGTATAGCAGCTCATGCGCCATATGGCAGATTGGCAGGGCGGTTGTGGCCTCTCAACCACCACAGTTTGCCTTCACGGACATGCTGTCCTTCTCGTGAAGAGTGCCATGATCTCTTCATTGACCCGCGCATAATAACAACGAATTGCTTGATGGTGAACGCTGATAGCTTTATGGCGGGAGTTGAGTGAAACACAGGGGCCATAGCTCAGTTGGGAGAGCGCTTGAATGGCATTCAAGAGGTCAGGGGTTCAAATCCCCTTGGCTCCACCAAACTCCAGCACACGGACTCGAGTCGGCCTCGAACCAGCCAGGTGGCGAATCACTCACTGTATCACCCATCGAATCACTTCGGGACAAAACTCAATCTCCAGCAGGGAAGTCTCCGGGCATTGCCCGCGGATATGAGCTTCAGACAGGCCCTGATCATCATTTTGTCGTGGCTGCGACTCCTCAAATATTCGGAAGCCGAAATAAAAATTTTTCGGCTGCTTTGTGAATTCAGTCACAAAAGTGGCAGTTGGGAGTCACCCGATTCGCCCGCCCCTGCGAACGCTGAAAGGTCACCGCATGAACAGTCGGGTCGTTGACCCAGTTGGCGTTGCCACCTTTCTCCTCCCGTCACCCAGTTTCGGGCAAAACCCTATGCCGATTCACGCATCCACTCTTGAAGCGGTCAAAAGTGCGAAGTGAAAGCTTTTCTCTCTATTGTGAGACGGCAGCTTTTTCGAAGAAAAAGGAATCCGCTCCGAATGCCGGTCTCAACTCATTGAGCCAAGTGGCCTGTGGGTCATATTTGGCAAAAAACGGACGGCCGACCCAGTCTGGATCACGGCCTTGCAGGAAGCGCAATACAAAGACCTTCTTTCCTGCGATCTGCTGGACACCGAGAATTTCAACTTTTCCCGGGGTCGCGCTCATGCTGGGACCGCGGACTGTCCGCGCCAGACCGGAAACCTGCTGAACGGCTTCCCGGAAAACCTCCCAGCAACGGACAAGCGGCACCTCAAAATACTTTTTCGCACCCGTATCGCGTTCAACGAACATGTAATATGGAATCAGCCCGGCATTGACCTGTTCACGCCACATACGTGCCCAGACGGATGGATCATTATTGATATGATTGAGGAGCGGGGCTTGTGTGCGGATAACGACACCTGTCTCGCGAATCCGACGGAGTGCCTCACGCACGGTTTCGGTACGCATTTCCTGCCAATGGTTAAAATGCGCCATCAGCGCGAGGTGGCGACCGGATTTCACGACATCTTCGAAAAGTCTTAACATGTCGTCCGCATCCCCATCGCTGACGAATCGGTGTGGCCAAAAAGTGAGTGACTTGGTTCCGATCCGGATGTTACGAATATGATCAAATCGGGGGTCGTTGATCAGGGGGCGCAAATAGCGTTCCATTACCCGCGTTTTCATGATCATCGGATCGCCGCCAGTGACCAGAAGATCCGACAGTTCACGATGCGCAGCAATATACTGATGCAACCCGATTGCATTTGTTGATGCAATCTTCAGATCCTCGTCGCCGACAAACTGCGCCCAGCGAAAGCAGAAGGTGCAAAAAGCATGGCAGGTCTGACCTTGGCTCGGGAAAAACAGGATTGTCTCTCGGTACTTGTGCTGAATACCTTCAATGACATCGTCGACATCGTCATCGACAGATGGAATGTTGAGCTCCATCTGGCCCGCCGGATGCGGATTAAGGCGGGCGCGAATCCGGCCAGCCGCACGTCTGATCTCTGCATCAGGAGCATCACGAACCATCAGATCAGCTATTTGTGCAAAGTCTGCTTCTTCAAGCATGTCCTTTTGTGGGAAGACAAGCTGGTAAACCGGATCATCTGGAATCCGATCCCAATCAATCAGATTCTCAATGACATAAGGGTTGGTTCGGAAAGGAAGGACGGCACTCACAACTTTCATCGCGAACAGATCATCTTTGCTGACGCAGGCAAAATCGGCAATGGTTTGAAAATTTCTTGCCGTGAGTGCTCGAAACCGCGTACGCTTTCGTCTGTTCGCCACCGGTCGAAGCGCAGGGTGCCTATCCCGCCCAACGAATGAACTGTTTGCTGTTGTCGTTAGCTGGATGTCTATCTTCCTTGTTTGAATAATCGACGAATATGACTCGGGACCAAGGTCCCGAAGAAAAAATCTCATTATGCAGTTTAGAACAATAATAACTGAACACGCCCGTGAGGGCAAGACGCTGTACCTGCTCACCACATATGAGACGCGGGCCCCTCATGGGTTGGCAGCGATTCGCAATGATTCGCGATCTTCATTTGGCGTCTGATCATTACGTGCGTCATGAGGTCTCCATCCGTTGGTCAGGTCGAGATGTGTGTCGATCCGGGGGTTGCGTTCGGTGAGAGTGGTGGCGGTGTCCTGCACAGTGTCGAATTCGTGTCTCCATGTGGCTGGCATTCTTTCGACAGCTCCGTTCATTTTTGGGCTTTTGGGTGGCAGCACGGCCCGTGTGATGTCTGTGGCCTGACAGGCTGCCTCATTGCGGCCCTGAACGCGGAGCCGCCGTCGATCGGGATGGCGGTGATGGGACAGGGCGCGTTGGCGACCCGTGTGTCGGATGGGCGTGCGGCGCGGGCGGCGGTGAGCGTGTCGACCTGGACCGCATCGCCGGGTGATAAAAGACGTGACGCTATCTTGGCGTTTCTGATCACATGGCCAGGCCAGCCACAAACTGGCATCGGGGGTCTCCGTCTCTGTCACATTGATCATGACAAACCGATGGAGGACCCCGCCTGATCCGGCACGACATTTTCGGCGGTCCCGTCCCGGCACCTTGCAACAGTTCATACTTGTATTGGTGATCGGGTTGGTCTATATGGCGGGTCATGCAGGTTGGTCTTCGCCATTTCGATTCGCAGA
>JAPOTI010000069.1 GCA_026709265.1 Paracoccaceae bacterium | reverse complement strand
ACCGAGAAGATCAGGAAAGGAATGAAATACATGCTGATCACCGCCGCTGCCTACAGGTCATTCAAGCGACAGCAGTCGATGACGGTGTCAACTATGGACTAGTGACAGGCCCGGGAGTGGTATCAGTGCCGGCATCAAGAATTTGTTGCAGCGAATCGCGATTGCTGAAATCCCACGCCCCGATTTTGCAATCTATGTGGAGCCAACGAAACTCAATATCTTCACCGCACAGATCGGATTCTTCATTGCCGACATCACGGTGACTGGCAAATCCGCCTATTTCGGTACGCCCGAACTGGGTGTTGATGCGCTGAGGGCCGCGCACCGGCTGCTTGCAAATATCTGGAGTCACGCAGAAGAACTGGACGCCGGACCGCGCCATGATCTTGTTGGTCCCTCCTCCATTCTGGTTACGCATATCGAAGGCGGCGGATTCATCGCTGTTCCGGGCAACTGCAAGCTTTCGCTGATTCGTAAGCTCCGCCCCGGCGAGGTTCTTGATGACGCCGTGACCACATTTGAGCAATCTCTCAGGTTGGATACATTACCGCACGAAGTCGATGTTGTCATCGACTATCCCGCCGGTCGTGATCACCCGAAGGGCGGTTCTCCCGTTGAAAACCGGCCTGACACCGCGGCAATCCGGCTCTTGCAGGACTGCGTACAACAGGCCCGTCCACAATGCGGACAGATTGCTGGGGCACCCTACTGGTCCGAAATGCCCTTTCTGACCGAACAGATCGGTTGCCCAACTGTCTATTATGCGCCTGGTGATATTGCCGTCGCCCACACCTATGAAGAACGTATCGAGATCGAAGAATATCTCGCAGCCGTCCGAGCCTTCGCCCATTTTATTGCGACATTCGGTGCTTCGTCATCACGACAACAAATCCAAACAGAGGAGGATTAACATGACCTTAAACATAAACCTGCTTGCCGCCGCAGCGCTCATGGTGCTAGCGGGCGGGTTAAGTGCCGAGACGGTTGGCCCGGGTGGTGAAAGCGCCACACCATCATCAACCGTCATTGTGAGCGATGATAAAGTCGGCATGGTGCAGGCGGCCGGATATTCTGCCGCTTTGCTTTGGCACGACCAATCGGATTTTGTAAATGCGGTGACAGCAGGGGCCCGTGATGAGTTCGCGCGGCTTGGCATTGAAGTCATCGCCGTGACCAGCGCCGGTTTCGACGCGGCGAGACAGCGCAGTGATATTGAGACAGCGATGGCGGCAGGTCCCAATATCATCCTGTCGTTACCCCTTGATCCAGTGACATCTGCAGCCGCCTTCAAGGCAGCAGTGGAAGCAGGAATAGCGTTGACTTTCCTGTCGAACCTCCCGCAAGGTTATGAACATCCTGATGATTATGCGGCGATTGTGACTGACGATCTGTTTGCCATGGGCAATCAGGCAGCCAATGCTCTTGCTGCCGCCATCGGAGAGCAGGGCAAGGTCGGGTATATCTACCATGACGCTGCCTATTACGTGACCAATCAACGCGACAATGCGTTCAAGACGACGATTGAGAACGACTATCCGAATATTGAGATCGTTGCTGAACAGGGAATCGCTGATCCCGCGCGCGCCGAAGAAATCGCCAATGCGATGTTGCTGCGCAATCCCGACCTGGACGGTATCTATGTGACGTGGGCGGGACCGGCGGAAGGTGTCCTCGCGGCGTTGCGTGCCAATGGCAACAGCACGACCCGCATCGTGACGCTTGACCTGTCCGAGCCCATCGCGCTGGATATGGTGCGGGGCGGCAATGTTGTCGCGATCGTGGCGGATGAAGCCTATGAACTGGGCCGCGCGATGGCTGCCTCTGCGGTGCTTGATCTGCTTGGTGAAGATGTTCCACCCTTTGTCATCGCACCCGCAATCACGGTGACTCGTGAGAATGTTGTCGAGGGCTGGAACCAGTCGCTTAATATCGACCCACCTGCGAGCGTTGTTGCGGCCGCAAATTAACCCCAAGAATGGGCGAGCTGTTTCTTGGCGGCTCGCCCGGACAGATTGGACGGGATACAGGACTTGATTTCCCAACTGAGGCGCATGGATTTTCAGACCAGTGTGATCCTGTTGGGGTTTTTTGCAATATTTCTGTTCTTTGCGGCAACGCTGCACGATGTCGGTTTCCTGTCGACCCGCAATCTCACCAATATCGTTCTCCAAACGGCACCAGCAACCGTCATGGCGATTGGCCTGGTATTCGCGCTGTCGGCAGGCGAAATCGACCTCAGTTTTGGTTCAGTTGTGGCCGTATCCGCCCTGGCATCGGCTGTGGCCATGCAGAATGGACCTCTCGTTTTTGGTGTGCTGGCGGGTGTTGGTGCCGGGGTCATGATCGGTGCTTTCAATGGAGTGCTTGTCGCGTATCTCAAACTTCCTTCGTTTCTTGTGACCCTGGCGACCATGGGGCTTTTCGCCGGGATCGCACGATCAATGACGGATCTGCGTTCGATTCCGGTTATCAATGAGAGATTCACCGGTTTCTTTGGGTCAGGCCACCTCTTTGGGGTGCCGTCCTTAGTCATCTGGACATTAGCGACTGTTGCTATTGGTCATGTCGTCTATCGACACACACGATTTGGGGCCCATGTTCTGGCGGTCGGAGACAACCCGCGCGCCGCCCAGGCGTCCGGCATCAAGGTGCAGCATGTCCGCCTGGCTGTACTGACTTTGTGTGGCACGACGGCGGGAATCGCCGGCTTGCTCTATGCCGGAAGATTGCAGGCGGCGCGATACACGTTGGGTGAGAGTGACCTAATGACAGTCATTGCCGCAGTGATCGTGGGCGGCACCGCCCTTTATGGCGGCAAAGGCTCGATCATTGGGGCCCTTTTTGGCTCGCTTCTCATGGGAATGCTGAACAATGGGCTGATCCTGATGGGGCTTCAGGTCTCCGACCAGATGATCGTCCGTGGATTGATTATCCTGATCGCTGTCGCCATCTCGCTTCGCGAAGTCCGCCGTTAAACACCGGAGGCCTCATGTTTCTCGATCTTCTCATCCGTCGCAACCCCCGTTTTGTTGAAGCCGCAATTGAGTTGCATCAGCAAGGCCAAATCCCGGCAAACGCCTATCTGCTTGATCTCGATGCGGTTGAACGCAATGCACGTGTGTTTTCGCATGCAGCGTCGCGGCTGGGCCTCACCACCTTTGCCATGACCAAGCAAGTCGGTCGCCATTCAGGGTTTTGCCAGGCGGTCATGCGCGGCGAGATAACACGGTCCGTTGCCGTGGATATGCAATGTGCCCTGGCCTGTGATCGGGCAGGACTCAAAACCGGCCATCTCGGCCATTTGGTTCAGGTTCCACGACACGAGGCCGCGTTTGCCGCGGTCAGGCTGCGCCCTGACTATTGGACCGTGTTCTCGGACATCAAGGCCAGGGAAGCCGCAGAAGCTTCTGCCAATGCTGGACATGAACAGGCTCTGATGGCGCGTATCCAGACTGCGGGTGATACGTTCTATTGTGGGCATGAAGGTGGTTTTGAGGCCAGCGATATTCTCGCTGCGACCGACAGGCTGGACGCGTTGAAAGGCGGATATTTTGCCGGAATCACAACTTTTCCCGCTTTGTTATTCGATCAGGAAACGCGGAAAGTCGTGCCCACGCCCAACCTTTCCACACTCAATATTGCTGCAGAAGCGCTGGCCCGCGCTGGTCGTACGCGTGTTGCAATTAATGCCCCGGGCACGACCTCTTCCACGGTTTTGAAGGCCCTGGCGGATGCCGGCGCCACGCAGGTTGAACCCGGCAACGGGCTTCATGGCACCACGCCGCTTCATGCGGTCGAGGACCTGCCCGAAGACCCGGCCTTTCTTTATCTTTCCGAAGTGTCGCATCATCACGGCGGCAAAGCCTATTGCTTTGGCGGCGGGCTCTATATCGACCCCGTTTTTCCGAAATATCAGGTGCGTGCGTTGGTCAGCAGCAACCCCACTGCCAGTCGATCAGCCTTGCGCCAGGTTCAGATCCCCGATGACTCCGCCATCGACTACTACGCCATGATCGACGCAGACAGCGATTCGTCTCCTGCGCCCGGCGACACGGTCGTCTTTGGTTTCCGCGGGCAAGCATTTGTCACCCGTGCGATGGTTGTCGGAATCAAGGGTGTGGACAGCGGTAAACCCGCGGTGACCACCATCGAGAACGGATTTGGTGACCTTGTGAACTGGCCCGGTGACCGTGCGTCATGACACCGGTTCTCTCTCTGAAGAATATTCGCAAGGCATTTGGCGGCGTAGTGGCTATCCAGAACTTTTCGCTGGATCTTTTTCCGGGAGAAATTCTTGCTCTTGTCGGTGACAACGGTGCAGGCAAGTCGACACTCGTCAAGATTGTGTCCGGTGTACATCGCCCCTCCGGCGGCAATATTGCCCTGGATGGAGCAACTGTCAGTTTTTCCGATGCGAGCGAGGCTCGATCCCATGGGATCGAGGTGGTCTATCAGGATCTTGCCCTGGCCGACGCACAGCCGGTCTACATGAATATGTTCTTGGGCCGCGAGCTCACGCGCAAGCCTTTCGGACTCCTGGACAAGGTACGTATGCGGGCTGAAACCCAGAAACTCGTCGAGCAACTGGACGTCCGTATTCCGTCTGCCCGTTCACAAGTCCGCGATCTGAGTGGGGGCCAACGGCAAGGCATCGCCATTGCCCGTGCGACCCATTGGGCCAGAAAGCTGATCCTGCTTGATGAACCCACGGCGGCACTTGGGGTGGCGGAAACTGCCAAGGTTGAGGCGCTCATTGGGTCTCTCAAGGATCGCAACCTTGCAATCCTCATTGTCAGTCATTCCCTCGACCAGGTTTTTCACCTTTCAGACCGCATCTGCGTGTTGCGGCGTGGCGAGCAGGTTGGTGTTCGGCATACAGCAGAGACCGACAAGAACCAAATCATCGCCATGATTACCGGAGTGTACAGCTGATCACTAAAGACACGATAATGGCCAAAGAAATCGCTGAAATTCCAGCGGTGATTTCACGCCAACTCGCGGCGATTGATGTTTACCTTGAAGCCGGTCGCATGCTGAAACGCGACAGAGCATGTGGGATCATCACTTGCGCGCGGGGGACATCAGATCACGCGGCCACGTACTTCAAGTATCTGATGGAGACACAGGTGGGCATACCGGTCGCATCCATCGGCCCTTCCGTTGCTTCGATCTATGATGCTCCCTTGCAGCTTGATGGATTTTTCTGCTTGTCCTTCTCCCAGTCAGGCGGCAGCCCTGATCTTGCCCTTTTGCAACGCACCGCGAAGGAGGGCGGTGCCAAGACAATTGCAATACTGAATGCCACCGAGAATCCTGTCGGCATTGATGCCGATCACATACTCCCCATTCTGGCTGGTCCCGAGAAAGCTATTGCCGCGACAAAGTCCTTTGTTGGCATGCTTGTCGTGTCCTTGGGATTGGTGGCGGGTTATCTCGGGGACACAAACATCACGGATGCTCTTGTGGAACTTCCCGATTTGACGCGTGAATCGCTTGCATGCGATTGGTCGGCAGCCATGACCTTGGCTCAAAACAGCTCGGTTTTTTGCGTGGGGCGCGGCCTCAATATGGCAATCGCTGCAGAGGCAGCGCTGAAATTGAAGGAGACATGTCGGCTTCACGCTGAAGCCTATTCTGCCGCGGAGCTGTTGCATGGCCCGGTGGCGATTGCGGGCAAGACACTCGGTGGCCTGATCTTTGGATCTCAAGGCGTCGCCGGCAATACCATCACCAACGCCTTTGAGCGGTTACGGGACGACGGTGCGCACGTCCATCTTGCGGGTTCAATGCAGGGCTCTTCCGTCTTGCCCGTCCCTGCAACGGAAAATGACATTCTCGAACCTGTCCTGCAGGCGGTTGCATTTTACCGATTTGTTGAAGGACTTTCGACGGCCACGGGCAACAACCCTGATGCGCCAGCCGGGCTTCAGAAGGTGACCGAGACTGTTTGATCTGAGACATCGACGGTCTCGTGCGTCTCCCGTCGAGCGGCAGGCCCGACCGTCATCCGAGCGGCGTCTGAAGATGATTATCCAGGGCACGGCACCGGGCGCAGACGTGGATGATCACGCGTCCATCATTTCCACGGAGTGTACCTGGACCTTTCAGATGTCTGCATTCTGTATGGGTGCAAACTTGTCGGCGGGCGGGCAAGTACCTATGTTTAATGTGAATGCGCAACAGCATACCGTGATGGACCCAGTCTTTATTGGATGAGACAGTTGTTGTCCTTTGTTGATGATCTGCCAGAGAGGAGTCGAGGAAGTTGCGAGATTTGACGCGTCGACAAGTGATGGCGGGAGGTGGTGCTGGCCTTGCGATGCTGGCCGGCATGCCGTCATTTGCGGCTGGAATCGATGAGTTGATTTCTTCGGTCACCAAGGGCATGGCTCCGGGCGCGGGTCTTGTCTCATTGGTGACTCCAGAAGTTGCAGAGAACGGCAACTCAGTATCAATCAGTGTTGCCGCACCCGGAGCAAAGTCGATCAGTATTTTTGCTGATCGCAATCCGGCACCAAAGGTGGCCGCATTCACGTTCGGCCCGCTCAATCCAACGCAATCGGCATCAACCCGGATCCGTCTTGCGAGTTCACAAAATGTCATTGCTCTGGCGGAGATGTCCGATGGTTCCTGGCAATTGGCTTCGTCTGAGGTCAAGGTCACAATTGGCGGTTGCGGCGGTTAAGGAGTGTCAAGGCCATGGCCATAGGAGTTAAACCTCGAGTCAAGATTCCCAAAACGGCAAAGGCAGGCGACACAATCACTGTCAAGACGCTGATCACTCATAACATGGAATCCGGCCATCGCAGGGGCGATGATGGACAGCGTATTCCGCGCTCGATCATCAATCGCTTGATCGTTGACTTTAACGGAATGAACGTCATTGACGTTGCGCTGGAGCCGTTCATTTCTGCCAATCCCTATTTTCAATTTGACGCAATTGTTCCCGAGTCCGGTGAGTTCCATTTTCGCTGGTTTGATGATGATGGGTCAATTTACGAGACATCCAAGTCGATCAGCGTAAGTTGAGGTCAAGCGGAAATTCGACAATCGAACCCACACGAGTGATTTGGTATTCGTATGATTGCAGAATCCCACGATTGAGCCGCCACCAATGTCGAATGCAGAAGTGTAATTTTTATGTCCTTCTGCATTGGGACTGCATTGGGAAAGTTCGGTATTGTTGGGGAGCAGGCAAGCGGCGACCCCCGCACAAACCCCTCCCACCACAACCCAACAGCGGACCGCACCTCCTGGACCGCAGCGGCCACCCCAACGCCAACCCAGACACATAACGCAAAACCAAATCGGTGATATCGACACGGTCCGCAACAATGTGCAAAAAGGCAATTGTTCAGGTTCCCTTTCTCGAACGCCAGCCTGGAGGTGGTGGCATGACACTTTGAGCGCGGTTCTCTCTCGCCCATGGCAACTGACGTTGACTGTAAGTGACATTTGAGAGTCCGTGCATATTTTGCAATATGGTACTGGAGGGCAGAGTTGACCGCATCGAAAGGTGTGGGTCACACCACGTTTGCAGCTTCCAGTGGCTGCGGTCACTCTGTCGATATGATTTGAGCCACCATGGGGGCGGCTTTGATGACAATTGCGGTGATCTGCTATCATCGGACGGGAGCAAGTCTGCACTTGTACAAATTGAGATTTTCGGGTTGAAATATATTGGCGATGAGGCACAAATCCTGACCGAGTCGTCCTTGATGGTGACAGGGTGCTCCTGCAGAAGGTCCATTGATGTGTCAGTTGGAACGAACCAAGATCTCCACGAGCTTGCTTGCCGGGACTAAATCCGGGATACAATGGCATGAACTTTCATGCGCCAGATTCACTTGAATCAAGATGAGACCCACAACTGCCAATCTATTCGAACACATACCGATACGCGTGCAACGCCAGCTGCAACTCCTGTTGCTGGTGACAATTGTCACGTTCAGTCCCCGGGTCATGCTGTCCGATGAGACCGGAGAGGCTCACCGAGGCCAGCAGGTCTACATGCAATGCCACGAATGCCATGAGATCGGCAATGGTGCCACGAATGGAATCGGCCCACATTTGAATCAACTCTTCGGGCGTGTTGCCGGTGGGATTGACGGTTTTCACTATTCCCCCAGCTTCATCAGTGCAGGGGCAGAAGGCCTGGTTTGGAATGTCGATTCGATAGCTGCCTATCTGGAAGATCCGCAGTCCTATATTGAGGGCACACGGATGAACTATCCTGGTCTGCGGGATAAGGAGCAGCGCGATGAGTTGATTGCTTTTTTGCGTTTATTTTCAGATGATTCTGACGACTTGATGGTGTTGGACTCCTATACCAACGAGCCTGGTTTCTCTCTGGATCCGGATGTACTTGAAATCGAAGGAGATCGAGAGTACGGGGAATATCTGTCATCACTATGTACGACATGCCATCAATTGGCCGGAGAAGATGCTGGAATCCCGGCCATCATCAATTGGCCCGAGAGAGCATTTGTTGCTGCCATGCATGCTTACAAGAATAAAACACGTACCAATCCCGTGATGCAGATCATTGCGGAACGTTTGTCAGATGAAGAAATTGCAGCGCTCGCCGCATATTTTGCTGATCCACAAGACTAGATTGAGAAGGAACAATCAATGAAAATCAAAAGACGCACATTTATTTGCGCGGCAGCGGCAGCGGGCATTCTCGCATCTCCGCAATTGTCCGCGAGCGGTCACACGAGACCACGTGTGGTTGTGATCGGTGGCGGTCCTGGCGGTGCAACAGTGGCGCGTTATATCGCCAAGGACAGCGATGGTGCCATTGATGTGACCCTGGTTGAACCGACACGGAGATACTATACCTGCTTCTTTTCGAACCTTTATATTGGGGGCTTCAAGGCTATTGAAGAATTGGGTCACGGTTATGGAGCGCTTGCATCCGCGCATGGAATCAATGTCGTGCATGATTGGGCGGTCGGGGTTGATCGTGACAGCAAGACAGTCACGCTCGCCGGAGGCAGTGAGTTGGCATACGACAAGCTGATACTCTCTCCTGGTATCGATTTCATTGAGGATTCGGTGGACGGCTGGAACCTGACTGCGCAGAATGCCATGCCGCATGCATACAAGGCGGGATCCCAGACTGAGCTGCTGAGATCCCAGATTATGGCGATGCCAACGGGCGGTGTCTATGCGATGGTTGCACCTCCCAACCCCTATCGTTGTCCACCGGGTCCGTATGAACGGGTTTCAATGGTGGCACACCACCTGAAACTGCACAACCCGACTGCCAAGATTATTATTGCGGATCCCAAGGAGAAGTTTTCCAAGCAGAGTCTGTTCGAAGAGGGTTGGAACAACCATTATCCGGGAATGATTGACCGGATCGGCCCCGACTTTGGCGGGGATATTGTCTCTGTTGATCCGCATTCAATGACAGTTACGATTGATGGCGAAGTGACGAAGGTTGATGCCTGCAATGTCATTCCGGCAATGAGAGCAGGCAAGATCGTTCATACTGCCGGTGTAGCTGATGGAAACTGGGCACCTGTCAATGCGGTTGACATGTCGAGCAAGATGGATCCCGATGTCCATATTCTCGGCGATGCATCGTTGCAGGGCGATATGCCGAAGTCCGCTTTTTCTGCCAATAGTCAGGCAAAAGTCTGCGCAAATGCGGTACGCGGAGCCCTCATCGGCAGCCGTGTTTTCCCGGCACGTTATGCCAATACCTGCTGGTCGCTGATTGAGACCAATGATGGTGTCAAAGTGGGCGCAACTTATGAAGCGACCGATGAGAAAATCGCCAGAGTGGATGGATTTATCAGTTCGACTGGTGAAAGTGCCGATCTCCGCAAAGCAACATACGAGGAATCAGAAGGCTGGTACGCTGGTATCATCGCCGATATGTTCAACTGAGAATAATCCGCACATACAGATCAGGGTTTGCATGAACAGGGCGGGCGAGAAACCTGTCCGCCCGCATGAAGTGCGCACAGATCCTCATGGGGATTATGTTGGCAATGATGTGCTCATAATCATGAGAGGGATGTGATGTCAGTCAATCTGACCACCGGTACCCCAGTGGTCATCGTCCGTCCATCATTTGACACCAGTCATGGATACTCACGAGTTGATTGAAACCCAATCGTGATCGGCGTATGGAAAGTGTATGTCTCGTTCAGGGAGACAGGAAGCTGCATAAGCCCACATAGACAAGGAGAAGGGTCCCGATGTCCAACCAACTGACCGTCAATGGCCAGGTCCATGACATTCACATGCACGGGGACACCCCGCTTTTGTGGGTGTTGCGCGATGGGCTCAAGCTAACGGGCACGAAATACGGGTGTGGTGTTGCGGCCTGCGGGGCCTGCACGGTCCATGTCGATGGAGAACCGATGCGGTCGTGCCAGGTCCGTGTCGCGGATGTGGAGGGTGCGGAAGTGACAACGATCGAAGGTGTCGAATCCGAAGTGGCGACCGCCGTGCGGCAAGCCTGGGATGAAATCAGTGTCGTGCAATGTGGCTTTTGTCAGTCAGGCCAGATCATGTCGGCGATCGGGCTGCTGACGGAAAATCGCCAACCGACGATTGACGAGATCGAATCCTACATGTGGGGCAACGCCTGTCGGTGTGCGACGTATCAGCGTGTGCGGGCCGCCGTGCGTCGGGCCTCTGACATCCTGGAGGCCTGACCAATGACTGTTGCTGTCTCCAGACGCGCGTTCCTGCAAACGGGAGTTGCCGCCGCCTCGGTTCTGACAATTGGCTTTCGGCCTGACCACACGCTGGCCGCCGGTGCCGGCACACAGGGTTTGACGCCGTTCGTGAAGGTTACAGGTGATGGAACCGTCACTGCCATTATCAAGCATTTTGAATGCGGTCAGGGAGTCACCACGGGTCTGGCAACTCTGATCGCTGAGGAGCTGAATATCCCGTTGGACCAAGTCAACGTTGAATTTGCGCCCGCCGATGTCGAGAAGTATCGTAACCTGTTGTTTGGGATTCAGGGAACCGGTGGTTCCACCGCCATGGCCAATTCCTACATGCAATATCGCACGGCTGGAGCGGCCGCCCGCACGATGCTGATTGCCGCCGCGGCAGCGGCATGGGACGTTCCGGAGAGCCGTGTCAAATTGATCAATGGTCATCTTGTTTCGGACAACAAAACAGCGCCAATGGGCGTGTTTGCCGCCGCCGCGGCGGCGCGCGAGGTTCCGGCCGCACCTGTCCTGAAGGATCCGGCCGAGTTTTCTGTCATCGGCAATCCAGAGACACGGCGCCGCGATAGTGGACCGAAAATTGATGGCACCGCCCAGTTTGCGATGGATGTCCATCTGGACGGCCAGATCGTTGCGGTCATGAAACGCAGCCCGCGTTTTGGCGGGACGTTGGTGTCTTTTGACGACAGTGCGGCCCGGGCGGTTCCGGGCTTTATCCGCGCTGCGGCCCTGCCGACACAAACGGCTGTCGTTGTGTATGCGCACGATACCTGGGCGGCCTTTCAGGCGCGGGATGCACTGGCAACGGAATGGGATTTTTCAGACGCGGACAATCGCAGTTCGGACGAGATGCGGTCTGATCTTCTCGCGATGGTCAAGACGGAGGCCCAGTTTGATGCCAAGGGCGTCGTGCGCGATGCATCGGCGGCTTTGGACGGTGCCACGCAGGTCATCGAACAGGAATTCTTCCTTCCCTATCTGGCGCATGCGCCGATGGAACCCCTGAACTGCACGATTGCCCCGTCACCAACGGGTGTGACTCTCTATGACGGTACACAAATGCCGACGGGTGCGCAGCAGGCCCTGTCCGCTGTGCTGGGGATTCCGACCGACAAGATCGCGGTCCAGTCCCTCTATGCCGGGGGAACATTCGGGCGGCGCGCGAGTCCCGACGCCGATTACCATGTGGAGGCTGCGCTCGCCTTTGCGTTGAACGGGGGTGCGCAACCGGTCAAGCTCGTCTGGTCGCGTGAGGACGACATCACAGGTGGATATTATCGCCCGTCGGTGGCCCATCGGGTGCGCGTGGGTCTGGGCGCTGACGGCCACATCGTGGGTTGGGATCATCGGGTGGCGGGACAATCAATCTTCAAAGGATCGGGCTTCGAGTCGTTTGTCGTGCAAAATGGTGTTGACAGCACATCGGTTGAAGGGGTCCGTGACACGCTCTATGACATTCCGGGACAGTATGTGGGGCTGACGGACGAATCCACCCCCATCACGGTGAACTGGTGGCGTTCGGTGGGCCACAGCCATACCGCTTATGTGATGGAAACCATGATGGATATGGCCGCCCATGTCGCCCAGAGAGATCCGGTGGAGTTCAGATTGGCGCATCTCACTTCGGGGTCAGCTGATCAGAACCGGCTGGCCGGTGTGTTGCGCCTGGCCGCGGAGAAGGCCGGTTGGGATCAGCAGCCCCTGCCGGGTCGAAGGCGAGGCGTGGCCGCGCACAAATCCTTCGGAACCTATGTGGCCGAGGTGGTCGAAATCTCCGGTGATGTGGAGAGCGGTCTTGTGATTGAGAAGGTGATATGTGCTGTTGATTGCGGCACCCCGGTGAACCCGGATGTGATTGCGGCGCAGATGGAGAGTGCCATTGGTTATGGATTGGGACACGTGATGCGGTCCCAGATTTCCTTTTCCAATGGGGAAGTCGATCAGTCGAATTTTCCCGACTACGAAACCCTCAGGATCAGCGATATCAAGGCAATTGAGACCCATATTGTGCCATCCACAGCTCCGCCGTCCGGCGTTGGGGAGCCGGGAACGCCGCCCGCGGGACCGGCCCTGGCCAATGCCATTGCCGTCGATGGGCCGCGTATCACCGAGCTGCCGATGACATCCCAGGACGTGAATTTTGCGTGATCGGTCCTGCCAACCCCCGCCGTCTGCCCAGCAGAAAGGATCATGAGGCGGGCGTAGTCTTGCCCGGTCGCCAATGGGAGGTTCATAGATCCGCACACGTCATCGTGTCATTGGATCGGTGTCGGTAATGGGTCAGTCCAACTGACGCAGTCGTCAGGACGAGCGGCGTGAATGTCTATAGATATCCTGTAACGTGTCGAGCGCTGAATTGATCCGCAATTCGCTTTTGATACAGGCATGTACGATGTCCCCGGCGTGATCCTGAAATTCAATGTAACCCGGATATCGCGGACGAAGCCATGCTGTATCGAGGGTACGCCGCGTATTGCGGAAGAAGTTTCGACTTGCCTCGTTACATATGTCGCTTTCCCAGGCAGCCGCATGGCCGGGCTGTCCACCTGATTCAAAATACAGCCCCTTTTGAATCTCGGCACTGGCGACCCAATACGCAAAATCAATTGCAACATCCTTGAAACGGCAGGTGTTTGAAACGGCGATTCCGGTTCCACCAATCACGGTGCCCCTTGGATCGGCGCAGCGAACACCCGGCGCATCGGCAAAGGTAATTGGATATTGGCAGTATCCATTGCGGCTATAGTTGGTGTAACCATAACCGAAGGGGGAATAGGCGGGTCCATCAACTGCGTTTCCCATCCAGTCGAGGATTCCAATCGGATCAAGATCCAGGCATTGTGGGTCCATCAACGCCACAATCTCCTTCATCTTTTCCAGCACAAACTGACCTGTTTCACGCGCAATCAGCTGATCGCCAACGGCAATCTTTTCCCCCAGATTGTTGGTTATTCCCATGAAGACCATGAGGGCATTGATTGGAACGAGTGCAAAGGCGACCTTTCGGTGACGGGCAAGACGCAACACATCATCCCATTGTGCTGGGACATCGTTTGACATGAGATCAGCACGAAATGCTGCCACTGGCGTGGCTGCGTCAATCGCGAGTGCCCATTGTTGCCCCTCAAAATTGTAGGATTGGTGGGAGAGACCAATCGAATTCCGATCCAGTTCCGCAAGTTCTTTTTCCCGCCCGCCCACATTGAGCGGTGCCAGTACACCATCCTGATAACATTCCCCAACATGGGGGTGATCAATCACCAGAAGGTCAAAATTGTCCGTCATGTCGCGTATCGGGCGGTCCGCAAAGGCTTGCAGTGATCTTTTCTCCCAGGAAATGACGACGTCAGGATGGAGTTTCGCATAGTCTTCAGAGGCGGCAACCATCGGGTCGAAACCACGTCTGTGATCCCATGTCATTCCCTTCATCCGTCTCATCTGCGTGATTAACGAAGCCTTCTTTCTGAAACCTCTGCTGGTGTCATCCTATATCGCTGTACATATATGACGCAAGTTTTCACCCGGCAATTCCCGCTCATTCCGGGGTCAGGCGGTTTGGCGGGGCCATGTGGTGGGTGGTTTTGATCCGGCACAGCGAATCCGGGCGGTGGAACCGTTGCGACGGCTGCCATCAGACAATCAATCACGGTGGGGTCATCTGATCCTGAGTCATCTGGAACATTCTACGCAATCTGGACATCCTCACATCCATCGTCGCAGATGGGATATTGTCTGTGGGGCATGACATGGCGCGATGATACCCGTTGTTGCGGGCAACCATCAACGAATCACGCGGCACGGCCAAGACGCGCCAGAAGAGTTTGCGAAAATATTTTTTCGTAAACAACTTACCCATTGACATCACGGCATAAAATCAATCAGCGGGAATGGCGGGCCTTCATCCTGAATCTATGGATGGTCTTTGCGCAGGGTCACGTCTGATTCAGGACACATCATTGGCGCCAAACTATTTTGGTAAATCAGCAAAATAGAAAGGCATTCCCGGCACGACCCGTCGGCGTTGTCGGAGTTCCATACTTTCGAACGGGTAGACTTCCGATGCATCGACGGCTTTGTCGTGACAGGCGAGAATATAGTCGGCGCGCTTGTCGATTTCTTCAACGGACCGCCATCCTTCAATCGCGTTGACAAAGCGCGCTGGCACCCAGTAGCGCCATTGTTCGTCTTCATTGGGCTCCATGTTGCGTGATTGAAATATCGCATCTCCAGCGATGACAATATCCCCCACCGACGTGGTTACAGTGACCGACATATGGCCAGGTGAATGCCCCGGAGTTTCAAACATGAAGACGCCAGGGACGATTTCAGTGGGTCCGTGCACCATCTCGAAGCTGCATCCGCTGTATGCGGGTTCAATGCCCAGTTTTGGAGATTCATAGGTCCGATAATAGAGGGGTAGTGGATTGTAGGCCCACTTTATCTCTTTTTCAGGACAGATATATCGTGCGTTGGAAAATTCTTTCATATTCTGGACATGATCCCAGTGCAGATGTGTGAGGATGACAATGTCGATGTCAGCAGGATCAACACCGAGCTGACTGCGCAGATGCTCATGCGCTTGCAAACAGCCGCGTTTCTGGCACTTATGATGGTATTTTGTGGCTCTTTCTTCATCACACAAGCCGGTATCGACCATGATACGGTGTGCGCCGGTATCCACATAAAAACAATAGACCGGGTTCCAGATTTTCTTGCCGGCGGGGCCCTTCCAGAACACGTAGGTTCCCAAGTCAGCTTCCAGCCAACCTGTATTTATCGGATAAATTCTTGTTTCAGCAATTCCCATGGATTTCCTCGATTCAAAACGATGCGTGAAGACAGTTGCGGGTTTATCGTATGTTTGCAGACGCCACAGATATGTGTTGCACGGCGGGCCTTGTAGTCGATTGGAGCTGAATATGCGACAATATCAGACCAACGGTTGTCCAAAGAGAGATAGAGTTGCTGTCCCGATTGAACTGGCATGATCGGCAATGCAGGACAGAGGCTTTGATGGAAGCTTCAGCAGTTCTTGCGCAGGGCTGACGATACGGTCACAATGGAAATATCACAACGAATTCCTTTGGAATTTGCTCCTGAACTGCGTATCTTTTTCCACAAGGAGGGGTGTCAAGGTGGCTGGCCCTATTGCAGTAATTTTGGCGACGCTGAACACAAAGGCGATTGAAACCAGGTACTTGAAGGAGCGCATCCTTGCGCATGGATTTGATTGCGAAATCATTGATGTGTCGCTCGATGCGGGCGGAAGACAACTCCATGGTGACGATAAACTGGTCGCCATGGAACGCGCCGCGGAACGCGCTGGGAAGGTGCTTTCAGAGCGCGCAATGGTGACCCCGGTGCGGGTCATGATTGGGCTGGGCGGCGGAACCGGGGGTCAGATCATCGCCGCTGCACTGGATGCGGCGGATCTTGATGCCTGGAAGCTCCTGATCACCACCCAGGCTTTCGATACACGATTCGTTTCTGGTCTCGAAGACGCCATCATCATTCCAGCAATCGCGGATATTGAAGGATTGAATCGAATGACGATGCGGGTCCTGGAATCATCTGCTGCTGTCGCCAGCAGTCTCATCAATTGTGAAACGATCAATGCCGGGCAACCTGATGACAATACGGTGTGTCTGTCAGCACTCGGCATCACCTCTCAGGGCATCAAGAGGGCAAGATCACAAATTGAGAATTTGGGTTACGAATGTGCCGTATTTCATGCCAATGGTCATGGCGGAAACACCATGGTACGCCTGATTGAGAGTCGAGGATTTTGTGCGGTTCTGGATTACACAATCCATGAGTTGGTGAGCTTGTGTCTTGACCCCGAAACACAGGTATCTTCACAACGTTTTCGCCTGCCCCGCGAGATCCCGCGGGTTATGCTTCCGGGGGGTGTCAATTTCATGACACGATGGCGCGGACGGGAATTCGGTAGAGATCAGATGCCAAGGCCACAATATTCCCACAGTTCCGAAATTGCGCATGTTGGTCTCTCGGAAGATGAGATGGCAGGGCTGGGTGATGCGCTCGCAAATGTTCTCAGTGAGGCGACGCGGTCAACGACGGTCATTATTCCAATGGGCGGATTTTCGTCCGAAGATTGTCCAGGGGGTCTGCTTGAGAACAAGCCGGGGCGCGCGGCATTTGCCGAGAGTTTGGTGGCTCAAGCCAATAACAGGTTGCGGGTTGTCCGCACGGACGGCCATATCAACGATTTCGCTGTTGCGGAACTGGCAGTCGAGATGCTGCGGGAACTGATAGATGAACATCAGGCAGGAAGGGTCACATGATGACAAAACACGATATTGATCATGACAATCTGGTGTCAGTCAGGAAAGAAATTATCTCGATTGCCCGGAGATGTTTTTCGCTCAAGCTGCAGACCAATTCCGGGGGAAATCTCTCGGCGCGCCTGTCCTGTCGTGATGCCATTGTCATCAAGCCCAGCGGTCTTGGCTATTTTGAATGTTCACAAGACAATTTAATGGTGTGTGATCTGGAAGGACAGGTGATTGAAGGCCGTGGCAAACCTTCCAAGGATCTCGGTTTCCATTGTGGAATTTACCAGGAACGTGCAGACGTGAATGCCATTGTCCATGTTCACTCACCCTGGGCAATCGGTTATTCTCATCTCAATCTTCCCTTTCAATGTGCGACTGTGCAGTCTGTTGGAAAACTTGGTAGTCTGGTCCCGTGCATCGATCTCGCGCCGGGCGGCAAGCCACAGGGAGAAGCAGAAGTTCGTCCCGTCTTTGCCAATAATCAGCTCAAGGCGGCATTGCTGCGCGCGCATGGAACCATTGGCGTGGGGAAAGACCTCATATCGGCACAATATATTGTTGAGTTGCTCGAGGAATCATGTCACGCAGCATTTGCTGCCTCCTGGTTTCATAACCTGCCGAAACTGATGAGCGAGACGCAAGGCCACACGGAGATTCGTGACTGTTTTCCCCGTCTGGGATAGGTTGATTGACGCACCATACCGAAGACAACAAAGATGCCGGTCGCGATATCCCCAATGTCATTTGTCACAAATGCGTTCAGTCTGTTGCAACGGTCAGGATCGGTCATTGACACAGATTTGCGCACTGCTCGAGATGAAACAACACAAACGGTCATTGGTGAGGCGTGCAAGATGCCCCGGAACGCCTTGATCTTCGCGAAGAAGTTCTCAATCTGGTGGTGCCAGCCATACAGATCCCGGTCATCGTCCCGAATCACCTTCCGGTTCTTGCGGGCCGGGATGACGACCTTGATTCCCCTGGCTTCGAGATCGGCAAGCCACGCATCGGCATCAAAGGCCTTGTCAGCGATGAGGGCCGCGCAATCAAGGTCCTCAAGCACTGCGTCCGTTCCCTGGAGGTCATGGGCATGACCGGGGAGGCGGGGGAAGCGCACAAGGTCGCCAAGGGCATCCGTGACCGCCACAAATCCTGGTGGTCAGGCCGCCCCGGGAGCGACCAATGGCCTGATTTTGGCCCCTTTTCCGCCAGCAGCCTTGGCATGCGCCTTGACGATGGTGCCGTCAATACAGACATATTCAAGATCGAAGTCTTCCGATCAGGCAGTGAATAGATGTTCAAACACACCCTTCCGAGCCCAGCGCCGGAAGCGCTGGAAGACACTGTTCCACTTGCCGAAGTGCGGGGGGAGGTCGCGCCAGGGGGAGCCGGTACGGGCATGCCAGAGGATGGCCTCAATGAAGAGGCGGTTGTCCTTGGCGGGACCGCCGGGGTCGCTCGCCTTGCCGGGACAGAGGGGCGCAATCTTGGCCCACATGCGGTCGGTGAGAAGGGTTCTGTCGGGATTCATGGGTCTGCTCCTGCCTTGGATATGCCGCCATTTTCGGCGTGCGTTGGGACGGGAGCTAAGGTCCGTTGACAATCGCCTGGCGTCTTGAGCGCATGGCGTGTCTTTGTGTCGGCATTGCACGCCGAAGGTGGCGGCACGAGCCGACGCGGTGGGTGACAGGATGAATGCAGATCGCACAGTTTTGACGGATGAGATGGGGGCGCGGGTGGTGCCGCTGTGTCCGGGCCAGGTGACGGATCCGGGGTGCACGGCGGTGGACAATCGTCTGTGTCTGGAAGGGGTTCTCTGGCGGTTCCGGACAGGCACACCCTGGCGTGATCTCCCGCCGCATTTTGGG
>JAPOTI010000074.1 GCA_026709265.1 Paracoccaceae bacterium | reverse complement strand
CCCGCGCCTGCGGGCGGCCCGGCATCAGGACGGAATCATGGGGGTGAGCAGTTACCAATAATATTAAATAATTAAGAGATATATGAGTTTTCTGGCAGGCGCTATCTCCTGTTACAGATCCTTTATCTGTTCGCGTGACGCTTGCGCTGTGTTTCCATGGCCTTCGTGCACAACAGGAGGTCAATCAGGGAACTCGGCCATCCGAAACCCTTGGCGCCCCATCACATCGAAAACACAATTGCCCCACACTTTGCGGTACTCTCCTATTACGAGCATAGCACATCTACGGTGTGTCGACCGCGGCCCTATTGATGCGTCTCGGACAGGTTGGTGTTCTGTCGGATCGGTTACGTACAGCACGCTTTTGCAACCTTTGCGCGATCCGGGCGCAGATCGGAACCAAACCCCATTCAACCCGACTATGGGTTTTTGCAGCCTTTGAGAAACCTCGTCGCTTCAAGCGGCTTGTCTTGCGCGCGGTGGGGCGAGGAGTTGATCTCGCCAGTGTGCGCTGCAGCGCTTCTCAACCAATCGCTCGAATCGGTCAAGTGGCAGATCAGAGGGCCTGCCTTTCAGTGATCTGCGTTATTGTCAGTGACGCTTCGTGCCTGATTGACCTCCGTAAAGGAGGTTTTTGCTTGGCGTCATTTGTAATCCTCCCCATCGACTCGTGATCCCATTGCCTGTGAGGACCTCCGAATTGCCTGACCTTGCGAAGGTCGAATGGCAGGTGCTCGACGAGGCTGGGATGGTCACACACGACCTGACGCGGTTGCGGAAGTCGGTCAGGCACTCGCAGTAAAGAAGCGTCATTTGGGCTTATCTGCGAACGATTGCTTTTGTCTGGTCACAGCAAGGGTTTGTCCTGGCATTCTGCTGACTGGCGACACTTTGCTGCACAGGGGTTGCTGCGCGGTGCGGAATCCGGGTCCATGGCGTGCTCTGGGCGATCGAGAAGCCTATAGGAAGTTCAGCTTAGCCCTCAGACGGCCTTCCTGCGTCCTCTGAGGTGATACCCTGAAAAGCTGTTCGCCTCACTATCTCCGTGAAGTCAATCCAATGAGAGCCACAATTTGGCCTTTCGCTTACCGATATGCAGGCGATTATCTAATTCCTGTATAAGCTCATCCAACTGTTCCATCCAATAATCGGAAAACTCTAAAATCGTTATTCCAACAAGGGCCTTCGTGTTCGGTGAATATCTCCACAAAACTCCCGGCAAACTTTCTTCGGCAATGCCTGGCACACCCGACTGAATGGTCAGATAGAGGACATCTCCCTCTTCGTCATACTTTTTATCTACATCAAGAATTGCCATGGGTTGAGTCCCATATAAGCTGTGTTTTTGTCCTATCGGCGTTCGTATAATTGGCCGTCGTCACCCGGGCGGCTGTGTCCGTCAATTGTTTGGTTGCAACACGCAAGTTCATTTGTTTGTCCCGATAGACAGACCTTTTTACAAAAATATTGGTGGTTGGCTGGTTCCCTTCATAAACCTGATCCGGGTTGCTGACCGTAGACACAATATCGCCAACCCCCTGCTCAAGAACCTCAGGATGCTTCTCCTGAATATGAGCCAGCGCGTTTGTATCAAGTTGAACAGTGTCAAGACCCGGATAGGTTGTCGTAATAATCTCTACATTCGATGAAATTGGCATTGTAGCATTTGTTTGGGTCTATGCTGATCCGTTGTTCGGTCGCTTCAATTTATCAGGAGAATCCAAAACAACCATCGAGTTACTGCTCCTGACATTGTAGGCGGGATTGCCATCGAAATCCCAGCAGTCAGGTATGCGCACCACTTCAATGATATCTGTCTTGAATCGAATTTCACTCCCATCTTCAAGACAAATCTGGATGGTGGTGTCGGTAAGGCTAGTGGTTCGAATCATTCATTTGATGCCATTTCGTCAAGCTTCTGATGCCCTCGCTTCCACGCTTCGACGCGGTCTTCGGGATCCCGGCTCCAGCGGAACGGACGGGCGTCGTTGGCGTTGTGGTG
>JAPOTI010000041.1 GCA_026709265.1 Paracoccaceae bacterium | reverse complement strand
ATTCGCCGAAAGCGATGACGACTCCAAAAGCGAACTGCAATTCCACCATGAGTTCGATATCAAGTTCTCCGCATCAGGTACGACCGATGGCGGGATTGGATTTGGCGGAAGTGTCAGCATCGATAATACGGAGTCCGTGACGGGTGCCGGAAAAGGTGCGAAAGCAGCGACAGAAGTCGTGCGAATTAGTGCAGGTGCAACTGATACAGGTACCCCAGGAGCATTAGCCGATGCAGCCGATGATCTTGACGGCACTACCACAGGTCCCCAAGCAACTGTTGGTGCGTATGTGTTCTCAGGAGCAGTTGCGGCGAATACTGTCATCACCCTTGACGATAAAGGCAAAATTACCGCTATCAATGTTGAAGCAGCGGCGGCAGATAGAGTCGGGGAAAATAGATTTGTTTTGGACGCATCCCCTGCTAACGGTAATAGAGCCATTGTCGTCATTGATGGCAAACCTCAAGTGGTCACTCTTGAGGGGGATAATAACAATTGGGTTTATGACGCTGCCGCAGAAGGCGGTCCCGCTATCTACAAAATCGGCCCTGGCGATGGCCCAATGACCGCCGCAACAGCCGCAACTTTTGACCCCGATGCCAGCCAAACAGTCGGCAATCACGGCGAAGTCTATATCTCGATGGACATGCACAAGCTGACGATTGGCTCTGATCTGGACGCCGCCGACAAGCTGGCTGGCGGCCTCGCAGACCCTGGCTTTGATGGCATTGGGATTGATGATGTGGCCGAAGGTGTTTGGGGCAAATCCGCCGCCGATGTCCGTTACGATGGAGACTTCGGAGTGGCGTCCGTGGCCATCTCCTTTGGCGATAACGCAGGTGATGCCGAATGGGCCGCAGGTTTCAGCTTCAATGTGGAGCCCGTGACCTTTGGGGCTGGTTTTGACAGCAATAACGTCATGTCCATTGGTATGGGCTTTACGCAAGGCCAGATCAGCATGAATGCGCTTTATTCGACCGACAGCGATCATGACGAAACTGATGCGCCTGCACTAAAGCCTACAGTCGCTGCTGAAAACAAAGCTGCGACATATATTACCAGAGTAGTGAAACCTGACCTGAAAAATCAGGCGATGGGTGTTGATATGACCTATCAGATGACAGAAGCGACTTCACTCACATTGGTTGCTGCGCAGCACAAGAAAGAAAACGCGAAGGCTTATTATAACGTCGATGCTACGGATGCCGACGATCTTGCAACTGCTGGCACCCCCGCAGTCAATACGACGCAGAGGTGGGTCAAGTCCTCCACCACCGTGGACGCTTTCGGGGTCGGTTTCTCCCATGATCTGGGTGGCGGTGCGACCCTGAAAGCTGGTGCAGGGTCGGTGGACAGCAACGCGGTTGCTGACCTGGGTATCACCATGAAGTTCTGATCACGGATCAGACACAGAGATTTGAGGGGGCAGCCCGTGGGCTGCCCTCTTTTCGTAGGTAATAGGAAAGAAATTGATGGGTACAGTTCTGGTATAGCGGGCTTGTGAATTTTCAACTCGCTGAAAATACGTGGTTTTCTGAGTCCCGGTGAAGCGCGTCATGATGATTAGACGGAATCATGGGCGAGATTTGACCCGATGTTGGTGACATCATTGGATTTATTGGCCGGATAGGAATGCGTGTTCCAGAAGGCTGGTGAGCCCGGCCAACACAGCCGACTCCAAAAAGATCAGTTCCGTCTCAGCGGATAAAACAGGCTGTGTTTCTCACAATGGGGAAGGACGAGTCTATGTCCAGTTGCAGTCACGCCAGCAGACGTGCTTCATGGTCATGAATATTTGGTATGTCATTGTCGGCCTCGACATATCGTCATCCGTTGCTTCCTACCGTAAGGGATTGACGATCTGAAGCCCGCTGAAATCCCGTTCATTATCCGTGACAATCATGCAGTCATTCGCCTCTGCGACGGCAGCGAGGATCATGTCGATGGCACTGCGCGGTCGGCCCTGGGCTTTGCCTTCCGTCATCAGACGCGCCCAGATCAGGCCAGCCCTGTCATCTAACGACAGTATGCGCCCTGCAAAAAGCGCCTGCGGCCCCTCTTTGCCCGTGAACCAAGCTGCAAGGCTGTCTCTCTTCCGGCCACTGGGCAGTTCCAGAATCCCACGCCGGATTTCAGCAAGGGTCAGTGAAGCAATAAACAGGTTTTCGTTCTTCTGGCAGGCCATCCAATCGAGCAGAAGTGGGGAAGGCTGTGGCTTGACGGCATTGCTTATGATGTTGGTATCAAGCAGATAACGCGTCAAAGATCGACCCTGCGCCCGTTAATCCGCTCTCGTGACAGGTCAAGGTCAGCCCCGACCAATGGCGAACGACGCAGCGCCAAGAGAATGCCACCGGGCTGTGATGACACATTTGCAACCAGTTCTCTGACCGCTGACCGCGTCTGATCCACGTCCGGCCCGTCTTCGGTCAGGCGACGCGCCAGAGCGCGCAACAGATCTCGGTCCGTTGCGCGTGCCGTCACCTCAAAGCGCTTGAAACCACGCTGCTCCAGACGCGCACGATAGATTCTGTTCGCCTTTTGCTGCGCAGCAGTGCTCATGACCAACTCCTGATCTATAGCCAGTTATATAGACCATACTTGTCGCCGCAGCAACCCCGTGTACACCGAACTCACACCCAAATGATTCAGCTCTGGCCTCGGCAGCAACTGACACACAAGGTAAGGACAGTGTCCTTAAGCAGAAATGGATCAAATCCTCCACCGCAGTCGACGCCTTTGGCGTTGGCTTCGAGCATGACCTCGGTGACAGCGCGACCTTGAAAGCTGGTGCTGGGTCAGTTGACAGCAACTCGGTGCCGACTTGGGTATCACAATGGCGGTCTGATCATCAATCAGGCATAGAGATTTGTGAGGACGGCTGAGAGGCTGCCCTCTTTTTTGTTGTGGAAAGTTGGGACAATGTTGTAGGTTGGAGCAGTGTTATCTGGATGACCCTGAGCAAAGATAGAGAGAATGGAAATTATTGAATTTGCCGTCTATTTTGTAGGTCTTGTAGTAACAATTTATAATATTGTGACACAAATAAAAATCAGGCCCCATGGACCTGATTCTCAATTTCCTTCACTGATTTGCACTCTATCACTCCCGACTCCAAGATATCAAAAGTCCTGTTTTACTCAGCAATCAATGCCAATAAGAAGAAAAGAGCCAGCGCAACCGATAAAGTTAACTGCGCGACTTGAGGCATAATCGACCTAAGAAAAGACACCCTTTTTCCAGTATAAAAATGCACCTCCATCATCGATTCCTCTTGCTTTTTGAAAATAGTAGTAATCTTTTGTTTATAATTTTCAATGCCTATATGAAACCGCCGCTTGTCCGTAGCGACGCTCCGGGGAAGTTTGGTTAGAATTCTGATTTTATTGGATTTATTTGGTTGCCTTTGTAGAAAAGGTCCGTATTTTGGCATCCATCATCCTGTATCCATCTATCAATTATCGTCGCGCGGGGATGGGCTGTCGGCGGCCCGACTGGCTGTCGTTCCACCGGGAGATACGTCCTTGGGGAATTCTATTGGAAAATGCCGCCACGCCTGTTCCGCAGCCATGTCATGGCTCATCGCATTGGCCACCGGGCACCGGGACTTGACCTCAACTGTCAAACAGGTTGAGGACGAACAGGCGTGACACGCATGAGTGAGCCGACAGACGCACCGCGATCGGGCGGTGTGGTAGGGCTGTTGCCCGTTGCGTTGTCAGCGGTGCTCTTTGCGTGGTTCATGACGCACACGCCTGTGATTGCCGCGGCAGGCAGCCTGCGCTGGGAGATGGCATGGGTGCCGGCCCTGAATATTTCGTTGTCTTTCCTGCTGGACGGTTTGTCGCTGACCTTTGCCCTGCTGATTTCAGGCATTGGTGCCCTCGTCTTTCTCTATTCCAACACCTATCTGGGCGCGCATCCGCAATTTCACCGGTTTGTCCTGTTCCTGTTGAGCTTCATGCTGGCGATGCTGGGCCTCGTTCTGGCCGATAACCTGATAACGCTCTTTGTATTCTGGGAACTGACGACGATCACCTCGTATCTCTTGATCGGGTTCGGGCATGAGACGACAAAGGGACGGCGATCGGCCCTGCAGGCACTGTTTGTGACGGGAGCAGGCGCGCTGGCGATGCTCGCCGGATTTATCCTGCTGGGCTTTGTCGCGGGCTCTTTCGAACTGTCGGTGATCCTGACGCAATCAGAAATGCTGAAAGCACATCCGCTTTACGTGCCGATCCTGATCCTGATCCTCGCAGGGACGTTCACGAAATCGGCACAGTTTCCATTCCATTTCTGGCTGCCCAATGCGATGGCTGCACCCACACCAGTATCAGCTTTTCTGCATTCGGCAACGATGGTGAAGGCCGGTGTGTACCTGATGGCACGGCTGCATCCGGGTCTTGCGGGAACCGATATGTGGCTGTGGACGCTGACGATTTTCGGAGCAGTAACGGCCGTCATTGCGAGCATTCTGGCGCTGCGACAGACCGATCTGAAACAGGCGCTGGCCTATACAACGCTGATGGCGCTGGGGGTCCTGACGCTGTTTCTGGGACAGGAGAGCGGCTACGCGATGACGGCATTTGCCACTTTCCTTGTGGTGCATTCGCTCTACAAAGCCGCCCTCTTCCTTGTGGTGGGATGCATGGATCATGCGACTGGCACGCGGGAGGCAGACATCCTCGGTGGGCTTGCCCGGGTAATGCCGGTCACGGCGATTGCAGCCGCATTGGCAGCCATGTCGATGGCCGGGTTTCCGCCGTTCCTGGGCTTTATCGGCAAGGAGTTGAAATATGCCGGTGCACTGGGCGTGGCCTCGGAACCCGTCCTTGTCGTGGGCGCCCTGCTGTTGGCCAACGCGCTGATGTTTGCAGTGGCAGGTGTGGTGGCACTGCGCCCGTTCTGGCTGCCGGCGGGCGGTGACACTCCCCGGATCCCCCACGAAGCCCCCTGGCCGATGCTGATGGGACCCGTGATCCTGGCCAGTCTGGGAACGCTTTTCGGCATCTATCCGGATCTGCTGGAGCGCACACTGGTCGCGCCGACGGTGGCAAGCCTGCTTGGCACTATTGAGGATTCCAAGGCATTGACCCTGTGGGCCGGGGTCAACATGCCGCTGATTCTGTCGATTGTGACGGTTGCGGCGGGAACAGTCTTTTATGTGATTCACAGACCCCTGCGCGCCTGGTTGGCCCGTATCATCGACGCTCTGCCCAATTTTGACCGGGGTTGGGACCGGTTCCTCGATGGGTTCAAAACATTCGCCAGGTGGCAAACGCGCATCATCCAGACCGGCGTGCTGCGCCAGTACATGTTTGCCAACTTTGCCACGGTACTGGTCGGTCTCGGCGGCACCATGGTGGCACGTCAGGTGGCAGTGACACGACCGGATCTGACGGATGCGACCTGGCAGAGTGTGGCGCTGATCCTCCTGATCATCGGTGGGGCACTGGTGGCGACAGCAACCTCCTCACGCATTGCGGCGATGGCAGCCCTGGGCGTCGTGGGCATTGGTGTTGCCATGATCTTTATCGTCTTTTCGGCACCCGATGTGGCGATCACGCAGCTCCTCGTCGAGACGCTGGTGGTGGTTCTGGTGGCAGTCGCACTGTTGCGTCTGCCGACACTCGATGCCGGTGGCAAGCGTTTCCGACCGGTGGATGCAGCCTTGGGGCTGGGCGTGGGCACAGTGGTGACGCTGACGCTCCTGGCGATGCTGGAATTGCCGCTCGACCGCAGGGTAACGGATTATTTCGAGGTCACAAGCTGGTCTGAGGCATTCGGGCGCAACATTGTCAACGTGATCCTTGTCGACTTCCGGGCACTGGACACGTTTGGCGAGATCGCCGTTGTCGTGATTGCAGCACTGGCGGCTTACGCGCTTTTGCGGACGACACAACCTCTGGGGCGGGGAAAAGGGAAAGACGAGCCATGAATTCTGTCATTCTGAGGGCGGGCACCCGGTATCTGGCAGGGCTTCTTCTGCTCTTCTCACTCTATATGCTGATCCGCGGACACAACGAGCCGGGCGGCGGATTCATCGGCGGGCTGATCGGATCAACCGGGTTTGTCTTGTTCGCCGTGGCCTGCGGAACGGCGGATGCCCGGCGCGCCCTCAGGACGTCTCCCCAAAATATTGCGGTTGCAGGGCTGGGCATTGCGCTCCTGGCCGGGCTTGCGGCCGCACTTTTTGGCGATTCCTTCTTGACCGGGCAATGGCTTTTTGTCGGGGCAACAGAAACCACGAAGGGTTTACCAATCTCGACTGTACTGGTGTTTGACATTGGCGTTTACCTGGTGGTTTTCGGATCGGTCTTGACGCTGGTCTTTGCGATGGAAGAGGAAATCTGAGGTGGAGTCGCTTCTGGCCCTATCCATTGGCGTGCTGGTGGCCACATCGGTCTACCTGATGCTGGCCCCCAACGTGCTGCGCTTCATCTTCGGTCTGGTGCTGATTTCCAACGCCGCGAACCTGACAATTTTCCTTGCGGGCCGCCTGACACCCGGCGCGCCACCGCTGATCGCCGAAGGTGCGGCGGCA
This sequence comes from Paracoccaceae bacterium, assembly GCA_026709265.1. Classification (GTDB taxonomy): domain Bacteria; phylum Pseudomonadota; class Alphaproteobacteria; order Rhodobacterales; family Rhodobacteraceae; genus JAPOXR01. Next base: position 12,580 of record JAPOTI010000041.1, on the reverse strand, counting down.
CCTGCGAAGCTGGTGGCCAATGCTCTACCGCAAGCCCTGGTGCTGACGGCAATCGTGATCGGCTTTGGCCTGTTTGCCTTTGCTCTGGTCTTGATGTTCCGGGCATACACGACGCTGGGGACGCTTTACTCCGACGAGATGCGGGTGGCTGAACCGCGGGAGAATGACAGCATATGAGCTGGTACCTTGCGACTCCGCTGGCCCTGCCATTTCTGACGGCGGTGATCGCATTCCTGGCACGCCACTTCGCAGCCGGGCGGTGGATTTCCGTGTTCGGAAACGTACTTTTGCTATTGGCCGCCACCGTTCTCATGGCACGCGTTCGGGGAGAGGGTGTGATCGCGGCCCAGATGGGCGGCTGGCGGGCACCCTTCGGGATCACGCTGGTGGCCGATTATCTGGGTGCGGTCATGGTCGTGATCACTGCGATCACCGCACTTGCCGTGTCGATTTACGCACTGGCCGACATCAGTGAGCGCAAGGAGTATCTGGGGTATCATGCATTGTTCAATTTGCTCATCGGGGGCGTGACAGGCGCGTTTCTGACCGGTGACCTCTTCAACCTTTATGTCTGGTTCGAGGTCATGCTGATCTCGTCTTTCGGTCTGCTCATTCTGGGTGGCGGCAAGGCGCAAATTGATGGCGGTGTCAAATACGTCACACTGAACCTTGTCTCGACAATTCTCTTTCTGAGTGGGATCGGGCTCCTTTACGGGCTGACGGGTACGCTGAACATGGCCGATCTGTCGCGTGTAGTTCCGGAAGTTGAGAATCAGGGACTTGTCACCGTGGTGGCGGTGATGTTCATGATCGCTTTCGGGGTCAAGGCGGCAGTGTTTCCACTGTTTTTCTGGCTGCCCGCCTCGTATCACACGCCTGCCTTTGCCGTCTCCGCCGTGTTTGCGGGCTTGCTGACGAAGGTGGGGGTCTATGCGCTGATCCGGATGTTCACGCTGGTCTTCATCGGCGATGTGGCGTTCACCCATACAATCCTCTTGTGGGTCGCCGCATTCACCATGGTCACCGGGGTTCTGGGCGCGGCCGCGCAGAACGATATACGCAAGATCCTGTCATTCCATATCGTGAGCCAGATTGGCTATATGATCATGGGGCTCGCCCTGTTGACGCCACTCGCCTTGGCGGGTGCTGTTTTCTACCTGGTGCACCATATCATCGTGAAGGCGAACCTCTTTCTCATCGCGGGGGTGGTTGAACGGGCAGCAGGATCAACTGAACTGGGGCGGGTCGGTGGTCTTTATCAATCCGCACCATGGCTGGCCGTCCTTTTCCTGATCCCGGCCTTTTCGCTGGCGGGATTCCCACCGCTCTCGGGGTTCTGGGCCAAATATGTCCTTGTGGCCGCTGCATTGGAGATTGAAGGCTGGATCATTGCGGGTGTCGCCTTGCTGGTCGGACTGCTGACCATCTATTCGATGACCAAGATCTGGACAGAGGCATTCTGGAAGACCCATCCTGACGGGATCAATCCCACGCTGAACCGGATTGGCCCGGGAGATCGACGCCCACTCCTGTATCCGATTGCGGGACTGGCCGTGATGACACTGGTGATCGGGTTCTTTCCCGAACCATTCGTGGGCTTCGCTGAAACCGCGGCCACACAACTCTTGGATCCGGCACAGTATATCGATGCCGTGTTGGGAGGCACGGGATGAACAACCTCGTCGTCAATCTGCTGTTGGCGCTGGCTTGGGCCACGCTTTTTGGTTCCTTCACGCTGCTGACCCTGAGCAGCGGGCTGGTGGTGGGATACCTGATCCTGTGGCTCTTGCAGCCACTGACAGGCGGGCCATCAGGCTATTTTCTGCGGGTCTGGTATTGGATCAAACTGATCGTGATGTTCCATTATGAACTGATTGTGTCATCGGTGGCGGTGCTGTGGGACATCATTACGCCGAGTCATCGGGCGCGACCCGCGATCATCGAGATGCCACTTGATGTGAAAACGGATGCGGGGATCCTTCTTGTCACAAACCTGATTTCGCTCACGCCGGGCACGCTGTCGATCGATGTCAGCGAGGATCGCAAGACCCTGACGCTGCATGCGATGTTTGCCGATGATCCGGACGCGGTGTGCCGTCAGCTGAAAGACAGTATGGAAAAGTGGGTGATCGATGCGGTTGAGAGGTAGGCGGATATGACCACGTTTCTGGATGTGGCGACCCATTTCGGATTTGTCATGGTGTTTGCCACCGTGTTCTTCGCCTTTATGCGACTGGTGCTGGGACCGAGCCTGCCCGATCGGGTTGTGGCACTGGATATGATGACGGTGGCCATTGTCGCCTTTTGCGGGCTGGCAGCGATCCGATCCCGCGATGCGGCGTTCCTGGATGTGGCACTGGCACTGGCACTCGTCGGCTTTCTGGCCACGGTCGCGCTGGCACGTTTTGCCGAGCGGCATCGATTGCGCAGCGAGGAGCAGGAGGAGACAAGATGAGCGTGTTGATTGCCGCCATCCTGCTTTTTCTTGGAGGCGTCTTCACGCTGATCGCGGGCGTGGGTATTATGCGGATGCCGGATGTGTTCATCCGCATGCATGCTTCCACCAAGGTGGGCACTTTGGGCTCGGGTCTGATCATGGCCTCCGTGGCCATTTACTTTCAGGAGCCTGTCGTCATCGTCAAGGTGGTGCTCGTCATTCTGTTCTTGCTGCTGACGGCGCCGATCGGAGCGCATATGATCGGGCGGACGGCGCTGCGCATTGGTGTCAGACCCTGGGGCATTGCGACGACTGACCCGCAGAAATCGCGTACGACCGACATTAGCTGAAATCGATGCTGCAAACGCCGTGCCGCCCGTTGCGGTTGAAACCGGGAGTGCGCCCTGTCTCCGGAAAGAGAAGCTGCCATCCATCGATTCGCGTTTGGCCCGGCGCGACGACGAAGGCAACAGTCCCATCAGCCCAATATTCATCCTCAATTGGAGAGGTGAGTGGCCCCGTCCACAATGATCTGAAAAGTCACCAGGGCGAAGAGCAGCACGGCGCACAGGAATGCGAGGCAAGTGACCGATCGCACATACGAAAGTTCCGGCAAACAGCAACAGCGCGTCGTTGCGTGTCTGTGCAGATCAGAAATGCTTTGTCTCAAATCATCCCCTTGCGTTATGAATGCCCTCTTTTTGACGTCCGCCCCAGAGAACAAAAACTGAAAAAGTATCAGTTGGCGTAATCACTGCAAGACCTCATATATCCATAATGTCTTGTATCCTGAATTCCGGCACGCGCGGAGCCAATATCATGCAAAGGACCTGAAATTGCCCCACAACCATCCCCTGCCCGCGCTGAACATCATTTTCGTCTGGCAACTGCCTGACCAGTGACTCGGCAAGACCAGTGACAATGACAATTCTCTTGACCTTGCTTGGCCTTGGGCTTCTGGCCTTGGGTGGAGATTTTGTCGTTCGTGGTGCGGTTCGCCTGGCACGACATCTTGGCGTATCTCCTTTGCTCACTGGAATTGCAATTGTCGGATTCGCCACATCCCTGCCAGAACTCGCGGTTTGTGTCGATGCGGCATCAAGTGGAGCGCCGGCACTGGCAGTTGCCAATGTCATTGGCAGCAACATCTCGAACACCATCCTGATTCTCGGTCTGGTCGCAATCATCTGCCCGGTACCCGTCTGTGCCAACTCGCTTCGTCTTGACAGCAGCGCGCATCTCCTGGCCGGGCTCTTTCTCGTCGGCATTGGTTTTGCTTTCGGTCGGATTGACTGGTGGATGGGTGCCCTCATGGTCATGGGCCTCGCCCTCTATATCTTCCTGGTTATTCGGCGCGATGCGGCCATCGACAATATTGATCAGCTGTATTTGGATGATCGCAATGATCGACCTGAAAAATCACTGACACGCGCACTCTTCCACCTTGTCGCTGGACTCGTTGCCGTTCTTGTCGGCGCTGAATTCCTGGTCACAGGCGCGGTCGGACTCGCCGAACAATTCGGTGTATCCAAGGAAGTCATTGGACTGACAATCACCGCAGTTGGCACATCGCTGCCAGAGATTGCGACGACATTGGCCGCTGCTTTACGCGGCAATACGCAGCTCTGCCTCGGTAACATCATTGGCAGCAACATTTTCAACCTCACCGGGATTGCCGGTGTGACTGCTTTGGTTGCGCCACTGCCGCTCACCCGGAGAATCATCGAAGTCGATCTGCCTTTGCTGGTGGCAACAACGCTTTTGCTGACGCTGATCCTGCTTGCGGGGCGGACCTTGAGGCGATCTGCAGGAATAGTCTTGACCGCCAGCTATATCAGTTACGTCGCCATCCAATTTGCTGTTCCATACTGAAAACTGAAACTGGCTTCGCAAAGGGTACCAACTGAGGGGTAGTCACATGAGCAAATTTATTGTTGTCCTGATCGCTGGACAGGATGCCGTGCTCCCGCATGACTTCATCAATGACATGTACACCCGATCCGACGGGGTCGGCAATTGGGACTGGCTGGACGAAGATCGTGCGGCAGAATTTGCCACATGGAAGCCTCCCGACGGTATGGAACAAAGCCGCAGTGAGGCGCATGCGATCGGTTGCGACCTTGCTGTTGTCCCCGCTGAAAATCGCCAAAAGCGCGTCTTGATCGCGGATATGGACTCAACGATCATTGAACAAGAGAGCATTGATGAACTTGCCGACCTCGCCGGTTTTGGTGCCCATGTGGCGACTATCACAGAACGTGCCATGAATGGCGAAATCAGCTTTGACGAGGCGCTTCGTGCCCGCGTCGCCCTGTTGAGGGGGCAGCCGGTGTCAATCCTGACAAAGGTCTGGAGGGAACGGATCTCGATAACGAAGGGGGCCGCGCCGCTTCTCAAAACCATGGCGGCGCGGGGTACAAAATCGGCGTTGATTTCTGGCGGGTTTACCGACTTCACCGCACGCGTTGCAAAAAAGCTTGAGTTTGATCGCCACTATGCAAATGAACTGTTGGTCTCTGATGACCAGAATCTGACCGGTACCGTCCGTGAACCGATCCTCGGTCCGGATGCCAAGTTCAACCTGTTCAGGACATTTCTCTCTGAGGAGGAAGTGGCCGCAAAGGACGCACTTGTTGTCGGCGACGGTGCTAACGACATTCCGATGCTGAAAGCTGCCGGAATGGGAGTTGCCTTTCGCGCGAAACCCGTGGTGAATGCACAGATTGACCTTCAAATCCGTCATGCCGACCTGACCGCGCTGCTTTATCTGCAAGGTCATCGGCTGGCGGATGCAGTGGATTGACCGCGCAAGGGATATGTGCCACCCGAAGACATCTCGATGGCCAGTGTCTCAAGCCGTTGCCGCGCGGCTGTCGCCTTGTCAAGAGACGAGGTTTCAATGAGAACGGCATTCAGGAAGTGCCTGGTCAATAGAAGGCCCGCAGCGAAATCAGCGATCGTGCTGCATTCTCCGGTTGCCAGGCAGGCCGGAATTTCGAGGAGCTTTGGTGCCCACTTCCCTGAACCCTCCTCACTGACAGCGGCCCCGGAACGTGGCGAAACATAGCGCAGGTTTTTCCGGCTTCCGGTGACCACGCAGCGGCTGAGATCAAGTCCGCGTCCCGCTTCCCGCAACAGTGCCAGTTCCCAGTCGAGATACGTGGCCATCCACATCTCATTGGCCATCAGAACATCCAGAAAATTAATTGTCTGCAGATAAAACCGACCGGTCGGTGCGCGCTCAGCCAGTATGCGCGTCAACAACGAACAGGAAGATGTCAGTGCGGCCAATGCAAGTGGATCATGGAGCAAAGACGCGGCGCGGCATGTCACAAGTTCAATCCGGAAAGTTCCCAGATGCTCGGCCAGACGGGCGCGCCATTCAACGGCGAGCTGCGTTCCCGGCTGCAATGTGGCTGCCATTCGCCGTGACCCGCCGCCGCGCAACAGTCCGACATGGCGACCGTGATCGCGCGTGAATATCTCAAGAATCGCTGCGGATTCACCGTGTCGACGTGCTGCCAGCAAAACACCTTCGTCGCTCCAGTGCACGAGAGATTACTCGATCAATCCGGATTCGTCGAGCATCGTGCGCCCGTGGCGATCTTCCACTTCGATGATCCACAAGTCCGAGTCGCGGTTCATCTCGCGGCGGATCCGTTCATCAATGTCATGATCTTCGCTCTCCTCGGACAATATCCAACTGCGTCGATTGGTCTGAAAATCAAAACTGCGTTGAAACAATCGGGAACTGCCGTTCATCAAGTTGAGCTTGATCATGACGGCACCGGAGTCCGGATCCCCTTTCGCGACCACAAATGCGGGAATATCTGCTTGCTGCAGATGTTGAAGATAAGCTCGTACCCACAGGTCCGACTTCAGACGAATCACATCTCGGTCCGATCGGTAATATCCTGGTGCGCCAAGCCAATCCCAGCAAAATGCCGTGGGTCTTCTGCCCAATTCGGTTCAAGCCTCACGCGCAAGAACAGGTGAATCCTGCAGTCGGTCAGCTGCTCCATATCCTTGCGGGCCGCTTCGCCTATTGCACGGATAACACGGCCACCTGGCCCGATGATCATGCGTTTATGGCTCTTGCTCGTCACCAGAATGGATTGATCAAGGCGAACCGATCCGTCATCCCGCATTTGCCAGCGCTCAGTTTCCACCGCGGTTCGATAAGGGATTTCCTGATGCATACGCAGCAGAAGTTTTTCACGGGTAATTTCAGCGGCCATCACCTGTAAGGATGCATCCGCAATCTGATCAACCGGATACATCCATTTTCCCGCCGGAACCGTATCCGCAAGCCAGTCGGCTATATCGTCAACCCCATCACCATGACGCGCCGAAATCAGAAACACGCGCGCGAATACACGCGACTCCGAAAATCGAGACACGAGTTCAAGTAGACTCGCGCGCGGCACAAGGTCGATCTTGTTCACCACCAGAGATATCTTTGCCGCTGCATCCGGCTGGTTATCAACTTGTTCGTCCAGACGATCAAGAATGACCTGAACAGTCTCAGTCAAGCCACGCGTCGCTTGAACCAGGAGCAGAATCATGCCGGCTTCATTCAAACTGTTCCAGGCAGTAGCAACCATCGCGCGATCAAGCCGGCTACGCGGCGGAAATAAACCCGGTGTGTCAATAAATACGATCTGGGATCGCTGCCTGATGGCAATGCCGCGAATACGCATACGCGTTGTCTGCGCCTTATGGGTCACGATCGAGACTTTGCTGCCGACGATCCGGTTCATCAGCGTGGACTTGCCGACATTGGGCTCACCGATCAAAGCCACATATCCGCATCGTGTCTCAGATGTCATGCTGCTCGACCACACGCAAGAGTTCTTCAGCCGCCAGGATCTCGGCCTGCTGTTTGGGGCTTCCGCGACCGATCGCTGTCTCTCCCGATTCCAATGCGACTTCACAGGTGAATTGCGGGTCGTGATCCGGGCCTTCCTGGTGCACCAAGGTATAAAAGGGAGGCTGTTGTCCCCGGGCCTGGGCCCATATCTGCAAACGGCTCTTGGGATCCGGCTGCGGCTGTGATGTTGCGGCAATCAGAGATCCCCACAGTCGCGCAACAGTCGTTCGTGCTGCATCCAACCCACCGTCGAGAAAGACAGCGGCGATAACAGCTTCCATTGCATTTCCAATAATCGTACTGCCGGGACGGCGGTGAGACTTCCTTGTTGATCTTGCCATGTTCACGGCTTCAATGAGATTGATTGATTCAGCAACTTTGGCACATGACGGTCGATTGACCAATGCATTGAGGCGGACCGCGAGTTCACCCGGCGGTGCTTTGGGACTGTCTTCCATGATCATTTCAGTGATGACGAGAGCCAAAACCCGATCACCGAGAAACTCGAGCCTCTCATTGTCGTCCTTGGCGGTATTACGCCGCGACACATGTGTCACCGCCTGGTCAAGGAGACGCCAATCATTGAACCGATGGCCGATACGGTCCTCCAGCGCCCTGATCGCCTTCGGCCGATTCAACTGATCTCGTGAAAGAAACGGTCTTGTCGCCATGTCCATATGAAAAACAGGCTCCGGCCAGCAGAAGAAAACACGACGCGTCCCGCACGGCCTATAAGATTTTCAGCAGGCACCATACCGACTCCACCCGCTGTCTGAGGCCAGCGACTGTCCCGGCTGTTGTCGCGGTTGTCTCCAAGGAAGAAATATGAACCCGCAGGAACCGTCATGACCTCGGTATTGTCGCTAAAGCCCATATCAATATCCAGGACCGAATGTTCAACACCATTTGGCAGTGTCACGATCTGCCGGGTTTTCTGGCAATCACCTCCCTCTGAAACCGTATCATTGGTGCAGCGGGGGAATCTGCCCTGCCCGCCCTGTCTCTCGTAGGTCTCGGTAAAGACCCCGCCATCGCGTTGCGGGACAGGTTCTCCATTCAGGATCAAGACGCCATCACGCAATTGAATACGATCACCGGGCAGACCCACGACACGTTTGATGAAGTCAACACCTGAGACCGGATGTTTGAAGACAACAACATCGCCACGCTCAGGCTCACGAAAGAGCAGGCGGCCCTCAATCGGACAGAGTGAGAAGGGGCAAGAATGCCGGGAATAACCGTAAGCCATCTTGTTGACGTACAGGAAATCCCCAATCAGGAGATTGTCCTTCATCGATCCGGAAGGAATATAGAATGTCTCAAAAAACAAGGTTCTGAATGCTCCCGCAATCAGCAGCGCATAGACAATTGTTTTGATGTTATCGAAAATTGCACTGCGCAACTCAGACACCATGAAAGTTAAGAAACAGGAAGTTTGCTAGTGGCCAGACATGACCATGAAGTCAACCCAAGAAGATAATGGGCCGCGATCAGGTGCAAGGGCAGGGCAGTTGAAATGACGGTTGAAGCGTCCCGAAAGAATGAAACTGAGTCGCACCTTTCATGAGACTCAGCAACTCGGTTCGATCCAATGATGCGGTGAAATTCACACGCAGATTTGCATCCTACAGTTTAAAACGGCCTTTTCGACCGTCTGTGAGTATGTTGCAGTCACGAAGATTGCATCATAGGACCCAGCACGTCATGAGAGGCCCCGGAGCATGTGTGTTGGATCTGATATTGGAGCGACTTAATGACAACGACTTCTTTACGTTGTTGCAATTTCTTCTGTATCCGAGACATCAAGCAACCATGTGATACAAACCGGGAAGCAATTTGAATTGTCGCCCACCGCATGCTTTTTTGCCATTTCACCTTGGCACAGCTTCGATCACCACGCATGCAACTGCACATGGCCGGTCATCGGACATCGTCAAATGCAGTCGTGCTGAATGGTTCGCGGGTAGCATCTGTTCAAGCCGTGTGCGGGAATGGCCATTTAGCGTCAGACCAGGCATTCCAGAACGTTGGCGAATGACTTCAATGTCACGCCAGGCCACTCCCTGTGTCATCCCGGTACCCAGTGCCTTGGAGCAAGCTTCCTTGGCCGCCCAGCGCTTTGCCAGAATGCCAATCTGATCGTGCATATTCCGTGCCAACTCGAGTTCGCCCTCGCTATAGATGCGCTGCAGAAAACGTCCCCCAAAACGATGGTAAAGGTTTTGGATCCGATCAATCTTGACGATGTCGATGCCGATTCCGAGGATCATTCCGGCCCAAGCTGCTTGTAAGACAATTCAAGAACGACGTCCTCAAGACGCACGCGCTTCAACCATCAGTCGCCGCATTTCGGCAACAGATGCCGCTAATCCGCGAAAAATCGCCTCACTGATCAGATAATGACCAATATTGAGCTCCATAATCTCCGGCAATGCGGCGACTGGCTTGACCGTCGCATAGGTCAGACCATGTCCGGCATGCACCTCGAGACCAGCGGTTGCGGCCAGGGATGCTGCTGCTGCAATCCGGTCAAGCTCGATCGAACCTGCATCGCGATTTGTGACAGAAGTCTCGCAATAGGTTCCGGTATGTATCTCAATGATATCTGCACCGATTTCGGCGGCGCATTCAATTTGACTGGAGGTGGGATCAACAAAAAGTGAAATCCGGAAACCGGCATCTCGCAATGGTTCTATGAATTGACTGAGCCGATCACGATGACCAACAACATCAAGGCCCGACTCGGTGGTCAATTCCTCACGTTTTTCAGGGACGATACAGACAGCGTGGGGACGGTGGCGCAGCGCAATCTCACGCATCTCATCTGTCGCCGCGAGCTCGAGATTGAGTGGAACACTGATATTGTCCATCAGCTCCAGGATATCACGATCAGAGATATGTCGCCTGTCCTCACGCAAATGCGCCGTGATCCCGTCTGCCCCTGCCGCTTGTGCCAGCAATGCTGCGCTCAAGGGGCTGGGATAAGAACCACCCCGTGCATTGCGCACCGTGGCGACGTGGTCGATATTGACCCCCAAGCGAAGTTTCGAAGCCATACTGGACTGACTCATTTCGGTTTCTTCTCCTGATCTCACCACAATGCCGAAACATCTGGCGTCGCCGCACGGTTATTGACGATTTGCTTGCACATCTATCGACACCATGATCAAATGGAACATATCATCGGCAGACCCACCACACCAAAGGGGCTGATGAGGACGACCTGCCATAGTACCCAATCCTGTACATCTTAAATCAAATATTCTCTGACGCAATCCAATCAAAGTCAGTCGAAGTTTGATACCAGCCTTGCTTCATACGAATGTCGTTATCTCAACCCTATGGCCTCAACGGGCACGTACCGGTCCCATTTCATTCAAACCCTGCGCCATATGCAAATCCGGCTCTGAATCCGTCAGAATCCGATTCCTTTCGACATTCATGGGGCCAGGTGACTCGGTCAGTCACGGCCACTGTGCCCCGCTCACCCCGACATAAATCGCGCACAGTGAATCCGTTTGTGTGACAAACAGGCGGTTTCGCTTGGGCCCGCCAAAAGTCAGGTTGGACACCATCTTCGGGAACTTGATGCGCCCAAGAGGATTCCCGTCATGGTCAAAGACACGAACCCCATCCCGGGCGGAACTCCAGAGGTTTCCATGCTCATCAAAACGAAAACCATCGGGAACACCGGGCGATATTTCGACGAAAACCTCGCCTCCCGAAAGGCGGTTATCTGAAGATACATCAAAGGCCCTGATATGATGTGGGCCATTCGGATCGTGGGAAAGACCGCTATCGGCGACACAAATTCGGCTTTCGTCGGGCGTGAAGGCAAGCCCGTTAGGTTTCACGAAATCATCTGCGACAATGCGCACCTCGCCGCTCGTGGCATCGACGCAGAAGACATGACAACCGTCCTGTTCCTGCTCACCCTTGTGGCCTTCATAGTCCGAGATGATTCCGTAGGGTGGATCGGTAAACCAGATCGTTCCGTCGGACTTGACGACAACGTCATTTGGTGAATTGAGTTGTTTGCTGCCATAACTGTCTGCGATCACAGTCACCCTGCCATCCGGTTCAGTGCGTGTCACGCGGCGGCAGCCATGTTCACATGTCACCAGACGACCTTCGCGATCACGCGTGTTGCCGTTGGAATAATTCGCATCCGCGCGGAAGATGTCGACACCCAGATCAGGCACCCAGCGCAGCATCCGATTGTTCGGAATATCGGACCAAACAAGATATCCGCCATCATTGAACCAAACCGGCCCCTCGGACCAAAGGCAACCATCATACAGCACTTCGACACCTGCCGTCGGAATCGTCATCTCACGGAACCGGCGGTCGAAAAACTCAGCCGCATCTCCCACAAGTGTCATTTGCTTCTCCAAACATGTGAAACTTGCAGCATGTGTATCAGCTTGCAAACATCCGGTAAAATTCGTCATCCGCACCGAACAAAAATTGTCGCGTGCATTTCGTTTTCAATCGTGCCGCGTCAGGGTCCCTCGAAAAACAATCGATCTGACTTCAGTGTCATTCCATCTCGAGTCGTGCGTAGAATAGTTTCACAAAAGAGTTCAATATCAAAAGCGGCGATGGCCAGTGTGTTCACAAAACAGTGGTGGATACTGGCTTGTCTATGGGCCCGTCGCCGGCAATCGCGGGAACCACCTTTTCCTCATCTTAAACAAAACAGCACCACGAACAGGCATTGCCCCACCTATCGGACGCGGCTTCAGCAAAGGCAGATACATCGCCGCAGACAGTCTCGGTTACGCCACCCATACTAAAATCAGGTAGAGCGCACCATTCGTATTCCGCTAAGCCACACTTTTGAATAGGTCATCCACCGCAAGCTGCGCCCTTAACCGGTTAAATGTCTCAGGAGATTAGTGGTGACAACCGATTCTCATACAGTTGAAAATACTGTGTCAGAAACCTCGAGTTGACAAAGTCCTGTTGAAAGATCCCGAACTGTCTAGCAACTAAGGCCCGTTGACAATTGCCTTGCGTTTTGAGCGCTGGGCGTGTCTTTGTGTCGGCATTGCACGTCGAAAAAGGCGGCACGAGCAGACGAGGCAGGTGATATGATGAATACAGATCGCACAGTTTTGACGGATGAGATGTGGGCGCGAGTGGCCCCGCTGTGTCCGGGCCAGGTGACGGATCCGGGGTGCACGGCGGTGGACAATCGTCTGTGTCTGGAAGGGGTTCTCTGGCGGTTCCGGACAGGCACACCCTGGCGTGATCTCCCGCCGCATTTTGGG
>JAPOTI010000018.1 GCA_026709265.1 Paracoccaceae bacterium | reverse complement strand
GACGATTGTCCGCCGCCGTGCACCCCGGGTCAGTCACCTTGCCCGGACACAGCGGGGCCACCCGCGCCCACATCTCATCCGTCAAAACTGTGCGATCTGCATTCATCTTGTCACCCACCTCGTCTGCTCGTGCCGCCTTTTTCGGCGTGCAATGCCGACACAAATACACGCCCAGCGCTCAAAACGCAAGGCAATTGTCAACGGGCCTTAATGAGTTAATGGTAAACTTTGGGGATTTCTACTTTAAGGCGCGGATACTAAACGTCTGGAGGCTGCTTCCATTCGTTGACGTCGAAACAATCGTGCACGAATATGAAAAATTTGGACTACCGCTTATCTTGGATAGCGAGGTGATGTTCCCGACAGGATATCGGCCAAAGTCCTTCATAAACGTGTTGGATGAAAAAGATGGAGAGGTAGTCACCAGTGCCATTCAGGCACATCTCATATTTACTTGGATTGCATTGGCTCTGGGGGTGCCGGCACTGATTGAGGCTGACGATTCAGGGGAGGCTGACGTCGTTTCTATCGCCGAATTGTTAGACGCTACGACTCGTGCAATGGAAGTGCAACGAAGGCGTGTGGCGCGTCATGCTGGCCACCAGTCTGGAGCATGAGATGGCATCCTTTTGGATCCGGATCTGCCAGCGTTTGGCATACCAGTCGCAGCATTCGACTTGTTATTGATGCCTTTCCTTAATCTTCCAACCCAAGATTTGAGATTGGGAACATATTCCCTTGGTGGAGTGGTTATTCAAATCCACAGAGGCAACTGACGCTCTCTCGGTCATCATGACCCGAATATATCTTCCCGAAGTTCATTATAGACTTCATTTGTTGCCTGAAGTGCGGGGACCAAATACTGTAGCGCAAACTCTTCGCGATTATTGCCAAGGCCCGGCAGTTGTGTTTCCTTGCGGATAAAAGCAAGCAAATTTTGGGACACGTCTTTGACGTTGTCAGGCCCTTCTTGGCGGGCGATGAGATCTTCTCGTTTCTTCAGGACAGATTCCACTTTATCGTCTTCAAACCCCTGTGACTTGAGGAATCTCCGGAGAACATTGGGATCATAGAGATATTCCTCCAATTCCCTCCGCCGCAAAACACGAATGCCGGCGGCAATTTTACTCTCGCGCTCGTTTTTGGTCATATCATCCCTGTCGATGAGTCGGACGACTTCTGTAGCCTCTGCAATATTCTCCAAAATTGCCTTGAGATGTTCTGTCTGGATCACCTCGCGGGCAGATCCTCTTGATACGAACAATGTGTCGGGGAAATCTTCAGCAAATAATCCAGTGTAACATTGCGCATCGAATCCCCTGACGTTTTTCTCCTTGTTCCCTTCACAGATGATGATCTGCTGCGGGGCCACCAACGACGCGAGATCGTCGAGTGTGATCGCGTAAATACTTGCCCAAAATCGCCGATTGGGACTGCTGGGTTCAATTGTGACGGGTGCATCGAAATCGCACGCGGAGAAATCCAGAAACGCGACCTCTTTCGGGCGCTCGCGGTAAATTCGATAGGCCTGCCGCACTATTCCAATAGAGTGAGTCGCGATCCATAACTGGGAGGTGTCCGGGAGAAGGCTAAGAATTGATGAGATCAGCTGGCCTTGAAGGCCTGTTGCGACATGCAATTCTGGCTCATCAATGCAGAACACTGCGTTTTCACTCTCAACGCGTTTCACGAACACATCGAGGAGAATATCAAAAGCCGCCTTCTCGCCGCCCGACAGATTCTTGTAGTGAAAGTCTTTGGCACTGCCTTTTGCGAACCGGAATGAACCGGATCGCATCGCACCGAAATCTTGCAAGAGCAACTCAGGGCTCGAGAAAAGCTTGCACATTGCATCATGTAGATCCCCTAGAGCCCTTTCGCGATACTGTCCGATTGTCTGACCGGTAGGCGCAGAATGAAACAGGTCTTGCATTCCCTTCCACGCCAATTGGGCGTAGTTTTCGGACACCGCAGCATCGACATCAATAATCCGGGTGAGTCGTGGACCGTTCTCGCCTTGCCTGGAAGCCTGCAAATGCTCAATCCGAAAGTCAGCCTCGTTGCGATACGCGGAGCGAACCTGAAATGCCGTCTTGAAATCAACAGTGGCAGAACCATGAAAATCAATATTGACACGGGCGGCAATATCGCCGAGGTGACGAGCGGTCTCCATTTTTTCGTAATACTGCTCGGTATCACCTTGGAGTTGGTAATTTGCGACTGCCGCCCTGGCCTTCAAAAGGAAGGAGTCGAAAACCGATGACTTGCCGCTTCCGTTCGGACCGACCAGTACGACCAGTCTCGCGGTTTCTGGGATTTCTGGGATTGTGAGATCCGTGAAGCGTTTGTAATCTGCCAAGTGGATGCTTTTAATTCGCATGAGATACCCTTTTGCAAAAAGCGATTCTGTTCCCAGAAGGGGATGATAAACGGCCCGATTTCAACTTCGGGCCGCGGACGATGACCGGAACCGGGATCTGCGGCTGAGCCAGACGTGGACACTGATCCGCCACAGCATCAGACCGCCTGTCATCCAGATTGACGCTCCATAATACATAACCCTCCAAAAGTCTCTTGACACAGATAGGAATAAAGACTAGAAATCCTGATATAGGAGTTCATGATCGGCTGAGAGAGCTCCCCCGCTGTCGTAGGGCAGTCCAACCGCAAGGGTAGATAGGTGCTGAGGCACCGAAGAGGTGGCCGAGATAGTCAGGGAGCCGAGAGGCTCCCTTGGCGTTTTATGGCTTCCGGTATTTGACAACCTTTCCTTCCCGCGCCTTGGCGATGACCGGACGTAGACTTGTCTTTGATCCCCCTTTTTCCGGCTGTCCACGCGTGTAAGCACTTTCGACACGGAGGCTGAACTGACACCGAATATTGTCGAACTTTCTCCGCTCAGGCTTGATTGTAAAGTCGGCAGTATAAGCCTGTGTCCAATCAGATTGTTTTGCGCGGTAACATCCGTAATTCCGCTCAGACTTGGTCACATAAATTTTGATGTCGCCCAGATTCTCAATCATCTTGCGGAGACTTTGAGATTGTTGGAGCCGCGGCAGATCAATAATGCGGGGGCGGCCACCATCATCTTGGATCTGGATTTCACCTGGCTGTCCAGAATCAAGCTTCCTGCTCCAGCAATGGTAGGAGTAGAAGACACGGGCTTTGACCTGATCGATTTTTTCTTTCGTGCTGATATCAAGCGTGACGACGTGGGGGTGGAGGTGTGGAACTTCAATGTCTTGTTCATTAATCGTCCCGGAACTGACGACACACTGATGTGTTTCGTCATAGATTTGCCCATTGGCCTCCAGTCGATACCGTCTTTGTAACGTCATCACGCCTCTCCACCCCCACGACTGACGCCACTTTTCAGTTTTTGGATCTGTCCTTCCCGTGCACAGTCAAAACGACCGATCTCATCCTTGATTGCGGCGGAATCAAAGCTCGTGCTCCCCCGTCGATCCTCTTTCTGGAATACGGCCAAGATGAATTCTTCGCTGAAACCCTGCCCCTTCAACTTGATGCATTGCTCTGTTCTTTCTTGTGTGGCCCGTTTCTTCCTCCAGGCAGATAATAATGGGGATTATATACTTAACTACCCAAACCACTACATATTCTATTATCAATTACTCGTAACCACTACGTATAGTATGATGGGTAGTCAGGTATATAATCCCCTAAACTTTCTCTGATAATGTGAGGTCAGACGACTGAGTCCTGATTGAGCTGAATACTGCGCCCGGACCGTGCAGACTCAAACACGGCAAGGGCAGCTTCGACATTTTGCATGGCATCCGCGAGGGTGACGCGTGGTTTTGCATTCCCCATGACGACATCGGCGAAATGCTCGATTTGTCTGACGAAGGGTTCTTCATAAGGGAACTGACAGGGGTCTGGTGATATCCTGCCGGTCCAGTCAGCATTCGGTTTACCTTGTTTCCACATGATCAGATTGGGAAATTCCAGCGAGGCTTCAGTGCCAAAGAAATGGATGCAGTTCTGTCCGCTCTCCGGGCAGATCACATTTTCGCCAGTTGCAAATTCCCAGCTCCAAGGGGAGACAACCCGGTCTGATGCTGCAAAAGTGCCCAGTGCCCCGGAGTGAAACCGTAAGGACAAGGCAACGGCGTCTTCCTTTGCCAAATTTTCCACAGAATGATCTGAATAGGCAAATAATTCAGAGATATCGCCACACAGGTAGCGGAGCAGATCGATATCATGTGTGAGGTTGATCATGATGGGACCAGCAGCCGGGCTGCGCCGCCATTCGGGCTGATAATAGCCGATATGTTTCCGAACGCCCCACATCCCGGAGACAAGCACCAGTCGGCCGAGTTGACCCGAATCAATCATGCTGGCGGCTTCCTCGACCTGGCGATGATAACGCCGCTGATGGCCGACCAGGACTGGACGGTTTGCACGTTTGGCTGCAGCCATGATGTTGTCGGCTTCCTCGAGAGTCGCGGCTGCCGGTTTTTCCAGCAGCACCGCGACACCGGCATCCAGCACTTCGACAGCCGATCTGGCGTGATCGTCCGTCGGCGTGGCCACGACGACGCCATCGGGTTGTAAACCCGCCAGCGTGTCGTGCAATGATGTCGATCGCACCGTGTCGATTGCACTGAATTGTTGCAATGACTCGGGGTTGACATCGACAATTGCGGCCAGTTCGGTGCACGGGGATCGCAAGATAGCGGCAATATGTCGTTGTCCGGCAGTGCCAGCGCCCATGACAACAATTTGGATCGGTTTCTTCGTCAAAATATCTCTGGATATGGTTCGGGTTGCGTTGGATTCCCCATGGGGTTGCTCATGACCCAATCTCAATCAAGGTGCAATCTCCTGCCTTCTGCAAAACGACTGTTGCCGGTGGGACAGTTGGAATTTGTTGTCAGTAATCATTGAATGGGGCCACATGCCGCTGGCCTCTGACCGATCAGTCAGGCAATCATTCAGGGAAGGCGAATGCGTGAAATCATCCGGCCTCTGAAAATTTCCTGCAGAAGTAAAATCGTGACCGTTCTGGCTGACGGTGCTCTTTTCTGCAACTGTTGATCTCAAACCGATGATGGTAAATTGCGGGTAGCAAAAGCGGTTGTTGTGCGATAATCGGGCCGGATTACGGAGGCAGGCATGACCAACACAGATTCCTTTATTGCTGAGGTTTCAGAAGAAGTTCGGCGCGACAGGTTGTTTGCTCTTTTTAAGCGCTATGGCTGGATCGGTATAGTCTTGGTCTTGCTGATCGTCGGGGCCGCCGGCTTTCGTGAATGGAATCGGTCACAACATCAATTGGCGGCGGAACTGTTCGGAGATGGGCTGCGCACGGCGATTGCTGAATCAGTTGATGGCGAATTGTCGGGCGGATTCTCGGATCTGGATGCCAGTGGCGATCGCAAAGCTTTAATCGCTTTTTCAAGATCAGCCGTTCTGGCCGAAACCGATCGGGAGGAAGCGGCGCAGATACTTTTGGCACTCACCCAGGATGACGATGTTTCGTCTGTCTATCGCGATCTTGCTTCGTTAAAGGTCATTTGGATCCAGGCAAATGATTTGCCGGTCGATGAATTGCTCAAACGTCTGGTGCCGCTGGAAGCACCCGGTGCGCCGTTTCGCCTGTTGGCGCATGAGACAAGAGCCCATGCTCTCATCAGAGAGGGGCAGTATAATGAGGCTGCGGCCATCTTGAACCGAATTATTGAGGAGACGGCTGTGCCGCAGGACCTGCGGGAACGCATTGCTCTGCTACTGACGACCATTGAAGATCGGGCAGATGACGAAGCAACCTCCTGAGAGGAATGTTTGTGCGCGCAAACAGTTTTGTGAACCAAAAACAGTGTAGAGCGATGATGTTGAGGAATTTTGTGTGGCTGCTGGTAGGCTCTGTGCTGCTCGCTTCATGCTCCGATGATGAAAAGATCCTCAAGGGAGAGCGGATAGAAGTTCGGGTTCCCTTGTCGAAGACTGTAGATCGGGTCTCAGACAACGATGCCGAGGACGTCCTGCAGGCCAACCTCTTGCAACGACCAAACCTCTCTTTCCCCATTCAACTGCCCAACATGCGCAATAATTTGAACTGGCCACAGTTGAACGGCAACGCTGCTCACCGGGTCTCGCATCCAGCCCTGTCGGCCAATCCACAACGTTTATGGAGCGTCAATATTGGTGCCGGAAATTCAGCAAAACAGCGTATTACGGCAAGTCCGGTGATCGACTCAGGTTTGTTGTTTACGATGGACTCGCAGACTCGAGTCACCGCGCATACGCTCAATGGCGAATTCGTCTGGTCTGCCAGTTTGGTTCCCGCATTCGAGAATAGCGAAGATGCTTCAGGAGGGGGGCTGGCTGTTGCAAAAGGTGTCCTCTATGTCACCACTGGCTTTGGTGAATTGCATGCACTTCGGGCGGCTTCAGGCCAGCAACTCTGGGCGCAGGATTTTGCGGCACCAGCTAGTTTTCCGCCGGCCATCAGTGATGGGTTGGTCTTCGTTGTCACGCAAGACGGAAGAGCCTGGGCGGTTGAGTCTTCGACAGGCAGATTGCGGCGCAGCTGGCAGAGCGTTGGGGCGACAACCAGCATGGCCACCGGGTCGACACCGGCGATACAGGGAACGACAGCCATCATTCCTTATCCTTCGGGTGAAGTTCAGGCGGTCGACTCCAATAGTGGCAAGATACATTGGACGGCGACGGTCGGCGGTGCCCGTGCGACTGATGCAAGGTCGACACTGCGATCAATCACCAGCGCGCCTGTGATCGCAGATGATGTGGTTTTTGTCGGCAACCAAGCGGGCAGGATGGTGGCTCTTGACCTTGCAACCGGCCGTGTTTTGTGGACTGCCGATGAGGGGTCCTACAGTCCGGTGTGGCTCGTATCAAATTCCGTATTCGTGGTCTCCGATGCCGGCGAACTGGTGCGGCTTAACAGTGAAACGGGCCGCAGCATCTGGCGGATTCAACTTCCAGCCTACAAGAGCACGTCTCTTCGCCGCCGGAAATCTGTCTATGCAAATCACGGCCCGCTTTTGGCTGGCGGAAAGATCATCGTGGCATCTGGTGATCGGCGGATTCGATTTTTTGAACCGGTCTCGGGCCGGTTGGTTGCCGTGATCGAAACGGAACATGGGGCAGCAGCGCCACCGATTGTTGTCAATGCAACCTTGTTCATCGTCGATGACGCTGGCAATCTGACCGCATATCGCTGACGTGGTGAGACACTCGGAAACCTTGACCTGTCACACGTCACGAGCTTCCAACGATCATGAACTGCTGACTTCGATTGTGACAATCTTGGGAAGCGCTGCAACTTGCTCCGGTGTCTCTCGATCCGGTCAGCATGGCGATGATCCCTGCTGATTGCGATTTGATATTGACAAGACGGATGATGGCGTTTGCCATGACGCGTTCCAGCTGATGAGACCTCGACTCGCGATTGTCGGGCGACCCAACGTTGGCAAGTCGACCCTGTTCAATCGATTGACCGGTCGTCGTTTGGCCCTGGTCGACAACCGACCCGGCGTGACCCGCGACTATCGGGAGGGCGCGATGCAGATTGGCGATCTCGATATGACGCTGCTGGACACCGCAGGTCTCGATAATGCCGCGCAAGTCGGTTTGGAGCTGTCCATTCTTCAGATCACCCGGCAGGCTGTTGCGCAGGCCGATATCTGCCTTTTTTTGGTTGATGCCCGGGCGGGTATTCTGGCGACTGACGAGGATGTTGCAAACTATTTGCGGCAACAGGACAAACCGGTGCTTCTGGTCGCCAACAAATGTGAGGGAAATCTCGGAAACAGTCTTGTTCATGAGGCTTACACATTGGGATTTGGTGAGCCCCTGAAAATCTCCGCGGAACATGGGGACGGAATCGGTGAATTGATCACGGTGGTTGCCAGAATTGCTGTCAGGGATACGATTGATGACGTGTCAGCAGTACCAGATGCACAACCACCGTTAAGAATTGCCGTGGTCGGTCGTCCCAATTCCGGAAAGTCTTCTCTGATCAACCGTATATTGGGAACCGACAGACTGCTGACGGGACCCATGCCCGGCGTGACCCGGGATGCCGTTTCGATTTTTGCCCAGTGGGAAGACACACATATTCGTATCCATGATACCGCGGGTATGCGGAAAAAATCCAGGGTTACCGACAAGATCGAAAAACTTTCTGTGGCTGATGGACTTCGTGCCGTGCGGTTTGCCGAGATCATCATCATGGTTCTTGACTCGGAAGTTCCGTTTGAATCTCAGGATGTCCGCATTGCTGATCTTGCCGAGAGGGAAGGGCGTGCAGTGGTCTTCGCGGCCAACAAATGGGATTTGGTGCGCGGGCGGCGACATCATCTTGAAACAGTCAGAGAATTGTTGGAACGCCGTCTTCCGCATCTTCGCGGTGCCGAACTGGTCCCGGTTTCGGCGAAGACCGGATTCGGAATCAAACGTTTGCACGCGGCGGTTGAATCAACCCATATGAAGTGGAATCTGCGGGTCTCGACAGGCAAACTCAATCGCTGGTTGGAAGATATCAAGGCGGCGCATCCCCCACCTGCCCCGGGCGGTCGACGGTTGCGGTTACGCTACATCTCTCAGATCAAGGCGCGGCCACCAACTTTCGTGATCATGTGTTCGCGACCCCGAGAACTGCCAGCAGAGTATCGCCGCTACATCAAGAATGGTTTGCGAGGAAGTTTCGGATTGGACGGTGTCCCGATTCGCATCATGCTGCGCTCGCAAGCAGAGGACAATCCCTTTGTCTGATTCATTGTCTTGGCACGCGGCATGATATAACTGCCCCACACATCCATTTTGAAGTGGAAGCAGGGCTTTTTTGGCTGTTTATTCGTCTTGTCATTTGTCACAAATAACTTCAGTGGGTGCGGTTGACTGTGCCGTGGGCTGGGCGTTTGGGCTCCGCTCACGGGGGCGGATTCTGTCACGCTTTGAGGGCGCGATAGACTGACATGCGTGAGATCCTGAGCGTGCGGGCAATCTGTGCCTTGGGCATGTTTTGCGCGGCCAGCTCCCGGATCCGGTTCGTGTCGATCTGTTGTTTCCGCCCCTGATAGACCCCTTTCGCCTTGGCGGCGTCAATGCCTGCGCGCTGGCGATCGCGGATGAATTTGAGTTCCAGATCGGCGACCCTTCCCAGGACCGTGACCACCAGGCGGCCGAGATCCCCTGCCGTTGTCACGTCGGGTTCGAGAACCCGCAGCGCGGCGCCCTTGCTGTCCAGGTCATGCACCGGGTTGAGCACATCCCGCGTGGAGCGGCCGAGCCGATCCAGACGATGGACCACCAGTTCATCCCCGTCCTGCAGGCAGTCGAGGATGGTCTGCAATTCCGTGCAGCCGGTGCGGGAGGAACCAGAGCCGGTACGAATGACATGGCACCCCGCGGCCGCCAGCCGGGTGGTCTGGATGTCGAGATCCGGGGTCGCGGTGCTGACCCGCGCCGTGCCGATCCGTGGCATGGGTCACCTTGTCACCTGGGGGTTTGACCATCTGTGACGGGACTGAACCGGGATTCCAGATCCCGCCGGTCGTCTTCCGCCCCCCTGTGCGCGCTGCAACACATTGACGTCATATCTGACCGAAATTGCAACACACTGAACTGATTTATGACCGAAATGCATGATACTGAACGCATTTGTGACAATTCACTGAAGTGATTTGTGACAAATGACAGCCGGACAATGAGGTCATTGACAAAGACAAACGGTCCAACCCCCACTCCCGATGATACGGGTCAGACGGCCGCCGCCGTGTCACAGGGGTCCCGAAGACCGAACCCGGCGCCCTGATGGACACCCCCGGTGTTGAGAGTCTGCGCACCCCTCTCCTGGACGGGGACGCCGAACACGTGTGGCGGGCAGGGCGGGCCTGACCGCGGTCGAATCGGTCTTCCGGGCGCGGACATCAGAACGGGGATTGCGGCCCATCTTCCCCCACAGGGGTGCCGCCCGGACGGACATCGGCTGATCTCCGTCCTCGCCACCCCGGCCGTTCCTGTCCTCCGGACACAGAGGACAGACGCCGGGGCGCACGACAGCGGGTCCACCCGCCGTGAGATCTGCGGCGATCTCCGCCGCACCCCCACGGCCTTCAGGCGAAAAGACGGCCAGATCGCCCCTGTCCGCAAGACAGCCACGCCCGATGTGCGTTGCAGGCCGAGATCACCACAGCCAGACACACATCGCCCCACCGCCGCGCAACACCCAAATCACCGGGGTCTCGCGACCCGACATCCTCCCCCCAACGCGCCGCGGCGGCCCCGCCGCAAGGCTCACCTGTCGTGCCACGACGAAAATTGGGCCCTTCATGGATTGACGCAAATACACACAACGTTAAAGATGGGTTAAGAATCTGCGACAATCAGGGTGAGAATCCTGGGAAGCAGCGGATGCGCCCGTCACCTGCTTGTATGCTCATCTGTGACGAGGTTGAACCGGGATTCCAGCTCCTCTCCCACTGCATCGCCCGCGTCTCCGCCGCACGCCACACCGCCCCGGGAACGTTCTCCATGTCCATGACCGATCCTGTCCGCTGCAACAGATTGACGTCATATCTGATCGAAATTGCAAGATACTGAACGCATTTATGACAATTCACTGAAGTGATTTGTGACAAATGACAGCGAGTACGGACAGCGGATTTCCCGACACGACTACGATTTGCATGGACTCCTGCACTCAGATGTTGGCGCCTCGGCCGTCTCCGATCTGGCTCTCGGAGCCGATTGCATAGAGCATGCCCGAACGTTTTTCAGTAGACCGGACTACGACCTCGCGGCTGCTGCACCCGGTACGTTCGCCCTTCGGCCCGTAGGCGACATGATAGATCGATTGGCCTGGGACTACGACAACACGCAAGCGATGATTTTTGGCGACGCCCCCGATCTCGAGGATATCCTATCCTCCATCGGTGAGATCGAAGACACTCTCAACAGAAACGCGTGACGGGGATACGGCGGCATTCGCCGATCTGGCGCAACAATCCCGCCGTCGTTCGAAAGCTCTAAGCTGACAATGATTGGGCACGTCGAAAGAAACCGGCATTGCTGCAACCCTTGATGCCGCTCCACAGATTACGAACCCAATGCAATATGTAACTGATCCTGTTTTCTGAAGGGGGGTTACAACCCAACGGGTGTTGCCTTTGTCGCAGTTGGCAATATCCGCCCGCGATCAATCGATTGCAGCTTCATTCTTCGCAAGAGTTTTTTCCATCTTTTCCTCCAACACGCTCTGGCGTTGCGCGGGTTCATGAACTGGCTCTTGTCAGTCCCTGGCATAAACACCGCCTCAAGGATGTTGCCCGTCAAAGTGGAACGGGGGTGACCAATCGTGGGGTTGCCCAAGCATCTTTTGGGCTCACGGGTTGTTGAGCCAGTCAAAAGTCTCAGGGTAGGACTCTTGCAACTGGGTGGTGATACGTCGTGCTTCCTGCATGGGCTCGGCGAGATCAGCCCGATCCTCGCCTGGATAGAATCGCATTCGCAGTGCTGTCCGCATGGGTTGCGGTTGAACCACAGCGACATGGATCCCCAGCTTTCTGCTTTCTGATTGCCAGCAACGTGCAAGGGCGATCTGCGCCGCCTTGGTGCTGGCATAGCGGCCGCAAAAGCTCTGGCCACCCCTGGGATCATCGAAGAAAATTGCCGCAGCGCGTGATGACCTCTTCAATAGGGGATCACAGATGGCGATGAGCCGCTCGGTGGCGAGCAAATTCGTACGCGCGGCCTTCCCGAGATCTTCTGCCGTGCCATGCGCGACAGGCGAGAGTGGCGGGACATGAATAGCCGCGTGAACCAGCAGGTCGAGACGTCCCCAGCGCGTTTGAATATTGTCGGCCAGTTTCAAGAGAGATGGAATATCACAGATATCAGTTACCGCGAGACTGGCAGCTCCGCCCTTTTCACGAATACGATCATCGAGCTCTTCCAAGGCCCCAACGGTCCGTCCGCAGACAATGATATGGGAGTGAGCGCCGGCAGCCACTTCCGCAATCGCCGCACCGAGTCCCCTGGACGCACCGGTGACCAAGGCAATTGCAGGTTCCCCTGAATGGGTCATTCAGCCGCTTGTTGGCGGTGTTTCAACCGGAATGCGCGGGCCGGCATCAACGCAAACGGCCGTTATATTTCCGTAAATTACGGAAAGGCGCTCAGTCGCATTTTCGGGGAGTTGAGACCGAATTCGGACCTGCAGGTCATGAAACACGGTTGCACTTCGAGATTCACTGACAGTCGGAAATGTCTGCGTTCCAGAAAAGACTGTATCGTGGAGAATTAACAAGACCGCAACGATCAGAATTCCGCGAATCACGCCAAAGACCATGCCCAGTGCCTGGTTGAAGATCCCGATACCGGACTGCACGGCGACACGGGTGAGAACAAGGGTCGCGAGCGAAAAGACAATGAGAGTGGCAGCGAAGACCAGGGTGAATGCCACGATGACACTGAGTTCACAGCTCCCGACAAGATACTCGCCGAGAATCGGCAAGTCCTTCACCACTGGAACAAATTGGGGTGCAAGCAGGTAGGCAGCGATCGCACTGGCGATCCAGCTCAATATCGCCATGACCTCCCTGACGATACCACGCAGATAGGCAAAGTAAGCAGAGAAAAGAATAATGAATACCGCGACGGTATCGAACAGATTGAATTCACTCATGCTTGGTCAACCCGTTTTGCCTGTTTCTGAATTGTTGCCAAATTCCGCTGCATGACGAGACCGTGCAAACACATTGCCATTGAAACCGGAAATTGACAACCTGCGTCTTGTGACCCTGCGCGGCGGCGCGAGTCCTGCTGTCAGGTGCGTATTTCCGTTTCGATGATCCAGCATAAGAGATATGGAGGAGGTCATTCTGGCACAGTGGCGGCAATCGAGACACACGACTCTCTTCTCCTTTGATACTCACCTCTTCATGCATAACCTGTAACATGGAGGGCGGCATGTGATCTATTGCAGATCTGGAACGCATGACGCCAACGGTATGCAGGAGATCAAATAGTGAGTTTCATTGGTCCCTCAGATGCACCCCTGACAAATTGCTTGAGATAAGGATTTTTTCCGCTTTCCAGACTTTGTGAGTCGCCATGCCAGACAAGTTGGCCATCATGGAGGAGGCCGGCGCGGTCGGAGATAATTCGTACGCTCTGCATGTCGTGTGTAATGGTGACTGCCGTCGCCCTGGATTCCCGCACGATATCCCGGATCAGCTCATTGATGATGGTGGCACGGATCGGATCAAGCCCGGTCGTTGGCTCGTCAAAGAAAATGATTTCAGGATCAGCGGCGATCGCCCGCGCCAGGCTTGCCCGTTTTTTCATTCCACCGGATAATTCCGAAGGATACAGATCGGCAACTTCTGCGGTCAGCCCCACGCGCTCGAGTTTTTCCACTGCAATTGACCTGGCCCGTGCGGTTGGTATTCGGTCATTGCCGCGCATCAGGCGGAACGCGACATTTTGCCAGATGGTCATGGAATCAAAGAGCGCTCCCTCCTGAAAAAGGACTCCAATGCGGCTATAGTCGACGCCGTGCGATTCATGGATGTTTCTGCCATTGATGAGGATCGTTCCTGAGTCGAGACGAATTAATCTCAGAATCGATTTGAACATAACCGATTTTCCAGTGCCGGAGCTCCCAATCAAGGCAAAACTCTCACCATGGCGTATCGACAGGGTGACGCCCCGCAGGACGCGGTTTGGGCCAAAAGCCTTTTCCGCATTGTCAACGGAAATCGCGAGGTCACTTGTTGACATGCAGTGCCAATCTGGTCATGCGTTGAAGAAAAGTTCGGTCAAGATATAATTGGACGCGATGATCAGGGCCGATGAGACCGCCACCGAACTGGTTGTCGCATGACCGACGCCTTTGGCCCCGCGGCCCGACCGCATGCCATAATAACAGCCGACAAGCGCGATGATCATTCCAAAAACGGCACCCTTGACGAGGCCCGATGCAATATCATTTTGCTCCAGGAAGAGAAGCGTTGTTCGGGTATAGGATTCTGGGCTGAATCCAAGTCGCGTCGTACCGATGAGAAAACCTCCCATGATGCCAAGGACATCACCGATTCCGGTCAATACAGGCAGCGTCACGACGGCAGCATAGATTCGCGGCGTGACGAGGAATTTCTGCGGATTCGTGGACAAGGTGATCAGAGCATCGAGCTGTTCAGTCACTTTCATCGTTGCGATTTCGGCGGCAATGGCGGAAGCAGCCCGTCCGGCGACCATCAGGCCACATAAAACCGGTCCGAGCTCGCGAACCATGCCAATGGCAACCACAGTTGGAACCGATGCTTCGGCAGAGAAGCGGGAGCCGCCCGCATAGATCTGCAAGGCCAATGCGGCACCGGCGAAAAGCGCGGTCAATGCAACCACTGGCAGACTCAGGAAACCAATCGACATCAGCGCCGCAAGAAATTCACGCACAAAGAATGGTGGACGCGCAACATGGCTCAGCGACTCGGCGGCGAAGAGCGAAAACCGCCCGACCTCTTGACATACGCTGATGACAACACGGCCAATTGCAGCGACGATTCCGGCGGGAATCGAGATGGCCCGGGACAAGCGGGATTTATGCGGTTCCATACGCCCTATTATATCTGCCGCCCAGACTTGTCAGTATTTCATAGCCAATTGTATCAGCAGGAACGGCGAGACCGTCAACGGACTGTTGCTCGCCAAAAAGCTGGAGATACGGGGGGTCGCAGTTCAGACTGGAGATATCGACTGTGATCAAATCCATTGAAATACGTCCAACGATCGGACATTCCTGCTGTTCATACCAGAGGCTGGCACGATCACCAAGACGGCGAAAAATACCATCGGCATACCCTGCCGAAATTGTTGCGACACGGCAGGGCCGAGATGCTTTCCACTGCGCACCATATCCCACGCTCTCGCCGGTCGCGATGGTTCTGGTTTGAATGACCGGAATATCCAGTGTGACAACCGGCCTGGCCTCGGAGAAAGGCAAACATCCATAGAGACCGATGCCCGGCCGCGTCAGGGAGAAATGATAAGCGTCCTCGAGGAGAATTCCGCCAGTTGCCGCCAATGATCGCGGAATGGTCAGCCCGTGTGTCATCTCGTGGAATCGCTTCAATTGATAGGCGTTCATGGCATGACCTGGTTCATCGGCGCAGGCAAGATGGCTCATGACGAGTACAGCACGATTGGCATCTTCATGCGACAAGATTTCTGACAGTTCCTCGGGATCAAGCCCCAGCCGGTTCATCCCGGTATTGAGCTGTAGACCGAAAGGATGCCCGGACAGTTCCTGTCTGTGACGTGCAAATTGATCAGTTGAATTCAACAGCGGGATCAACTGATGCGTGGTTATCAGCTCCGTATCTCCGCGCATATGACCATTGAGCACGAAAATTCTGAAGTCGCCAGACAACGTATCTCGGAGAACCGCACCTTCTCTCGCTTGTGCCACAAAGAAACTGCGTGTGCCGACTCGATACAGGCAACGCGCAATTTCTGCAGCACCAAGTCCGTAACCGTCAGCCTTGACGACTGCGGCTGTCTCGGTGTCGGGGGAGGACAGGCGATCCAGGGATTGCCAATTCTGCTGAATCGCGGTGAGATCAACCTTGAGGATGGCTGATGCTTCTTGACGGGGATCCCGCATAGTGGCCTCTCGCATCATTTGGGGTTTCCTGGTTTTGTAATCGACGCATATATGAACCCCATATTCACGATTGATCTACAGATGTTTACAAAAATTTCAGCTGCCGAAGTCAGCGGATTTGATGCCGTCTTCAGAATGCCCTTCTAACGCCTTGTTGCCGAATCGGGTGTAGCTGGCATCAAATGTCATCTCGACTGTACCGATTGGGCCGTGTCGTTGTTTGCTGACGATGACCTCGGCCTTTCGAAGAATCTTGTTCATCTTCTCACTCCATTTTTCCATCGCCTCATTGTCATCTTCATCGGGCTTTTTTCGTTCCTCGTAATAGGCCTGCCGGTAAACGAACATCACCACATCCGCATCCTGTTCAATGGAGCCAGAATCGCGCAGGTCGGCCAGTTGCGGGCGCTTGTCATCGCGCTGTTCAACCTGGCGTGACAGCTGGGAAACGGCGATAACGGGTATGTCAAGATCCTTGGCGATAGCTTTCAGCCCCCTTGAGACTTCTGAAACTTCATGCACGACACTATTGCGTTCGGAAGTCGGGCGAACCAGCTGAAGATAGTCGACAACCAACAAATGCAGATCCTGCATCCGTTTGAGACGACGGGCACGGGTGGCCAGTTGCGCAATGCTGAGCGCCGGTGTGTCGTCAATAAAGAGAGGCAGCGTGTGCAGCCGCCTTGCAGATTCGGCGTAGCGTTTAAAATCCGCTGCGGCCAGTCGTCCGCGACGGAGCTCAGATGTGGTGATCCTGCAGTCTTCCGACAGGATCCGTCCGGCCAACTGTGCAGACGACATTTCCAGGGAGAATATTCCAACATGGCCACCGTCTGAACTTGACGAATCGCCAGTTGCACCAAACTTGTTGAAATTTCTGGCGACGTTGAAGGCAATATTGGTCGCGAGGGCCGTCTTGCCCATTGACGGCCGGCCGGCAACAATGATGAGGTCGGATGGGTGGAGCCCGCCGAGCTTGTTGTCGAGATCTGTAAAGCCGGTGGGGAGACCAGCGAGACCTGATTGCCGACTGGTCGCCAGTTTGGCCAGCTGCACGGCGGATGTGGTCGCATTAAGAAACGGCTGAAACCCGGTTTGCAGCCGCCCGATCTCACTTAAATTGTAGAGTGTCTGTTCTGAATCGTCGATGATATCGGACACGCTGGTTTTGGCATCCGGTTTGCGCACTTTTTCTGTCAGTTGCGAAGCAAATTCAATAAGACTGCGACGCCGTGCCAGATCATAGACTTCTTTTGCATAATCTTTGCTGGCATGAATGAAAGTTGACGAAGCCACGAGCTTGGCCAGATAAACGCCGCCGCCAAGTTCCGAGAGGCCCGGAACCGAGTCGGCGAGCGCTTGCAGGGTCACCGTTGACGCGTATGAGTTACGGTTGATGAGATCGCTCAACAGCTGAAATATACCGCGATGCACCGGATCATAAAAATGCTCCGCCTGAACAATTTCCGAAATTGAGGCGAAAAGATCATTATTGGTGATGATTGCACCCAGCAGGGCCTGCTCCGCTTCGATATTACACGGTTGGCCAGGCGGTAAAGCACCGCCTGCGGGCTGCTCAGGTTTGATATTACTGTCAATGTTTCTGATCGGTGTGACGTTTTCCATTGCTGCTCCTCATGCCGGATATTGGTCTTGTTCTCAGTCCGTCGGAAGAAATGCAAATTGTATCTTACAGTGAACAAATTGTGGAAAACTGATCCTGCAAATTTGCCCATATGTTGTCGAAAAACAGATCCAGTCTACAATATCATGTCAAATAATTGCAATGGGATTCTGCTCATACGCCGAAGTGTCCCTCAGTTTTCCTCGTCGTTCGGATGTTGTTGTTGCCACTCCTGTGGGCTGTCGATGAAACTATTCATGATGCGTGATTCGTGGCTGTTCAGCAGCCCCTGAGATGTGGCTTCGTCGACGATATGATGAAGTTCACACAGTCGGTGCAGGGTCAATCCCGCTGCCGCCAGTTCCTGTTCTTTTTTCGGGAATATTCCATAGGCAACGATGACCGCCGTATGCCGGCAGTAACCTCCTGCTTTTTCAATGGCGCGCGCGAATATGAGTTTTGATCCCCCATCAGTTGCCAGGTCTTCGATCAAAAGGACATGGGAGCCGGGAGCAATGACCCCTTCGATCTGGGCATTGCGACCATATCCTTTGGGCTGTTTTCGGATATAGGCCATGGGTTTGTCCAGGCGATCTGCGATGAAAGCGGCGAATGGAATTCCGGCCGTTTCGCCGCCTGCAATACAGTCGATTGCTGGTGAGCCAGGAACATCGTTGATGATCAAATCGGCCAGGAATTTGTTGATTTCCCTGCGCGCGGCTGGGAATGAGATGAGCCGACGGCAATCCATGTAGACTGGCGAGGGTTTTCCTGAGGCGAGGCGGAAAGGCTGGTCAGGTCTGAATTCGACCGCCTGAATCTGCAACAGCAATTCTGCTGTTCTCTGGGCGCGGTTTGCACGATCATGTTTTGTCAGGTCAGACATACGTTATCATCCAGTCAGCCAGGGATCAGGTTCAGGGAAAGTCCGGCAAACTTCCACAGGTCAGGGTGTGTCAACCGGATCTTTCCCGTATCCAGCAGGTTCATGCCAGATCACCTCGAATATTGCATCATTACTTGATTGCACTTATGATTTTTGCCAGCTTTTTGATCAAGGGGGGAGGGTCAATGCTGAAAAATATCGATTATCGACTCAATGCAGATGTCCTGTATGCGCTTCGTGCGATGGGACATGGGGATACTTTGGTGATTTCCGACACCAATTTCCCGGCTGACCAGGTGTCTCGCTCGACCATAATCGGTGACTTGCTCAGGATGGAGAATTTGACAGCAGCGCAAGCTGCGAACGCGGTATTGTCGGTCTTTCCACTTGACACTTTCGTCAATGATTTTGCGATGCGTATGGAAATTGTCGATGATCCTGAAACGATACCCCAGGTGCAGACCGAAGTTCAGCATGAGATTAATCAGGCAGAGGGAGGTGAACGACTGATGGTCGGCGTTGAGAGATTCAGGTTTTCTGATCTTGCGCGGCAATCCTATGCCACGATCCAGACCGGCGAGACTCGCTTTTATGGCTGTTTCATTTTTCGCAAGGGCGTGATCCCGCCCAAAGACGGGTCTATTCCATCACAGGTCCCCGAAGCCCCATAGGATTGCCATTTTGTAGGAAAGTGGCCTGAGCCATATGTTGGCTTTCTTTGCACGGATTGCCTGTGCATGGGCCCGTGGACAGCAAAAATGAGCTTTTCATCTTGCGCGCAGTTGATGGCTGAACATCGTCTGTCTCGCCGTTGTTCCGCCATAATCAGGATGAGACCCGGACGACACACATAACGCTGCACTGCACGTCTTCCCGCACCGCGGGTTATGCCCGAATCTGGGTGATGGCGGGAGAAAGGTGGCATATCAAGACGGCAGCGAACAGTCGTCAATTCTCAGACAGGAGAGGAAGATATGCCAATGACCAGTGATACAGTCACGCCGCTGGACAGTCCAGCGGAATCTTCAGGGGATGCCCTGACGGAGGTTTTGCGCCAGGGGGCCCGCAATTTGTTGCCGGTCGCCATTGAAGCCGCGGTGTCTGAGTTTCTGCGTGCCCATGAGGCCCGTGTCGATGATCAGGGCCGGCGGCGGCGGGTGCGACATGGCCATTTGCCGGAACGCGATATCATGACCGGGATCGGCACCGTCGCAGTTCGGGTGCCCAAGATCCGCGACAGGGGGATGAATCCGGACGGTGATCGGATCCGGTTTTCATCCCGGATTGTTCCCCCTGATCTCCGCAAGACGAAGTCCGTTGAGGAGTTGATCCCCTGGCTGTATCTGAAAGGGATCTCAACGGGTGACTTCGGTGATGCCCTGACCGCACTTCTCGGCCCTGACGCGCCAGGGATCTCAGCCACGACCATCGGTCGGATGACACGGGCCTGGACACAGGAACATGAGATCTGGCGTCAGCGGGATCTGTTGCGGGATCGGCCATCCCGGGGGTTCACGGCCCTGCGCCTGTCACTGGCCCACACTTGACACTGTATCTCTGTTGCGATAACCTGATTCGCAT
>JAPOTI010000042.1 GCA_026709265.1 Paracoccaceae bacterium | reverse complement strand
AAAAGGCCGTTGACTGCCTCTACGAAGGTAGCTGATAACGGGGGCAAGTAGTTACAAATGCGGATTGATTATTAATAAAAACACGGGTATTATTTTAATAAAAGTGCGGAAACGAGAATGCTCCCGTTTCGACAAAGATGGCAATCTGGCACGATTCGGACGCTCGCCAATGAGCGTCGTATATTATTGCTGACCGGGTCGCGCCAGTGTGGCAAGACCACTCTTTCAAAAAATCTCGACTTGGGAAAAGTCGAATACCGGACGCTCGACAATAAAACGCAACGTGAGGCTGCAGTCCTAGATCCGCATAGCTTCCTGATACATCGCGGAGACATGCTCATCATCGATGAAGTTCAACGTGTACCGTCACTATTGCCTGCAATTAAACAGGTTGTTGATGAGGATAGCCGTTCGGGTCAGTTTCTTCTCACGGGCTCAGCCCATGTCCAGGCCCTGCCGAGTGTACAGGAGTCACTGGCTGGACGCATCGCCAATATTCGTTTGCGGCCACTTTCCGAAGGCGAAATCCGAGAAGCCGCCCCGCGGTTTCTTGAACGGGCCTTCGCCGGAGAATTCAACAATGGTTGGGCGGATTGCAATCGCGACAGAATCCTCGCTACGGCTCTTCGAGGCGGATTTCCTGAGGTCATTGATCTTGCCCCCGGGCACGGCGGCGCTGGCACAGGGATTATGTAGGCGCTCTCCTTGAGCGGGATTTGAGAGACGCCGTTCAAATCCGCCGTCGCGGCGCAATACGTCAATTGGTCGAGGTTCTGGCGGGGTGGTCTTCAAAACTCATTAATATTTCGTCGATAGGTGCAAAACTCTCAATTCAGCGCGTGACATTGGAATCCTATATCAACGCCTTGGAAATGCTATTTATCGTGGAGCGGGTGCCGGCCTGGACAAAAACCGACTATGGCCGGGTCGGCGGACATTCCAAGTTGTTCATGACTGACAGCGGATTGATGGCATCAATTCTGGGCTGGAACGAAGACAAGATCACCCTCAGCCCCGATCGTCTGGGAAAATTATTTGAGACGTTTGTCTGCGCTGAGATTTCGTCGTTGATTGACGCCAACGATGGCATGTACCAGCTCTTTCACTACCGAGACAGGGAACAGCGGGAAATTGATTTCATCATCGAGCGAGAGGACGAGGTCTTGCTCGGTATAGAAGTCAAAGCATCAACAACTGTAGGCCGCGGCGATTTCAAACATCTCAGATGGTTTCGTGACAACATCGCCGGCGACAGACCGTTTTTCGGGATCGTTCTCTACGCGGGCACGTATACCGGTTCGATGGGAAAAAACCTCGCGGTCGTGCCCTTCGGTTCCTTGTGGTGACCGCGTCGCGTACAGGTTCTGCTTCACCAACTGATGATCGAACCTATGATTGCCGGTATCGCCATGGAGAGGTTTTCGGCTGTGTCCTCAATCGAACTTCCAGATCTCGCCGTACCAACTTATTGATAATGTTGCATAAGTTGTGATTCCGGGATGAATTGACCGGGTATGTCGGGGCCGAAGACCGAACTGTTTGAAGGCCTGAGCCTGCAATGCGGTGGGCCATGTCACCATGGGGAAGAGTTTGGTATTCGCGGGCGGGTGTCAAATGGCGTGCCAAAGCAACCCGTCTTGATATTGGTTTTCTTTCCTGAAGGCTTTTTGGCAGGTTGGTTTGATTGGGAGGTGCCCTGGGGCATGCATCATGCCTAGGAGCAACGCCTCATGCCGCCAGGCTGGGGATTTTACGGCGGCACTTTCGGGGAGAATTCACACGGCACTGGCGTCCGCCGATCTGACTGATGATGTGTCGTGAGTTTCGGTTTCGGGCCGAACAGGGGGCCGCGCCTGCGGGCCGATTGCCGTCTCTCTCTTATGCGCACGTCAGGGTTGACAATGACGTGCGCATCAGAGTCCCTGGATCCCTTTTACAGCCAGGGCATCGACAAACGATGACGAGACTCGAATTCTGTGATCATGGCTTCCTTTTCGAGAGTCAGCGCGATGTCATCCAATCCCTCCAGCAAACACCGTTTCTTGAAGGGGTCGATTTCAAAGCTGAGTTCTTCGCCGTCCGGAGAAACGACGGTCTGATTCTCCAAATCAACAGCAATGCGTGCATTTGCACCATTCTCAGCGTGGTTCATTAATGCCGCAACATGGTTTGCTGGCAGCGTCACTGGCAGGATGCCATTCTTGAAACAATTATTGTAGAAGATGTCGGCAAAACTGGTCGAAATGACACAGCGGATGCCGAAATCCAGCAATGCCCATGGCGCATGTTCACGCGATGATCCGCAGCCAAAATTGTCGCCTGCGATCAGGATCTCAGCTGACTTCCACGCGGGCTGGTTGAGTACAAAATCCGGATTCTCGTGACCCGCGTCATCGTAGCGCATCTCGTGGAACAAACTGATGCCAAGGCCGGTGCGCTTGACTGTCTTGAGGAACTGTTTGGGAATGATCATGTCGGTGTCAATATTGACCAACGGCATCGGCGCGGCAATTCCGACGAGTGTCGAAAACTTTTCCATGAAGAACCTCCTTACATCAGGTGGCGAACATCAGTCAGGCGGCCTGTCACAGCCGCAGCTGCAGCCATCGCCGGACTGACCAGATGCGTGCGTCCACCCCGTCCTTGTCTGCCTTCAAAATTGCGATTGGATGTCGAGGCACATCGTTCTCCGGGCGCAAGCTGATCCGGATTCATCCCCAGACACATCGAACAACCCGCCATCCGCCACTCGAACCCTGCTTCCTGCAGTAATGCAGCAATTCCTTCTTCTTCCGCCTGCATGCGCACCAGTCCTGAACCCGGGACGATCATCGCCCGGAGGCCCGGTTTGACCCGGCGCCCTTTCATGATCGCTGCCACCTCGCGAAGATCTTCAATTCTGCCATTGGTGCAGGAGCCAATAAAGACAGTGTCGATTTCAATTTCCTCGAGGCGGGTCCCAGGATGTAAATCCATATATTGAAGACTGCGGGCCACAGCCTCCGATTTCGGACCGGAAAAGTCACCGGGATGCGGCACCGCGCCGGTGATCGGAAGGACATCCTCCGGACTGGTTCCCCAGGTCACCACCGGAGCGATCGCACCGGCATCCAATGTCACGGTTTTGTCAAAATACGCGCCATCATCGGATTGAAGCGTCTTCCAATAGGCCAGTGCGGTCTCAAATGCGCCGCCTTTGGGCGCATAGGGGCGCCCCTTCACATAATCGAATGTCTTGCTGTCAGGTGCGACCAATCCAGCCCTTGCACCGCCTTCGATGGCCATATTGCAGAGAGTCATGCGACCTTCCATGGACAGGCTTGTGACGGCATCACCAGTATACTCGATGACATGCCCGCTTCCCCCGGCGGTGCCGGTCTCGCCGATGATTGATAATGTGAGATCCTTGGCGGTGACGCCAAAACCCGCTTCTCCCTTAACCACAACCTGCATGTTGAGAGACTTCTTCTGAATGAGGGTTTGTGTCGCCAGGACATGCTCGACCTCGCTGGTTCCGATTCCATGGGCCAGGGCACCGAATGCGCCATGCGTCGCCGTATGACTGTCGCCACAAACAATCGTCATGCCCGGCTGTGTCCAACCCTGTTCGGGGCCAATGATATGGACGATTCCCTGCCGGATATCGTCAACCGGGTAATATTCGATTCCGAAGTCAGTTGCGTTTTTTTCCAGGGTTTCAACCTGAATTCGACTGTCTTCATCTTCGATTCGCTGCGCCCGCTTTTCATCTGTGGGGACATTATGATCGGGAACAGCCACTGTCTGTTGCGGTGCACGGACATCTCGACCCGCCAACCGCAGTCCTTCAAAAGCCTGTGGGCTGGTCACCTCATGAACAAGATGCCTGTCGATATAAAGGATACAGGTGCCATCTTCGGCTTCATGTACAACATGTGCATCCCAGATCTTGTCATACAAGGTTCTTGGCGTGTCCATTCTCTGCCTTTCTCAATGCTCTTCGCTCAACAGGCGCAAATGTGCGCAGCTTGGATCTGTCAGGATGCCAAGACCGAATCGTTTCATATGCCAACCGGTCCTGTGTCCACCGGCACATCAGTGCAACGCCCAGGCGTGCGCGAATGGTCTGGTTCCCCACAACTTTGCCGACTGTGAATGTCGGCGCACGGAATTCTCCACCAAAATGCGGCGTCCCAGCCTCATGATTCATGCACTTGAAGTTTCAATGGGTCTATGCAAGATGCGCGTTCAATCGGCAAGATGAAACTGGTTGGAGTGAGCCGTAATTGATGATGAGAACTTGGTTTTTCGCGATGATAATCGCAACCTCGGTAATTGGCGCCCCGGTTGTTGCTCAGACAGATCGCGATGAGGTTGACATCGTTGAAATCAGCAAGAGCGGTGATTGGACGATTTATCGTACGATTCGCGGTGATCCCGAATGTGGAGTGATCTCGCGTCCGGAACGAACTGTCAACACCAAGGATGGTCAGGTCGTTGATGTGCGGCGCGGCGAGATCCTCCTGGCAGTCACCGTATTGCCCTCCGGTCGTTATCGCCAACTGGTATCCTTTCAGGGCGGGTATCCCTTTGCTGCCGACTCCGTTGTCAAGATGACCATTGGCAGTCGATCGTTTGTCCTGTTCCCGGGAACGGATGGGCCTGGCAGAGAATGGGCCTGGCCGGAGGAAAATGGGGATCAGGAACTCATCGAGGCTCTGAAATCCGGGCGAGATGCCGTGATCACGGGAACATCAAGCCGTGGTACGACCACCAAGGATACGTTTTCACTCTTGGGAATCACTTCGGGTCTGGCGGCTGCAGAGAGTTGCGCCGCGAATCTGTGAGCGCGTCAACGCAGGGAATTCATGTTCGGCCAAGGGTCAGACATGACCCTGCCGACAATGAGTTGCCACGACATGACCGGTGCCGTCCCGGGACACCCTTCGACCCCGCCAACCTGATCGGCAAGACCCGGCAACAACTTCGCGCGATCCTTCTGGAATTTGGGACGGACGCGAAAAAGGTCGATATGCGGGTGGCCCAGATCTGGCAGTGGGTCTATCAGAAAGGGTTCAGGGACTTTAACGGGATGACAAATTTGGCGCGTGACTATCGGCATGCGCTGGCAGCGCATTTCGCATTGCAAATCCCCGTGCTTTCGCACAAACGGATCAGTGTAGACGGCACCCGAAAATACCTGTTCCGCCTCGCAGATGGGAATGAAGTGGAGACAGTCTATATTCCTGATCAGGGCCGGGGCACCCTGTGCATATCATCGCAAGTCGGTTGCAGTCTGAATTGTTCCTTCTGCCTGACAGGAACCCAGAAACGCGTGCGCAATCTCACCTCGAGTGAAATTGTTGGCCAGATTCTGGCTGCAAGAGATGATCTCGGCGAGTGGCCGTTACCGGGAAGACAACCGCTTCCCGTGCCCCGCCTGCTGTCCAATATCGTCTTGATGGGAATGGGTGAGCCGCTCTACAATTTTGATAATGTACGTGATGCAATGAAAGTTGCGATGGATTGTGAAGGACTCAGTCTGTCACGGCGGCGCATTACCTTATCGACGGCCGGAGTTGTGCCCATGATTCACCGTGCCGGTGAGGATATTGGCTGCCGGTTGGCGATTTCACTGCACGCGACAACCGACGAGATTCGTGACCAACTGGTTCCCATCAATCGCAAATGGAACCTGCAGACTCTGTTCGCCGCGTTACATGACTATCCTCGACTGTCCAACGCGGATCGAATCACCTTCGAATATGTGATGCTCGCCGGTGTCAACGATAGCGAAGCTGATGCCAAACGTCTGGTCAAACTCATCCGGGGTCTTCCCTGCAAGATCAATCTCATCCCATTTAATCATTGGTCAGGCAGCGGTTACCGCCGATCACCACCGGAGCGAATCCACGCTTTTGCCGGAATCCTGATGAACTCAGGTTATGCAGCACCCATTCGAACACCAAGAGGTGAAGATATCATGGCCGCCTGTGGCCAGTTGAAATCCGATTCGGTGCGTCTTCCCCGAAAACGGCGCGCTGCCGTCTCGCATTGAGGGACGATGGAAAAACAGGCTCGATAGGCGGGCGGTGACTACACGCCATCAAACTCGCCCGAAATAGACATCGGCATGCGGTCACGCGGCCGATCTCTGCAATCTATGGCTTCCGAGGACATGCCATCCGAGTCGTGATTGGACCGTTGCAAAGCGACTTTTTGGTTATGACCGTTTGCCCCTGATTGACAGCGAGCGATGTCAGCGAGGTCACGGAAATCGGCCGGTTTAAGGTCAGTTGAATCAAGAATGCAGACGAATCTGGCCTGTTCATGACATTCAGCCGGAACAACCATGCTGACGGGGGTTGATTGAAACTTGCCATTCATTGGAAGGTTGTCGTAAGGACAGGAGCCAACCTCCAAGGGGGGAAGCGCACCAGCCATACAGGCAATAAAAAGAGCAGAGAATATCTAAATGAAAAATGCCCATAACGCTATGGCCCGGCGTACAGTCATCGCGCTGTCGATGACAGCTGCACTGTCGGGCTGCAATCTTTTTCGTGAAGTTGAGCGACCCAGGCCGGGGAAAGTCACGCGCCTGGAAGTGCACAAGTCGTCCCGTCGACTCGATGCCTTTTCGGGTGACCGGCGTCTCCGATCTTACGATGTCAATCTCGGTTTTGCCCCCTTGGGCCATAAGCTTCAGCAGGGTGATGGAAAAACGCCGGTCGGGCGCTATGAGATCGATCGCAAGAATCCACAAAGCCAGTTTTACCTGTCTCTGGGGTTGTCCTACCCAAACAGAACCGATGTGCGGCTCGCATCAGCACGCGGTGTCAATCCAGGAGGGGATATCTTCATCCATGGCCAACCCAACGGACAGACAGCGAGAAAAAGACGCGGTGACTGGACCGAAGGCTGCATTGCCTTGACCAATGCAGAAATGGCGACACTTTATCACGCGGTCGAGGTGGGAACACCGGTCTATATCTATCATTGATCGATTGCCGATCGTCAGCATATCCGCACATGCAGATATCCGGATGACGCATATTGTCCTGGGGCAACGATGCGGACGATGTCGTGCTGTGACTGGCGGTGCTGCTGGTCAGGTCCCGACGACGAGGGTCCACCATATTTTCCCGCGACTCTCCTGATACCAGCCAATTCCAATCGTTCCAGCCTTGGGATTAAGGATGAGTTTGCGCGTAACCGGATCGTCCATCCACGCTGCCAGCGTGGCGAGATCGCCTTCGAAAGTTTCTGAAATATTCTCGCCCAGCAACTGACCTGCGAATCCGGCCCGGGCGGTACGACTGAGCGGTGAAGAACCGTCTGAGCCAAAATGCCATGGACGATTCTGCACCGACATATCCCGGGAATGGGTTCGCGCCGCGGCATTCAGTTCACTGGACAACGTGACAGCAGGAAGCTCTTTTGTCCCGCGGAGACCATTGATCGCATCAAGAATCCGGGTGGGAATCTGCTGTCTTTCATGGGCATTGATCCAGAAAATCCTTGGAACAAGCCTTGGCGTTTCCGCAGTGTCTGCAACCTGTGGATCCTCGTCCGCTTGCTGGGGCGTGCCCTGCGCCGATGTTGGTGCCGATGCCGGTGCCTGTTCGGCAGGATTTGTCTGTGTGTCGGGTTCACAAGCGGCCAGAAAGCCAATCAACAGCAACCCAACCATGTATGACTTTTTCATAATGACTATCATGTTTTGAACAATCCACGAGCTAGACGCAGCAGATGATTTTGGCGCACAGAACGACATAACTCTGCAAAGTTTGTCGTCATGCCACACTGATACGACAGACTTGTCCAACTGTATCAAAGGTGGCAGAAATGCAAGCTTCAACGCGGAAACCGATCATTGGGCGCTTGATGACTGGCGCGCCTGACCGATGAAATGCAAACGCAAATGCTGAGCATGTCGCAATGGCCGCTGACCGTTTCCAGAATCTGGGCCAGCGGCACCACGTGCGGGTTGGGGAAGAGACTCTCCAGCGGATCTGCGTCCGCGGCGGCATTGGTCCCCGGGATCTTGACATGAAAGCTCTCATCGGCCCGGAGGGTCAAGTGCTGATTTGATTTCAGCGTGCGACGGTCTTGCAAAAAAGCGGATTTCGATTTAGCGAAAACGAAAAGTAAGACACTGTCACCTGATGGGATACAAGATGGCCGAGCAGACAAACCGACGGGCCTTTGCAAAATACCTGGTTGCGGGAATTGCCACCGTTGCCACGAGTCGAGTCGCATGGGCGATTGAATCCGGCAAGGTTCACCGCAATCTGTCTGGATTCGTCACGCGTGATTGGAAACCATATTTCTCGAATCTGCGAAACAATGTGATTCTTGTCGATACACAGTCGCGCTCACTTCATTTCTGGTCTGAAGACGGATCTGATTATCGTCTGTACCCGACCAGCGTTCCGATCTCTCCTGAACTGACGCGCCTCGGACGCACCAAGGTGATCAAGAAAGTCAAGGATCCGAGCTGGCGACCGACTCCCGCAATGCTCGAACGCAATCCGGACTGGCCGCCCTTTATGCCACCGGGTCCTGACAATCCGATGGGAACCCATGCTCTTTACCTCAGTTGGCAATATTACCGGATCCACGGCACCCACGATACACGCAAGATCGGCCGACGTTCGTCCAATGGATGTATTGGATTATACAATGAACATATCTCGGAGCTTTTTGACCTTGCAGAAGTTGGCACCCAAGTGTTGCTGATCTGATTTGACGGACACCGATTGGAGAGTTGCAGATTTGAATGGGCGCAGACAATTTGTTGGAATATGGGTTCACAAATCAGATAAAAATTGTTTAGAAACGCTTGAACCTGTGATTCGACAGCCGATATGGATCGGTCTATAGGTCAGTTTTGTGGTCCAGCAGTGGATTTGAAAGGAACAAATATGAAGAAGATTGCCTTTGCTGCCTGTTTTGCGCTCGCGGCAACCAGTCTATCGGCTGGTGGTATGGATGAGCCGGAAATGGGCAAGATGGCTGAACCAATGATGGAACCTGAAGTAATGGAGCCGGAAGGCAACGACACCATTTTGCTTCCGATCATGCTTCTGCTCTTGGCAGCCGGAGCCGCCCTCTCCTGATTTTTTTGACCGGAGCGGTGGCCATGCATTTTTCTTGACCTCCGCTCTGGTCGTGATGCGTTCAGTCCGATTGCGGTCATTCGGTCTTGTCGGTATCACAGTGGGCGGCTGATTTTGATTTTTTGCCGCTGACATGTGGTCCGCGGCCTTTTGTGCTTGAGTTCTCTATCAGGGCACGAAGTCCAGTCTCATAATCGGGATAGAAGAGAGTGATGCCGAGATCGTCTTTGACAAGGCGATTTCTCACGCGTTTTGATTCTGCGAAGAAGCTGCGCGCCATCGGGCTGAGTTGCGCTTTGTTCAAGTCAATTCGTTCGAGTGGATCCTGCCCGAGCATCCGGCAGGCGAAGTCGGTGACATCCTCAGGTGCTGCCGGAAGGTCATCGCAGACGTTGTAGATTGATCCTGGGGTTGGTGTCTCGATTGATGCTGCGAGGATTTGCGCAATATCATCGACATGGATTCGGTTAAAGATTTGTCCGTGCTTGATGACCTGGGTGGTCTTTTTGCCGCTCTGGATCTGTGCCAACGGTCCTCTATCCGGGCCATAAATTCCAGACAGTCGAAAGATATGGAGCCTCAGCCCTGACCTTTGAGCGAGGGTGCGCCACGCCTGCTCCGCCGCGATTCGTTGCTGACCGCGGTCGGTGGTGGGATCAGGAGGCGTGTGCTCGTCAACCCATGCTCCCTTGCTGTCGCCATAGACGGCTGTAGTTGACAGGACTCCGACCCATTTGAGCCGACTGGCGGCTGCGGCCAGCTCGACACTGAACTGCCGCAGGACAGGATCCCCGCACTCATCGGGTGGGACGGAAACAAGAATATGGGTTGCGTTCCTGATCTTCGATCTCAGGTCAGCGCCCGGCCAGAGACAGCAGTCGGCGCCTGATCGGCCAATCTGCGCATAATTGGCCTGGTGTCGTGTCGTTCCAGTGATTTTCCATGCGTTCTTGGCAGTCTTGCCAGACGTCAGTCTGCGGCTGAGAGCCTGGGCACTATATCCGTGCCCGAAACTGAGAAGATGGAGGTTGCTTGACATGAGATGGGGTGGAACAGTCAAATGTCTTGGTCTGCAGCCGACAGTCTGCGAGCCGCCCATATCGCAGCGTCAGCCACAACGGGATCCGAATCCTCTTGCAGAAGCGAAACGGTTGAAAGAGCTGACCGATTGCCGGAGTTCCCGATTGCATAGAGGACATTCCTCACGAATCGATTGCGCCCGATCCGACGCACCGGGCCACCGCGAAACCGCGCCCGGAAGGTGGTATCATCAAGCGTGACCAGGTCAAGAAGATCAGGCTTTGGGGCATCATCGCGCAATTGATAGCGTGTGTCGCGCGCGGTTGATGCAAACTTGTTCCATGGACAGACGGCAAGGCAATCATCGCAGCCAAATATACGGTTGCCAAGAGCGGGGCGCAGACTGTCTTCCACGGGTCCCTTATGTTCAATAGTCAAATATGAGATGCAGCGTCGGGCATCGAGTTGGTAGGGGGCCGGAAAGGCATGTGTCGGACAAATATCAAGGCAGCGGCGGCAGCTGCCACACGAATCCTGCCCGGGTTGTGAGCGTTTCAATCGTGCTGTGGTGAAAATAGTGCCGAGAAAAAACCAACTTCCCAAATGCCTGCTCACGAGATTTGTATGTTTACCCTGCCAGCCAAGACCAGCGGCCATGGCCAGTGGCTTTTCCATGACCGGTGCAGTGTCCACAAAGACCTTGATCTGTGCGCCGGTTTCTTCCACCAGCCAGCGGCCCAATCGCTTCAGCCTTGTCTTGATGATGTCATGATAGTCGCGATTTTGGGCATAGACTGAAATACAACCTTCGTTCTTCTTATCCAGAGCTTTCAGTGGGTCGTCGGTCGGTGCATAATTTTCCGCCAGCATGATGACCGATTGCGCCGCGGGCCAGAGACGTTTCGGATCACCGCGCCACGCGGCGCGCCGTTCCATCCAATCCATTTCGCCATGAAATCCAGCCTTCAGGAACGCCTGCAATCGTTGCGTCGCTTCGGGGATATCCCCGATTCCACAAATTCCGGTCGCAGCAAATCCTTCCTCACCGGCTTTCTTGATCAGCCGCTCTTCAATCGTGCTCGCCAAAGTCCAGATCCGAATACCAGTCAGGCGGGGGGCGCACATACGGGATAAACTCGCTCAACAATGGCTGGAAAGCCGGGCGGGATTTCATCGCCGAATACCATGCCTGTATCGTCGGCAATTCATTCCAGTCGATATCATGGATAAAATCGAGGCATGAAATATGTGCGGCTGCGGCGAAATCTGCGAGCGTCATACTATTTCCGGCGATCCATCGACGATTATCGAGGAGATAGGTGGTATATTCAAGATGGAAGTGAAGATTGCGGCGACCCGTCGCAATATTTGCGGCATCCGGCGGGCCGAGATCCTGCAACCGACGAAGTACCCGCTCGCCAACAAGTTTGGACGTCACTTCCTGGTAGAATTTCTCATCAAACCAGTTGATCAATCTTCGGGTTTCGTACCTCTCCAGTCTTTCCGTGGGCATCAATGGCGGCTCAGGATGGATTTCGTCAATATATTCGCACGTCGCCAGACTGTCGGAAAAAACCTTGCTCTGACCGGTCTCTTTGGACTTTCCCCAAAGGACTGGAACCTTGCCAGCGGGACTGATCCGCAAAAATTCGGGGCGTTTTTCCCAGTATTTCTCTTCGATCAGTTCGAACTCGACCTTCT
The DNA here is from genome assembly GCA_026709265.1 of Paracoccaceae bacterium. Classification (GTDB taxonomy): domain Bacteria; phylum Pseudomonadota; class Alphaproteobacteria; order Rhodobacterales; family Rhodobacteraceae; genus JAPOXR01. Next base: position 8,663 of record JAPOTI010000042.1, on the reverse strand, counting down.
TTTCAGACAACACCAAACGTAACTTTCGGCAAAACGGTGAAAGTGTGTAATGATACAACCTGTATTTCAATGCCAGCCTCCCTTCCTCCCTTTTGATTTGTAGGACATGACGGTTTGCCACCCACTCCATTTAAGCCCCGTCAAGGTTTGATTTCAACCTTCAATGCATGATGCGCGCCCATCTTTTGCCAGCTGTCGTGCACTCTCAAGAATTGCCACCATGCGCTGTTGAATTTGTGCATCGGACCATTCCTTTTCTACAGAATGAAATTGCACGGCGAGCAACGCCGATTCCTCTTCGCTGAATTCTATCGGGTCGGTGTCGAAATGTTGGCGCGCGGCGGCGGCCACGCCAAAGACTCCACCGTGATACTGTCGGGTGTTCAGATAGAGTTCCATGATCCGTCGTTTGCTCAGGATGAGCTCAAGTGCGCCGGTCACGAACGATTCCAGTAAACGAAAGAGTGTGCCTCCCGATGATTGACCAAGAAACAAGTTTCGTGCCGTTTGTTGGCTGATTGATGCGCCGCCCCCGACATCGCTCTTGCTGAGGGAAACGAGGTCGAATCCCCAATGGTGGCAATATTCAGAATCCTCGGCTGCCATGAATGCCAATGGCAAGTGACGGGGGAGCAAATCCAGCGCGACAGATTGCTGCGACACTGCGCGAGATTTGATATATTGCAGTGCCATTGGCGTCGTAATCGGCGGATTGATCAGCCCGAACAACCCAACGGTCGCTATGAAAGTGATAAACGGAATGGTGACCATCCATGCAAAGATGCGGACGACGAGTCGTCTGACGCGCTCCCAGCGCGAATCACTCCCCGGTTTACCGCTGGTCGCCTGATGATCGGATTTGGATCGGGTTGAACTCTGCTTCGCCAATTCTACATTGCCCTGTTTCCAGAACGTGTCACAGAATAATGGCCATGGGCAGAAATGAAAACAAGGGGGCTTATATACTCAACTGAAAAATTGGTCTGAAACAGGAGAATTTCTGGCGATTGTTTGCAGGTCATGTCCGCACAGGGCCAGCAAAGATTTAATTTGCAGCTCGCCGACCTGCCCTACGCATCGAATATGATCCAATTCAGTCAAGTATATAAGCACCAAAACAAGGGGTGGATTTTTGATTCCACCCCAGAGATAATCTTGTCCTGGCTTGAAAGTCCTAGGCAGCTGTTGCTGCCGGAGCCAGTTTAGCCTTGGCTTTTGGGGTGCCCGCCGGTTTGGTGGTTGCTGAGCGCAGACTGTCTTGGCTCGCCTCAACAAAAAGACGAATTGATTCAGCCTGCATTCGACCCAGTATCTCGGCGAAGGCTGCCATCTTTTGGGTTGATTTGCCTGCGGCATCAGATGTGTAGTTGGCCAATACGCTCGCCAGCTCGGAAGGTTCAGTCTGTGTTTTCGTGATCTGCTCCAAGTCAGTCAAAGCTTCCTTGGTCCATTCTGCCGACAATTTAATGCCATCCTCAGCCGCAGAAAATGCGGTTTCAGCAAGCTTCTCGTTCAAGGCCGTGGAGTTCTTCATTGCAGCTTCAAGTTCAGGAAGTCCGCCGGGAAAACCCGTAAAGAATTTTTCCGCCCATTCTTTTGCAAGTTTGTTGTTCATGTCAATTGTTCCTTATCTGGCACTATGGATGAAGAATTAATTGCTGCGTTGCAGCATTTCAAGTGAGAAATTGCTGCAGCGCAACATTTTTAATGATGACTCAGCCTTGCGATCAATGGATGTCCAATTTGATCATTGGCGATGTCCAAGTTGCTGACTGCACCTCCGCCTTCAGGATCGTCACGCGTCACAATGGATTGATCTCTCATGAACAGATGATTGATCCTTCGGGGGTGGACAGTACCTGCCGCATCTGGGCACTGGCGGCGATGTCGCTGAACAGTGTTGCATCAGTCCCTGTCATCCACAACTGCACCTGGAGGGAGGTGGCTTCAGTCAAGAAACTCCCGAGACGTTTGGCATCAAGATGCGCAGCGACCTCATCAAGAAGCAAAAGCGGTGGATATTCAAAATCGTCCAGGATGGCTCTCGCGGTGGCGAGGATGAGTGAAATCAACAGGGCTTTCTGTTCGCCGGTCGAACAGAGATTGGCGGCGATTCCATCAGGAAGGAGCGCGACCTCCAGATCGGCGCGATGTGGTCCACAGAGCGTTCTCCCGGCGGCCATATCCCGGTTGCGTTCGCGCGCCAGAGATTCTGCAAGATCATTGGGGTCTGTTGCGAGCGCATGGGCTCCTTTCGGTGAAATCAGCTTCAAGCTGGCTGCTGGGAATGCGGATTCCCTGTCTGCACATATGCGTGCGAGCTGTCGGACAGCATATTTCCGCCCTTGATTGATTTCAGATCCTGAATCGGCCATGCGTGACTCAATGGCATTGAACCAGGCCACATCATCCCGGTGATCACGAAGCAACCGGTTGCGCTCACGCATCGCGCGTTCATACCTTGCCGCATGTACTGCATGGCCGGGAACCAGATTCATCGTCGTTCGATCGATAAACCTGCGTCGCGCTTCGGCTCCCTCTCGCCACAGTCTATCCATTGAAGGTGTCAGCCACAAGACTCGCAGATGTTCTGCCAATTCTGTTTGTCGTACCGCTTGACCGTCGATTTCGAGGCGACGCCTTGATCCGTTCTTGCACCAACTCGAGATCGACTTGTCGCCACCGTCGTATTGTACGCGACACGTGACCTTCCAACCAACTTTTTCGGGGTGCCGCGCAAGTTCATGTCCGGGAGAAGCCCGGAGACCACGACCCGGTGAGAATAACGAGATGGCCTCAAGGATGCTGGTCTTGCCGGCACCATTCTCTCCGGTCAGGATAATCGGACTGTGATCGGTTTCGAGCCGCAATTGCCGAAAACAGCGAAAATGCGACAAGGACAGTTCAGTCAGATAGGTTAATGCCAATTGAGGCCAGCCGGATTGTCAAACCGGTCCCGCGTATCGGGGAAAATCAAATCCGAATGGGCATGACCACGAACAGGGCGTTTTGGTCGTTACGCGATGAGAATCGGGTTGCGCCCGCGTCAGCTTGAAAATCGACGATAACACTGCCTTCCTTGAGGAGGCCAAAGATGCCAAGCAATTGATCATGTTTGAACTTGATTTTCATCTCCTTATGCGGAAACGCCACGTTCAGTTCTTCCTTTATGGTCCCCGAAAATGGTGAATTCACTGTCATGGCCAGATGATCATCCGCCATATTGAACTGTACCGCGGTGCCCTCGCGCGATGTCACCGCAGACATTCTCGAGAGGGCGTTAAGACAGGTTGCCGAATCAACTTCCATACGGATTCCGGCAGGTTCAGGGATCAACTGACTGTAGTCAGGGAACTTGGCATTCACAACGCGCACCGAAAATGTCATATTCGATCCGGAAAACTGCACCTTGTTTTTGGACACCGAAATCTGCACGGCATTGTCTCTTCCCTCGAGCATCTTGATGACCTCGAGGACGGCTTTATGCGGAATGATGATGGGCTCCATCGATTCGCTACCGGGTGGCGCAACGGCATCAATTCGTGACATATGAAAACCGTCCGACGATACACAGCGCAGGATCGTCCCATCAGGTCCATCGACGGTGTGGAGGCACACTCCCTGTAAATATTTGCGTGGGCTATCCGGTGCGACTGAGACTTTTGACAGATCGAACAGACGGTACAGGACCCGCGTGTCGACTGGAAACGAGATATCGTAATCGGTCCGTGCAATGACGGGGAAATCGTCCTTGGGCAAGGTCGGTAATAAGCAATCGGTCGATCCAGCCTTGATACGCAAACGCTCATCATCGGCCGCGTTCCATTCAAATTCGACCTGCAAACCTGTTGGAAATCGCCGCGCAAGGTCATTCAACACGTTTGCCGAGACGGTGAGTCCTCCCGTCTCTACGACCTTGGCATCCAACGTGATTTCCAATTCCACCTGTATGTCGGTTGATCGAAAATTAACCGCATTTTCCGAGGTTTCGATCAGAATATTGCCGAGGATCGGGGCGGAGTGACCGCGGGCCACAGTGGAACGGGCATGGGCGGTGGCCACGCGCAGTTCATCAGCATCAACCGTGAACTTCATCACCTACTCATAGCTCAAATAAGAACATCAGCGAAACTATCGAGAACTGACGTCAAGAGCAAGTCCCAGTACCTGATCGGCCATCGGCGGATTTTCCTGTTCAGGCTTTTCAGCCAGTTGGCCCGACCGGTCATTTGACGTTTCACGGTGCCGCAATATGCAGTTCCCATGGCGTTGTTTCCATTCTGGGCCGTGAGCATAACGTTGTTGAAATAGGTATCAATGAATTCAGCAAGTCAGAATGTGTATTACCTGTTGAACTGAGATACGAAAATTTCGCCAATAAACCAGATCACAAATTCTGCGAAAAGCGCGGCGTGCAGCAATCACCTCGTCCGTGTAATTCGTTTGCCAGATTGTGATTGATGGGACCTTACCGTTTCATTCGGAAGCGGGTAGAACCACGGGATGGTCCCGGATTTCACGGGTCGGGAATCATGTGACGCGTATATCGAAATGCTTGCCAGTCGGTATGCCGTAATTTGCTCCGGCAAGAGGTGTGATCGATCCACAACACCCTGTCGTTCACGTGTGAACCATGTATCCCGGATCAGGCGATTTCCGTGATTCGACGGCGCAGAATATCAATATCATCAGCCAGTTCGTCATCACTGACAAGTAACTTTTCAATCCGACGAATCGAATGCAGGACTGTCGTATGATCGCGACTGAACGCACGACCAATGACTGGAAGTGAGCGCGTGGTCAGATGCTTGGCAAGATAGATCGCCACCTGACGGGGGCGGACAATATCCTGGCTGCGTCGTGCTCCGAGAAGGTCAGAGGTATTCAAATGATAATGTTGTGCGACACAACGGATAATATCATCAACTTGTGCCTTCCGATCAGACTCCCGCAGCAGGTCTGCCAATACATGCAGCGCATATTCCATAGAAATATCCGTGGCGATGAATGACTGGGCTGCAACAAGCCGATTCAATGCCCCCTCCAGAATACGCACATTGCTGATAATTCGATGTGCGAGAAATTCCAGAACGCCCTTTTCAAAACGGAGTTGTGGATGGGTTTCTTTCAGATAAGCGGCCTTTTGTTGAAGAATCCCGAGTCGCAATTCGTAATCTGCGGGATGGAGTTCAATGACCAGGCCTGACTGCAAACGCGAGCGAACTCGCGCTTCGAGACCCTCGATCTTGCCGGGCGAACGGTCAGCTGACAGGACGATCCTTTTGCTTTCACTCGCCAGCGCATTGAAGGTGTAAAAAAACTCTTCCTGAGTGGAATCCTTGCCAGCAATAAACTGGATATCATCAACCATAAGGACTTCAACCGACCTGAACATCTCCTTGAACTCAAGTGTATTCTTGGTACGCAACGCGCGGACAAACAAATACATGAATTGCTCGGCCGAGAGGTAGATGATCTTGGCATCGGGGTTATCTTGGCGCAACGACCATCCCACGGCATTCATCAAATGGGTTTTTCCCAGCCCAACACCACCATAGAAGAAGAGCGGAGAGAAGTTCACATGCGCGTCTTCGGCGACACGTCGGGCAGCCTGATAGGCGACTTCATTGGACTTTCCGACGACAAACTGATCAAATGTGAAACGAGAATTGAGGCTAAACCTATGCAGGCTGCTTTCTGCGTCAGCGGAGTTTTCGTTTTTCACATTGTTGTGATCGTTCATGTCCTCCGGCTTGGCAGATACGATGTAGTTTATGCGGTGAACTGATGAGTCGAGATTGCGTATGGATTCAAGGATTCTGTCCCCATAGGTTTGCAGGATCCATTCGCCGGTAAATTGGGTCGGCACCTCAAATACCGCTGTGGCGCCGTCTATTGATGCCAGTTTGGCTTTCGATATCCAGTTGCGGAAATCATACTCCCCCACCTCTTTCCGTAACTGCTCGCAGGCACTGTCCCAAAGATTTTGCAATTCACATCCCCACTCTGTTTCCATGGCGTGTCATGCACGCGCAGAACACATAATTTTATCTTTCTATGACTGCCGCCACGGCAAGGCATTCTGTTTCCAACCGTTCCTATCACCGCGATGGAGGTTATCGTCCAGATCACCCTCGAAACCTTCTGCAACATTCACGCAACGCAATTCCTGCCCCGATTCTCTGGCAAATTCCTTGAACGCACGCGCCGCCGCCTCCGATCGTGCTCCCGACCGACAGATAAACAAAAGAGTATCCGGCCACTCGTCCGAGAATGCGGCCACCACATCAACCATGAATGATGGATTGACTTGCATGCTCGGATAAACGTTCCACTCAACACAAATGAGCGAACGGCCCGTTGCCGACAGGTCAGGTAAACCGACGAACTGCCATTCAGGCCGTGTGCGTACATCGACGAGATAGGAGCGGGAATTTTTCGTGAGTTCACGCCATGACTCCTGCGGAGTCCACGCGACAATATCCGACTTGTCTTGCCGTAGCATGCGATCCATTGGAAGCCCCCTTAACCAACGATAAAATTAATAAAAAGGCGGGCTCATTGACAATGCCGATTGTACAAAAAAATGCCTGGTCGGGTTGTTGGCTTAAACCAATTCTCTCGTAAAATATTGAATTCCTGAAAAATCTGCCGCCAAACTTTTTTTGGCGAAATCAGGAAACTTTTTTGCCCGGGTTCCGGGTCAACATCATCGCGGCAAATATCTTGTGGTATCTCCGGTCGCTACCACTATTGCAGCCATCGAAACGGATCACGGGGAAGCCGAATCAGTGTCTTCCTCTGGATCGCCAAAGATACGATTCAGCAGTTGAATGACGACCCATGATCGGCAGAGATTCGCCACTCTGATCATCAAGCGAACAGGTTTGCCCAACCCGGCGGAACACGATCGCCTGTGCTGCCAAATGACTCCTGGAACAGGCGGTCATAGTTGGCGATGCCGACTGATCTCTTGGCGATCGATAGCGAATCCCTGACGGCATTCGACAACGCGGCATGATATGTCTTGCCGCGTCGCCAGAGCAGTCACCAACGGGATCAGGTAAAATGATTTCAGTTTGGATAAATTGCGACAGATGATTCAAGAAGGTTGGGTCCGGCTCAACTGGCACAGGTACGGAATGTCATTCGGCGCGTTGCCCCAAGGGGCAGAGTTCATACTCTTCAGGCGCCGACGGCTTTCACCCGCTTTGCAAGTCGTGAGATTCTCCGGCTGGCGGTTTTCCGATGAAGGACACCCCTGGAAACACCACGCATGACCTCAGGCTGTGCCTGCTTCAAGGCCTTTGCTGCCGTCTTGCCATCGCCAGATTCAATGGCCGCCTCGACCTGGCGGATAAAGGTTCTGATTCGCGATGTGCGGGCGCGATTGACTTGTGTGCGACGAAGTGCCTGTTTGATGCGTTTGCGTGCCTGGCGTGTGTTGGCCATATGATTCACCCTGAAGTCTGTGCATTGCCGGAAGTCGGCGGCATTAAATTCAAGTCACGGCGGAGTCAAACCGTTTCTCGTTTCCATCGTGAGAAGAGTCAGGAGGCGATTTGATGTCAACAGCCACGAAAACGCGGCTCACGTCGATCAACAAATGCGTCCATACCTTCATTCTTATCCTCGGTTGAGAAGAGGGCATGAAACAGGCGGCGCTCAAAGAGAAGGCCATCACGCAAGGACATTTCCTGAGCGCTATTGACAGCCTCCTTCACTGCAATCACTGCGAGCGGCGACTGTTCGGTGATCTTGTCCGCAAGCTCCATCGTTTCCTTCATCAAGTCCTTGAGCGGGACAACACGCGACACCAGACCCGAACTGGCGGCTTCCTCTGCTCCCATGCGTCGTCCGGTCAAATGCATTTCCATTGATTTAGATTTGCCGACTGCACGGGTCAGTCGCTGGGTTCCACCCAAACCTGCCATGATGCCGATATTGATTTCTGGTTGACCAAAACAGGCATTTTCAGCAGCAATGATGATGTCGCACATCATGGCCAGTTCACAGCCGCCGCCGAGAGCGTGCCCGGCAACGGCGGCAATAATCGGTTTGCGCAGTTGTTCGAAAGCCCGCGCCTCGGGCGCAAAACGATCTTGCCGAAACATCTCAACGAAGTCATGGTCTTTCATTTCTTTAATGTCGGCACCGGCGGAAAATATGGATTCCGAGCCCGTCAGAACGAGACAACGGACATCTTCATTGCGATCAAGTTGATCAAGTGCAACTGCAAGTTCGCTGCGTAGGGCCTCGTTGAGCGCGTTTTTTTGGTTTGGCCTGTCCAGTCGGATCAATCCGACATGGTCGGTGATTTCCACGACGATATTTTCGAAAGCCATTCTGTGACTCCATTGCGGCGGACATGATGACAGCACTGTTGCCCGGCTGTATAGATGGTGTTTTTGGCCTGAGCTACAAGTTTATCAGACACCCGTTACAGTTTGAAGCCCGTGGACCTGCTCAGGGAGTGATTCCCCTATGGCTGGGTTTTGTGCACGATTGATTCCTGATCGGTTGCTTTCGGCGAATCATCAGGCGGCTCTGGCGAGAGGCGTGCGATTGTCGTTGGCCGAGAGGTGGCCCTGGGCGTGTCGCCGTCTGCGGGTCCGTTGGGCCCACACGTTGTCAAAGCGTCCTGATTTGAGCCGGGCCCGGAA
>JAPOTI010000021.1 GCA_026709265.1 Paracoccaceae bacterium | reverse complement strand
GGGATTTACCTGATGGCCGGCGTGGTGGCCGCACGATAATTGTCAACGGGCCTTAGAACCATTGGGGAGTGCGTTGCCGCGATGACTTGAATCTCCAGATCGTCACTCAATAGCTTTCCGATCGACATAAGTCCGGGCAATACGAGACGCTGCCACTTTGGATGCAAATGCGCTTCCAGTTCATCCACTACAATCACCATCTTCCGCTTTGGCTCTACGCCAGCCTGCTTCGCTGCTAACCGGTGTTCTTGCCAGAACCAAATGATTAAGTATGTCAAGAGAAGTATTCGCTGAACGCCCGCTGACGCGAAAACGACCGGTACACTCCCGTAGACCTGCTCTATTGTTGGAATCCGCCGTGGATCACCAGGAATACGTACCGGCTCACCAGGCAGCAATTTACCCGTATCTTCTTCCGGCGACAGATGTTCCAGCACACGAGCCAACATCGCAAATGCGGTTTGGTCGCTTGACTGTTGCCAGCTTACCCAGTCACGAATCAACCCCTCGATTTCTCCGGTCTTACCTTCCCACACTTCTTTCTCGGAGAATAAACTCAGCGGTTTCGGCCCTCCTGCCTGCAACTGCCCCCGAGTTTCATCAGCTATTGCAAAAGATCCATCTACCTTGGTGTAGATACTCAACGCCGCCACAGAAGGCCCACCTTCCGGTTCCTTCCAGGCATAATGTGACCAATCGAACGAACTCTCGCCTAGCAACTCCTGTCCAGTCGCATTTCTGATACAATATTTCATATACGGCAGGATTCGGTGTGTGGCCGAGAACGGATAGGCTGGACGGCCTGCCCATGTCCCGGTCAATGCCCACCATGCAATGTCGAGCAAAAAAGACTTTCCAAGGCCATTGTCTCCGGCAATCAACGTCAATCGTTCACCAAAACTGAGTTGAGCGCTAGAGGCCGGGCCGATATCCTTCAGATGGAGGGCAGTTAGTGTGCCTTCCATTTGACTTGGTGCATCTGGAGGGAACCCATAACCGTACGCAAGTGTCTTAAAGTCAGGTATTTTTTCGTCCAGCACCAATAGCTGGCGCGGTGGCAACGAATTTTTATCAAAGAGGTTGTCGATTTCCTGGTCGTTGATGTCAAAATCATCTAGGAACTTCCGAATCATATTTTCGATAGTGTCTGCCGGTTTCCAACTTTCCCCTTTGCCAACCCAAATTGCCAACGCCGCAAGTGATGGTCTCTGGAATGCCGACATCTCCGCGAGTCGGTCAACTATTCGGTCAATATATTCTTTGTGCCATCCCCAGCGGCGGGTTTTCCGAGTATGAATGAAAGCATTTGAAAAAGTTCGGGTATTTATTGCTTGTAGGCCGGAAGACGGATAGGCGGCGGCGACCCATGAACTTCTGCTATTGAACGGCTGAAAAAAGAACTCGCTATTCGCATCCAAGCGATGATGTTTGATCAAATGCTCTTTGGTGAGTTGATCCAAGCTGATGTTTATTGCCTCTCCAACAGGAATTGCCTTTTTCTTTGCTGCTAAAAATGTTATCCCAATAAACGGATGACACTCTCTCCGTAGTTGGTTAATCGACCAATTTACAAGTTCCGCACTTAGAAACATTTGGCATTCGCTTGCAGTGATTTTGCCGCATGCTCGCAGAACTCACGGTTCAAACCAATTCCGATCCCTGACCTGTCCATCGCATTGGCCACGCGGACAGTTGTCCCGCTTCCGACGAATGGATCCAACACGGATCCATTCTTTGGACATCCGGCGTCCAAACATCGCTTGACCAACTCGTCGGGGAATGGCGCCGTGTCCAAACCGCCAACCTTCCGTGGTTGTGCGGGAATTGTCCACATATCTTCCTCGATTGTCTTGTCTAACAAAGACTGTTTGTTAAAGTAATATTTGCGGGCTTTGGCGAGAAGAAAAACGAATTCGTAACTGCGGATGGGTCGGTCGCGAACATGTTCGGGTAGCCGGTTCACGCGATGCCAGATGATCGCGCTACGCAAGGCCCAACCCGCTTCCACAAAACGCGTTGCCAAACGCCAGGGAATGCCGATCAGCGATTTTCGCTGCAAGCCAATGCCCAGACCTCCACTCTTATCGACCGCCCGCAATCCAAATCTCCGCTTCTTGCTTTTTCCGTCCTTTCCTTGGGATTGACCTTTCCCCGAATAAAAAGTGTCACCGACATTGAAGAAGGCCACGCCATCGCTGCGCAACACCCGTCGGACTTCATTCATAATGTCTGTGATCGCATCAATATACTCATCAACACGCTCTTCCAGGCCAATCTGCCCCTCAACGCCGTAATCACGAAGCCAAAAATAGGGAGGGGACGTCACAACGCAATGGATGCGCGTGTCCGGCATCTTCTGAAGCACGGAAAGAGACGAACCGCAGTAGACTGTCCAGCTCTGCCCCCGCCCGGATTGCCCGGTCCACTTATCGTGCGCAGGGATGTCTCTCAGGTCGAAGACGTCGTCCGATTCAGGCGTCTCAAGGCGATTGGGCAAAGTCTGCAACTGGCCTCTCCCTCCGCGTGTTCACAGTGATGGAGGCGGGGAGAACCGACTTGAAGTTGTTGAAACACATCACTTGAACAGTCAAAAGTCAGACTTCCTCATGGCAACAGACTGTCATTCCCGGAAACTCTCCTGTCAAACGCCTCAAGACCTCGCGCAGGGGCGGATTGATGTCGATTTTCCACGGGGCTCACTTCTAAAGCGGTGTTTTGCGTTTCGGTCATGCTGAGGAACAGTTGAACCTGTTTGATCGGCCAGGTGGCTGTTTCCAAGGCTTTCGCTGTCCGGCATGATGGGTGCATGACTGTCGTTCGCGGGTCGGGCAGTGGAGGCCGTTCTTGATCTTGATACCACAGCCTACGCGCGCCATGGGGAACAGGACGGGCGGTTCACCCATGGCGATATTAGGAATATTGTGATCTGCCGATGAGTGTGTTTTGCGATCCACGCCGCCAAGCCACAGGGAATCAGGGATCATTTCCGCCAACGCTTTGAGGACGGTCTGACCACATGGCACGCTCATGCCCCCGCAGGCCTCTGGAGCGAAACAGGGGGATCTGGCCCGACGGGATCGGACGCTTAACGGGAGAGTCTGACCCGCAAGGTTGTCGTACCCCCGCGGCGATCGGGGATTCGGATTCGGTTGGGTGTTCGGCCCGCCCCGACTCCTGGCCTGATGACTGTCCCTGAGCTCTTGGACGATATGATATCTGAGATGTGGATTGGTGACACAGTCTGTGACGCCGACTGGCGGGCCTTGCGCGACGTGGCGGTGGTGAGATCACCGAAGCCGCCAAGCGATTGTGGCCGTAACACGGACAGGAAATGGCACCGGATCGAGAATGTCGTTGCCAATATCAAGGAATTCCGCGCATTACGATGCGGTTCGGCAAAACGATCAAGAACTTTGCAGCAGGGATTCGCCGGGCGGCGGGCGTGGTGGCCGCACGATGAATGTCGACGAGCCTCAGTCCGGGTTGTTTTGATAGTCGCCCATCTCGCAGATGATGGCCCATTCATCCGCTGTGACAGGTTGTACGGATAGCCGCGTATTGTTGACCAGAACCATATCTTTAAGGCGCGGCTCGGATTTGCATTGCGCCAGAGTGACCGGTTGTGGCATCGCCGCCACTGCCTGAACATCGACACATTCCCATCTGGGATCGTCGGAAGTGCTGTCAGGGTGAATTTCTGCGGAGACCTTGATGATGCCTACAATGGCTTTCTCCGTCTGTGAATGGTAGAAGAAACCGAGATCACCAATTTTCATCAGCCGCATATTGTTTCGCGCCTGATAGTTCCGGATCCCGTCCCATTCTTCGCCGCCTTGCGACGCCGCTTGATCGTCCCAGCTCCATTCTCCCGGCTCTGATTTGAATAGCCAATAGGCCATGGATTTTCACCCCATTCTATCCTGTTTACCTGCACCGCGTACGCGTCCAATTATTGTGCTGACACGAAAAAAGCTCTGGGGAAATCACAAGACCACACATGCAGCAAGAAGCCATTCCCAGCGTAGCGAAATGTATTCGACGATGTCATCGAATGCAAATTCGATACCCAGGCGGCACGTCCGGCACTGCCTGTTGATGACTCAATCAGAGCTCAGTCTTCAATATTCCAAAAGGCTGAATCGAGTCGCATGACAACATGCTGGTGCGTGGAGGATCATGATTTGGCTGTTTGCCGGTCTGACCGATGGCTCGATTTCTGTTTTTGCCGTCACGATTTCGGCCCTTTCCGCCCTGAACCGAGGAGCGGCGGAATGTTGCGCTCATCCAACGGCCATCGCGGTCGTGCCTTGAGATCAAAGCCGGAACTTTGTCCGGGCTGATAGATTTCGGCCCCTGTCCAGGCAATCATGGCCGCATTGTCCGTACAATATTGAAGGGGCGGAGCAACGAATTCGACGCTGCTGTGCGCACACAGCGTTTGCAGATTTTGGCGTATGGTCTGATTCGCGGCGACGCCACCGCAGAACGCAAAAACATTGGGTTTCTCGCCCATTTCCTGATGATACATTTCCAGTGCGGCGCACGACTTCTCAACAAAAATGTCAACGATAGCCTGTTGAAACCCGGCAGCCAGATCAGAGATATCACTGTCTGTCGGATCGCCTTCGGCCTGAATTTTGGTATGTGCCTGGAGCAGGGCGGTTTTCAGTCCGGAGAAAGACATGCTGCATCCCTTTCGCCCTGAAAGTGGGCGGGGAAGAGCAAAACGGTTCGGGTTGCCGCATCGTGCGCACTGCTCGATTGCCGGCCCTCCCGGCTGGTCGAGCCCAATGAGTCGTGCCGACTTGTCGAATGCTTCACCGGGGGCATCGTCGATGGTTCCACCCAACCGCAAGAAGCTGTCCGCTGAACGCACCGCCAGGAACTGACAATGCCCTCCTGATGCGAGCAGGGTCAGGTAAGGAAACGCGACGCCATGAGTCATGCGAGCTGTCAAGGCATGGCCCACCAAATGATTGACCCCAAGAAACGGTTTGCCGGCACCTGCGGCAAGTCCTTTGGCAAACGCCACGCCTGCCAACAGGCCACCGATCAGTCCCGGACCAGCCGTGACCGCAATGAGGTCAATGTCATCCAGCGATGTCTTTGCGGTATCAAGTGCCTGTTGCGTCACGCTATCCAGTCTGACAGCATGCGCACGTGCCGCAATTTCCGGGACGATTCCGCCGTAATCGCGGTGCAGATCCTTCTGACCATGTGCGATGGAAGACCGAATCCCGGCTGTTCCATCGGCCGCCCGTTGGACAACTGCAGCTGCAGTGTCGTCACAACTGCTTTCGATGCCCAGAACGGTAAGAAAAGTTGCCATGAAACTTGCAGGAGTTTTTCTGCCCCGTTACCTGATGCCGACATGAATAACAATTCGACAAGGACAGGAGGGCGGTCGATCATCCTGACGCGACCGCAAGAGGCTGCCGAGAAAACGGCACAGCGATTTCGTGACGCAGGAGCCGCTTCTGATCAGATTGTGATTGCGCCGCTGCTGCGGATTGTCATCATCGCCTCGCCCCTTGAACCGGCCGCAGGCGAAACCGTTATTTTCACCTCGGAAAACGGCGTTCGTGCCGTCGCACCTCCCCGGCGTGAAGTAATTGCCTGGTGCGTGGGTCCAAACACCGCGGTCGCAGCGCGTGATCAGGGGTTTCACGTTGAGATCGCCGGCGGCAACGCTGACTCGCTGATTGCGGAACTTGAGCGCAAGCGGCCATCCGGGAAGCTTGTCTGGTTTCGCGGCAGCCATGTTGCTGTCGATATCGCTGCCCGCCTTCGGGGTCTTGGCATGAAAGTGAGGTCTGAGACGGTTTACCAGCAGGACTCACTCCACCTGACCTGTGAGGCAACGGATCGATTGCGTTCAGTTCCCTGCATATTACCTGTTTATTCGCCGCGGACTGCAGAAGTCCTGACCCGTGAGGCCCGCGAATTACCCGATCATGGCCACATCATCTGCTGTCTTGGCGACCGCGTGCGGAAAGCCTGTGGGCTTGATTGGCACAAGAGACAGGCCCGTGATGCCGACAGCTTGTTCAATCTGACGCGCGGAGCGATGGCCACACCCTGCGAATCAAGTGTTTCTGTCAACAGAGCGGGTAACGGCTGAATGGTCGGAAACCGTGGCCGCGGCAAGACAATGAAGTAATATTGGCGATATTTCTTCCGGTGGGAGAGCACGAAATCAGCGGAGCCGAAGCCCTTTTTCACCATCGAAGATCATGGCGCGATGATGTTCAAAACCAATCCCAACCGAGGAACCAACGGTTGTGCGCTCGTCGCCGCGTTCTTCGACGATCAATTCTTCACCATTTTCGGCGCGCAGGTAAGCATAGGAAACGCCGCCAAGGGCTTCGGTGAGTTCGACCTTATGAGTCGATCCCGCGGGGTCGATTTCAAGATGCTCAGGACGCAGCCCGACAACGACTGATGTCCCTTTTGGGGGCAAATTGACATCTGGTGCAAATGCGGTCGCCATCCCCGGAGCTTCGACACCATCGTCTGTTGTCCTGGCTGCAAAGAAATT
Source organism: Paracoccaceae bacterium (assembly GCA_026709265.1). Classification (GTDB taxonomy): domain Bacteria; phylum Pseudomonadota; class Alphaproteobacteria; order Rhodobacterales; family Rhodobacteraceae; genus JAPOXR01. The sequence goes on along the minus strand of JAPOTI010000021.1, from coordinate 13,944 downwards.
CATCGACGGTGAACCAATAAAACCAGCGACAAATCTGTTGTCGGGATCCCGGTAGAGATCAAGCGGTGCGCCGACCTGCTCAATTCGCCCGTCGCGCAACACGACGATCTTGTCGGCCAGGGTCATGGCCTCGACCTGATCATGCGTGACATAGATCATCGTCGCGCCGATTTCACCATGTAACCGCGAGATTTCAACCCGCATTTCAACCCGCAGTTCAGCATCGAGGTTTGACAAGGGTTCGTCGAAGAGAAAGACATCAGGCCCACGCACAATGGCACGGCCAATCGCCACCCGCTGCCGCTGACCGCCGGAGAGCATTTTTGGTTTGCGTTTCAGATATTCGTCGAGTCGAAGAATCTTCGAAGCCCGGTCGACCTTCTGACGAATTTCCGCTTTCGGGTGGCCAGTCATCTTCAGGCCAAAACCCATGTTTTCCTCGACCGTCATGTGCGGATAAAGTGCATAAGTCTGAAAAACCATCGCAACGCCACGATCAGCCGGATCAGCGCGCGTGACATCGCGGCCGCCAATCGTGATTGATCCTTCCGTGGTGTCCTCCAGTCCGGCGACCATCCGCAGCAGCGTTGATTTGCCGCATCCCGATGGGCCGACAAAGACACAGAATTCCCCGTCTTCGATCTGGAGGTCAACACCGTGGATGACCTGAGTCTCGCCAAACCGTTTGATCACTTTTTCTAATGCGACACCAGACATATCAAGTTGCTCCAGCTCTCTGTACCGTTGGTGTTTGCTCGGGATATTGCCAACTCACGGCTTCCTCGGCAATCAGGTCTGCAGTGCGTTTTACCCATGGTGTCAATTTCGAAAGTTCTTCGAGGTTGCTTAATCGGGTGGTTGCAGTGACCGACACAGCGCCGAGAACGCGTCGCGCGGGGGAGAGGATCGGTGCCGCAACACAGACGATACCCGGTTCGTGTTCCTCGTTGTCGCACGCGTAGCCTTGGCCCTGAATTGTGGCAAGCTCCCGCCTCAGTGCCGCTTCATCGACAATTGTATTGCTGGTGAATTTCCGAAACGACTGCTCCCTCAAGGCTTCATCAAGTTCTGATTTGTTGAGAAAAGCCAGCATCGCTTTGCCGACACCCGTGCAATAAGCGGGTCCAATACGCCCTGATTCACTGAACATCTCGACGGGATCAGCAGCATTGCGTTTGTCAACATAGAGCACATGGCCGCTGTCAAGCTGGGCCAAATGAACTGTTTCCCCGATGCTGTTTGACAGGTCATCAATAAAAGGACGTGCGACGGGGGCAAGAGATGCCTGTTCCCAGGCAGCATGGGCAAGCCGAACAAGGCGCAAACCCAGGGAATAGGTATGGTCATCGGAATTGAAAGCCAGCATTCGCTGACGTGTGAGGGTCTGCAGGAGGCGGTGGACCGTAGCCTTTGGATAAGTACTGCGCGCGCAGAGCTCAGAAAAACGGACAGGCCGCCTGAATTCTGCAGTCAGCGCAAGCAGATCAAGCGCCTTGCCCACAGTTCCGCCAGGTGATCGCGATCCGCTCAGCGCCTGATTTCCGTTCTGGGGCGGACGATTATTTTGCAACAAACTCATGATTGACAGAAGATGCCAGATGCGCTAGGAATTGTCAATATGTGGAACTCAATCCCAAATAGTGCAACTTTTAAGCAGCATTTCACCATAAGGAGGTCTAAAATGCGCTCCACCTTGAAAGCGTCTCTTGCGGCGCTTGCGACAGCCGCCTTCACATCAAGCGGTGCCTTTAGCGATGGCCATTCGCTGACCGGCAATCTGAAGATTTTTCTTGACACTTCAAACCCGGCGCCACGGGCGACAATGGAAGCAATGATCGGGCGATTCCAGGAGATGCATCCGGGTCTTGAAATCGACGTCACTGTGATTGATCGCGAAGAATACAAGACGCAGATTCGTAACTTTCTGACTGCCAATCCACCAGACGTTGCGACCTGGTATGCGGCAAACCGGATGCGCCCCTACGTGGAGGCAGGTTTGTTTGAAGATGTGTCGGACCTCTGGGAGGATCCGGAAATCGCCGCCAATCTGGCATCGACGAAAGGCGCGCTGACAATTGATGACAAGCAATGGGGCGTGCCCTATACCTACTATCAGTGGGGCGTCTATTATCGCAAAGATATCTATGAAGAACTGGGTCTCAGTGAAGCGGCGGACTGGGATGAGTTTGTGGCCAATTGTCAGGCCATTCTCGATTCGGGTCGCAAATGCTACACGATTGGAACCAAATATCTGTGGACTGCAGGTGGTTGGTTTGACTATCTGAATATGCGCACCAATGGCTTTGATTTCCATATGTCTTTGGCGGCAGGTGAGATCAGTTGGGAAGATGATCGCGTCAAGCAGACGTTTGCCAACTGGCGCCAACTGATCGATATGGGTGGATTTATCGACAACCACCAGACTTACAGCTGGCAGGAAGCACTGCCTTTCATTGTCAATGGTGAAGCCGCCCATTACCTGATGGGTAACTTTGCGGTTGCCCCGATGCGCGATGCCGGGTTGACCGACGATCAGATTGACTTCTACCAGTTCCCGGTCATCAATCCGGATGTTGAACTGGCGGAGGATGCGCCCACTGACACCTTTCACATTCCAGCGAATGCCGAGAACAAGGAAGCGGCCCGCGCTTTCCTGAAATTCGTTGTTTCGGAAGATGAACAGACAGAAATCAACAATGGCAAAAACCTTGGCCAGTTGCCGATCAATGCCAAATCGTCGGTTGATGATGACAAGTTCCTCAAGGAGGGATTTACCATGCTGTCGACGAATTCACCCGGCGGTGTCGCCCAGTTCTGGGATCGTGATGCACCGGCTGAGATGGCAAAAGTCTCAATGGAGGGTTTTCAGGAATTCATGGTCAAACCGGATGAACTTGACCGTATACTGGCCAAGCTCGAGCGGGCACGTCAGCGAATCTACAATTAACTGACATCATGTCCGGCAGGACAGTGCGTGTCCTGCCGGACATTTGAGAATGAGAGAATAGAGTCGGATTTCATGTCCCGTACCGATATGTCACCGGTCGGCGGGCAGAGTTCATGGCTGCGGCGCAACCAGATTGCCTTGGCGCCGTGGCTCTTTTTGACACCGGTTGTTCTGTTCTTTTTGTTCTATGTGATTTTTCCCATTTTCCAGTCGTTCAATATTTCGCTGTATGAGTGGGATGGGCTGGGCCCCAAAGAATATGTCGGGTTGCAAAACTACGAATATCTCTATTGGGAATTTGTCGATCGTGACGCGTTCTTTGTATCGTTGAAGAATAATGTGCTCTGGCTGCTTTTGTATCTTCTTGCGATTCCGGCAGGATTGTTCATCGCTTTGTTCCTGAACCAGACGGTGGTCGGTATCCGCCTCTACAAATCTCTGTTCTTCTTCCCCTTTGTCATCAGTCAGGTTGTTGTCGGTCTCGTCTTTACCTGGTTCTATGATCCAACCTTTGGTCTTTTGAATTCGTTACTCGGTGTTGTGGGTCTGGGGCCGGTCAATGTTCTGGGGGATGAGAATCTTGTCACCTACGGGATTATTTTAGCGGGCCTCTGGCCACAGACAGCCTATTGCATGATCCTTTATCTGACTGGGCTCAATGCGGTTGATCCAGAGCAGATAGAAGCCGGTCGGCTGGACGGCGCCAGGGGTGCGCGGATGTTGTGGTATGTCATTGTGCCGCAACTCAGGCCTGCAACCTTTATCGCTTTTGTCGTGACGATCATTGGTGCGCTCAGATCCTTTGATTTCATCGCGGTGATGACGCAGGGCGGCCCCTTTGGATCGTCACGTGTTCTTGCCTATTACATGTTCGAAGTGGCCTTGTCGGAATATGGTTTCCGCATGGGCTATGGGGCGGCGATTGCTGTCACGCTGTTTGTGATCATGCTGGTGTTCATCGCCTATTTCCTATGGTCGATGTATCGCGAAGAAAAAGGTTACTGAAATGTTCCCGACGCCGATAGAAAGGACATCACGCAGCTGGCAGCTGACCTACCAGATGCTGCTTCCAGTGGCCTTGATCATGTGGCTTCTGCCGCTGATCGCAGTCGCGATTTTTTCGATCAAACCGGCCGCTGACTTCACCATAGGCAATTATTGGGGTTGGCCGTCGACTTTCGAGGGATTCACCAATTACGGCAAGGTCTTTTTCGAAAGCGACATGCCGCGCTACCTGTTGAATTCGGTGATGATCACGGTTCCAACAGTCATTGGTGCGGTGATTCTGAGTTGCATGACAGGGTTTGCTCTCGGGATTTACCGGTTTCGTGCCAATCTGGTGATATTCTTCATGTTTGTCGCCGGCAATTTTGTGCCCTTCCAGATCCTTATGGTCCCGGTTCGTGATTTGACCTTGCAGCTTGGCCTCTACAATACAATTACCGGACTGGTGTTGTTTCATATCGCGTTTCAGACGGGTTTCTGCACATTATTCATGCGGAACTTTATCAGGGCACTGCCTTTTGAATTGATTGAGGCGGCACGGGTTGAAGGCGTGAACGAGTTGCGTATTTTCTGGTTTGTCGTGTTGCCGTTGATGAAGCCTGCGATTGCGGCGCTCGCGGTGCTGATTTTTACCTTTATCTGGAATGACTATTTCTGGGCCGTGGTCTTGACCCAGGGCGTTGAGACACAACCTGTGACTGCCGGGATTACAAGTTTTAACGCTCAATATCGCGCCGCCTACCATCTGATGAGTGCCGGATCGATTATTGCGGCGCTCCCTCCGGTCCTGATGTTCTTCCTGATGCAACGCCACTTTATTGCCGGGCTCACACTTGGCGCAGTGAAGTAACAGCGACACCGACCAAGGCATTTTCAAGTCGACCTGCATGTGATCCTGTTGCCGCAGAACAGTCCGCATGTGGCTGTCCATAGTCCCTGTGGGCAATTATTGAGTCGCCTCAACCGTGGTTTGGTTGCGAAAAGCTCTGAGTCCGGCAATTGTGGCGTCGCTGGCATCAAGTATTTCGGTCTCAACCTTCTGCATCTCCAGTGACAGGGCATAGGCTTCGGCAATCTTCGTTTCGCCAATGACAACCGTCCGCCGCCCGAGCCAGAAGGGTTTGCAGGACGCCAGTTCGGCACCGATGAGAAGGCCGGAGAGTCGAGATCGGGCATCTGCTGGCGACAGTCCCTCCAGCAGCGATTCGGCACGAATACCAAACAAGCGGGCGACCAGAGAAGTCGGCTGACTCATGCTGGTTTCGACAGCCTCCTTGAATGCCTCCTGATTGTGACCGGCTTTGGCAATGCAACAGCTGAGTGATGATTGATTGGTCAACAGGTCAAACAGTTCACCGGACATGAAAGTTCGAAAACTGACAATCAGTCCATTGGAGACGTGCACCCATTTTGTATGTGTGCCGGGCAGGCAGATGATACCGTCAAAGTCAGGTTCACGGCATAAATAACCGGCAATCTGGGTCTCTTCACCGCGGATCACATCGATGGATGGTGATGTGGTTCTGACGCCCGGCAGAATGGTGACCCCAATCCGCGGGTCTGAGACTTGCGGTGAAACACTTTTTTCGGGTGCGAATGGTGCACACGGTGCTGCCAGATAAGGAGCCTCTGCCCAGCCATGTCGTGCACCGGCCATGCCAGAGACAATCACATCAATTCGCCCTGATTGTGGCAACCAGTTTTCGGTCATCTGCAGCAATACGGTCTCGAATTCTGATCCATTCACGCGGGTCATTCCCGAAGCCGCCCTGGCTTGAGCGATGACATTATTGTCGCCGTCAAATGACCAGGCACGGAGATTTGAGGTGCCCCAATCGACCCCAATCCATTGTGAATTCATCCGCCGTTCTCTGACCAATGCACACCAAAACCGTTTGGGACCAACTATCCTGTAATTTCAGCATAAGAAAGGTCTGCCTTGCTGATGATCAGACAAGCCACGGGCACGATTCAACAATGCGTTTCTTGTTGATCGGGTGGGGACGGCAATTGACGCATCCCCCAGATTTCCCAGTCTTGCCGAAAACACGGATTTTATTCGAATGTCTGATGTGGCTGGCGGGTAAATTGTTGTAAGCTATCGTGCCGTGCGGTATTTCTACGATGCAAGTGCAGCATCTAGACATTGATCGAGATGATTTGAAGTGACACCTGACGACCTCGAAAAATCAGCCGACACAAACGACCCAAAAAGCGAAGCCTCTGCTTCGCAAAATTCCTATGCGATTGCAGAAACGGTAGGTTTGGCCACAAGCCAGATACCGGTTGCGATTGGCCCTCGATTCCTGGAGCAATTCAGCGAACAGTTATACTCCTCGCCGCAAAAGGCTTTTGAGGAGCTGATCTCAAATGGCTGGGACGCTGGGGCCACGTTTGTCGATGTCAGGATTCCCGCTGACCTCACCGGTCGCTCGGCGATGCTAACGGTATTGGACAATGGATTCTCGATGGACGAAGAAGGTCTGCGTACGCTTTGGAAGATCGCTTTTTCACCGAAAGAGAGTCATCGTATACAGCATGGGCGCCGAGTCGTTGGCAAGTTCGGCATCGGTAAGCTCTCGACATATGTGTTGGCAAACCGTCTGACGTACATCTGCAAAGCCGAAGATGGAAGGATCCGCCGTGTCACCATGGATTATGGTAAGATCAATGATGAGGCTGATCCTAACAAACTCGTAAGCGATCATACCCTTGGTCTGTACCAGTTGACAGAAGAGGACCTCTCAAAAACACTTGCCTCGGTGGACCCAAGCGGTGGGTTGATGGGTCTAATCAGTGACGGCCCGTCAAATACCAATCCAAGTGAATTAGAAGTTGATGAGTTTGGATCTTTTGTATCTGATCCGGTTTCCCCATCCACGGACACATGGACTTTGGTCATCCTTTCGGGACTGAAGCCGACAGGCAGAAATCTAAAAACGGGCCGCCTGAAGCGAATGCTGGAAACAGCTCTTCCGATGAGCAGCGAAATCACCATTCGGCTTAACGATGAAGTTTTGCGTTCCTCGAAACTTGACGCGGCGGTTGAAAAGTCGTGGGAGATTGGTTCTGACCTCGGTTTCACAGAATTTAAGGTCCAAGAGGACGACAGCAAAGAAGAGGATAAAGTCGAGTTCCAAACAGGAACAAAATCTCACGGTGAAAAAAAGCACGAGTTCATTGACATTCCAGGGATCGGTCAAGTTACTGGCAGGGTTACTCTGTATCAGGACAGGATAAGCGGGGGCAGAGCCGAAGAGCGAGGTTTCTCAAACGGATTTCTCGTGAATGTCCTAGGACGAGTGGTCAACCAAGATGATTCATCTTTTGGGGCTGACAACCTTAGCCATGCCGCATGGTCAAGGTTCCGTATGGCGGTAAGGGCTGATGGCCTGGACAAGTATCTCACAACCAATCGTGAGCAGTTTCAAGATGAACGTGCTTTGCGCGTATTCAGGGCATTCTTAAGGCGCTGCTTTAATCAGGCTCGTTCGGCATATGACAGTGATAACCGCGCTGCGTTGCCAGATGGCGGAGATGTCTTGGTCAAGTCGCTTGGAGTTGTCTCGCTCGCTCCGCTGCGCAGTGCTGTCTTGGAAGCCCTCGAAACTGGACCACAATTACCCGGTCTTTTCGATGAAAGCGATATCACTGATCGCAAGAAGAGCAGAGACGAATGGCACGAAAACACCGCGGACAACATAAGGAACGCTCTCAACTCTGTGAAATATGGGAAATATGAAGACGACGAATTTGTGAAATTCCGACTTTCTGACAACTCCATTGTCATCAACAAGAAACACCCATTTGTGGCTGAACATTCTCGGACCAAGGCAGAAAAGAAACTTATGTGCTCTGTCGCAATGGTGAATTATCTAGCAGATATCTACGCATTGGAAGCGGGTGTGATGCCGGAAACACTCGATGGTATTCGGAATTACAGAGATCGCCTGATGCGAATTCGTGCCATGCAAGACCGCCAATCTGGCGTTCATATTGCTCAAATTCTGTTGGCCACTCAGCATAAAAGTAGCACCACCGAGGAAATGGAAGCCGTTCTTGCAGATGCTTTTCGGTATCTGGGCTATCATGTTGATAGAAAAGGCGGTCCGGGAGAACCTGAGGGTATAGCGTCAGCTGTGCTTTATTCTACGCCACGCACTCCATCGGAACACGAGCGTCGGCCCCCACTGTACAGGTTCACGTTCGACGCCAAATCCACCAAGCATGCTCGAGCCAAGACAGGAAACCTTAGCCTCGACGGAATTAAGGAGCACCAAAAACGCTACGAGGCAGATTATGCTTTGGTTGTTGCTCCAGATTTTCAAGACGGCGCAGCAGCAACGCGTTGTGAACAGCAAGGAATTACGCCGGTCCGAGCGTCCGACATCGGGAAATTGCTTGAATACACAGCTGAACAGGGAGCAATTCCTCTGGACTGCCTGCGCTCTATGTTCGAACTTCACGACCCTGATGCGGTTTCGGACTGGGTTCGCAATTTAAGGGCTGAGCTAGAATCGACTCGAAAGCTGACAATCGACATTTTCCTGGAAGCACTTAATCGTTTGAGGGGCAAGGTCTCAGATGTTTTGAGTGCAGAACTTATCTCTTATACTTGTAGAGAGGAACTAGCCGCAGTGACAGTACAAAACTCCGACGTCCTTGACCTTGTGAGGGGGTTGGCAATCTTGGTGCCGGATCTAATCGGTGTCACTGACAATGAAAAGATCATTGTGAATGCAGCACCTGACAGAGTTGCCGACGCGATCAGATCCCAGTTGGAGCAGATGCATGGATCTGCCGGCGCTATGGGTTCAAGTGCCTCATGAACCTTCCTATACACCCGTTCCCCGCTCGGATGGCTCCAGAACTTGCGCTCAACGCACTCCGGAATATTTCTGGCACCGGTAAAGTGCTGGATCCGATGTCCGGATCCGGGACGACGCTCCGTCATGCTTCGGAACTTGGGCTCCAAGGTTATGGCCGGGATCTGGATCCACTCGCTGTTTTGATGGCAAAAGTCTGGACCACGCCGATTGACGTTTCTTCTGTGGAACAGGCGTTTTCAGAAGTGTTGGCGGCCGCCTGCTCGGCAGATCCTTCAGAATTGACCTTGCCCTGGATCGATGACGATCCAGAGACAACACGGTTTGTTGACTTTTGGTTTGGCAGGAAACAACGCGATCAGTTGCGATGCCTGTCTGCAGTGCTGCATGATCACCATGAGCATTTATCTCGAAATGTAAAGTCGAGCGATGTTGACGTTCTTCGAGTCGCTCTCAGCAGAACTATCGTGACCAAGGAGCAACGCGCTTCACTTGCTCGGGATACCTCTCACAGCCGACCGCACAAGGTAGCAGAATTATCGGATTATGACGTCATGGGAGGATTCAAGGTCTCGAAGGACCAAGTGTTGCGTCGTTTGTCGAACTCCAATTTAGTAGGCAGTGCTCAGGTTCGACTGGGCGATGCCAGAAAGCTTGAATTCGAGAGCGAACAATTTGATTTGATTGTCACGTCACCGCCCTATCTCAACGCAATTGACTATATGCGAGGGCATAAGCTCGGACTTGTTTGGTTAGGTTATTCCATAAGCCAACTTCGTGGCATACGTTCCAACTCAATCGGTGCTGAGAAGGCACGAAATCCAAGAGATCGAACCGCCGAAACAGTTGTAGCGGCATTCGGCGATATTTCTGAATTGTCCCCGAGGCATCAGGCAATGATTGATCGATATGCCATTGACCTCTCCAAGGCACTTTCTGAGGCTGCCCGCGTTCTCAAGACCGGAGCGATCGCCACATATGTGATTGGAAACTCCTGTCTCAAGGGAGTTTTCATCAATAACTCATCCGCAGTTGTCGCGGCAGCCAAGCAATCAGGCTTGGAGATCTTGGACGAAATTGTCAGATCGCTGCCTGAAAACCGTCGTTACCTTCCTGTTAAGACTGAGAGCAGACTCTCGCAGAGGATGAGAACGGAAACGATTTTGACGTTCAGGAAGTTATGATCTCTGACAACAGGTTCTGAAACCAGAATGGCGGCTAAATTGTCCCACACATTGCGTGACTCTCCGAATGATTGACAAGATTCTGGAGAGGTGGCGTCAGCACGCCGTCTCCGCTGGCTACAACGTGGAGCGTATCAAGGGAACCGCATTCGAGCGACTCTGCATTGCATTCATTGAACATGATCCGGTGATGCAGCAAACATACCGCGATCCGGTTCCTTATGAGAAATGGGCTCAGGAACATGAAGATTCGACATCCGATGCTGGAATAGACCTTGTCGCCACCTTGCGGGGCCAGATCGGCCCCGACGGTTCGCCTGCATATTGTGCCATACAATGTAAATTCTATCGCAAAGGGGTGAAAATCCCGAAAAGCGGGATTGATTCATTTCTCGCAGAATCGGGTACGGGTGCGTTCGCCCGTCGTCTCATCATCGACACCACCGACACGGATTTCAGCACGACTGCCGAGGATACGCTCCGCAAACAGACGGCATTCCCGGTCAGTCGTATTGGACTCCAGGATTTGCGCAACTCGCCCCTTGACTGGGAATCCTTCGCTGCCGCCGATGCATATGGCATACCTGAAAGGCTGGATCAGCCGAAGGCGCTCCGTCCCCATCAGGAAGAAGCCTTCCAGGCGGCCGTCGCGTGTCTTCGTGCCACAGATACGCGCGGCAAGCTGATCATGGCTTGTGGCACCGGCAAGACGCTCACCAGTCTGCGCATTGCCGAGGAGTTGGCCGGCCAAGGCAGGACGGTTCTCTGTCTCGTCCCGAGTCTGGCATTGATGGAACAAATGGTTCACGCGTGGGCTGGTGATGCCAGATTGAATCTGCGCGCCTTTGCTGTTTGCTCGGATGCCCAAGTTGGCCGCAAGCGTCTCCGTCAAGACGACCGCATCGACATGGAGGCCCATGATCTGGCCTTGCCCGCTACCACCAATGCTGCACGTGTCGCGGTTGTCGCAGCGCAGCGCGACCCGGCCGCGATGACCGTGATCTTTGCCACCTATCATTCGCTGCCAAAGATCAGGGATGCGCAGCACATTCATGGATTGGCCGATTTTGATTTGGCCATCTGCGATGAGGCCCATCGGACTGCAGGCGCAAAAGGTCTTGCCGACACTGAGGATTCGCATTTCGTGATGATCCACGATCAGGAGCATATCCGCGCCGATCGGCGGCTCTATATGACGGCGACACCAAAAGTCTACGCGCAGCAGGCACGCACCCGGGCCGGGAATCTCGCGGGGACCCTGTGCTCGATGGAGGATACGGTGATCTATGGGCCAGTTCTTTATGAGATCGGATTTGGTGCTGCCGTCGAGCGTGATCTGCTGTCCGATTACAAGGTGATCGTGCTGACCGTCCCGGCGAACATTGCGGCGCGTGCCGCCAATACGGCTCCGAATGACACATTGCAGATGGATGATGCAGGTAAACTTGTTGGCTGCGTGCGTGCCCTGACCAAGCAGGACCAGGATCAGTTCCCTGAGGACGATCAGGCACCGATGCAGTGCGCGATCGCATATTGCCGTGATATCCGATCATCACAACGGGTCGCGGGGTTATTCGCAGGCATAGCCAAAACGGATGTATTTGAAACACCTGATAGGACGACAACTCTCCCTGATGTCGTTCTCGAGGCCCGACATGTGGACGGCACGTTCAACGCGCTGAGCCGCACCGCGCGGCTTGACTGGCTCAGGGCGGCAGGCCCGGAAGAATGTCGTGTACTGAGTAATGTCCGTTGCCTCGCCGAAGGGGTCGATATCCCCTCGCTCGATGCGATTCTCTTCATGCACCCGCGCAAGAGCCAGATTGAGGTTGTGCAGGCCGTGGGGCGGGTGATGCGCAAAACCCCGGGTAAGGCGATGGGCTATGTGATCCTGCCCGTGGTGATCCCGGCCGACAGCAGCCCGGAAGCGGCGCTGGACAACAACAACACCTTTCGTGTTGTCTGGCAGGTGCTGAATGCCATCCGCTCGCATGACGAGCGTTTTGAGGCACTGATCAATCTGATCGAAGCCGGGCGCAGGCCCGACGAGCGGTTGAGTATCATTTCACTTTCGGACTGGACTCCGCCCACCACAGGTTCCGTCTCACCCCCTGACCCGCCGCCACCTCCTTCTCCAGACCCCTCTGACCCGATGCCATTCGAGTTCGATCTCCCGACCGCGATCCAGGCCAAGATTGTCGAGAGATGTGGCAACCGGAGATACTGGGAAGAGTGGGCTGAAGACGTTGCCGATATTGCCAAGGCCCAGATCGCCCGTATCCGTGCATTGGTGAATGCCGAGCCAGCTGCCTGCGATCTGTTTACGGACTTCGTGAAAGAGTTGCGCGATGATCTCAATGAAGGTGTGACAGAAGACGACGCAATCGAGATGCTGGCTCAGCATATGATTACCAGGCCTGTCTTTGATGCCCTGTTCGGGCGCGCACGTTTCGTTGAGCGCAATCCGGTCAGCCGGGGACTTGAAATGCTGCTCGGGGTGCTGCGGCCGGCAGGGGCCGGCAGCGAGACCGAAGGTCTGGAGGAATTCTACGCCAGTGTTCAGCGCCGCGCCGCGGCGGCAAACAGCGCGGCGGAAAAACAGAAACTGGCGGTCGAACTCTATGACAAATTCTTCCGGAGGGCCTTCCCGAAGACAGCGCAGCAGCTTGGCATCGTCTACACGCCCGTCGAGGTGGTGGATTTTATTATCCATTCCGTCAATGATGTCCTCAGGGAGGAATTTGGCCAGACACTCGGCACCGAAGGCGTGCACATCCTTGACCCTTTCACGGGGACGGGAACCTTCCCGGTGCGGCTGCTCCAGTCCGGTCTTATCAAACCTGCTGACCTTGCATGCACCTACCAGAGTGAACTGCATGCCAACGAAATCGTGCTGCTCGCCTACTATATTGCCGCGGTCAACATCGAAGCGGCTTACCGTGAGGTTGTCGGTCTTGATGATGAGGTCGAAGCCCCCTTCACCGGGATCTGTCTCAGCGACACCTTCGAGTCCAGCGAGGAGGATCTGTTTGCCAATGTCCTCAAGGCCAATTCCGACCGCCGGGAGAGGCAGCAGAGCGTTGATATTCGTGTCATCATCGGCAACCCGCCCTATTCGGCTGGGCAGAGAAGTGAGAATGATGCAGCGCAGAACCAACCCTATCCGGATTTAGATACCAAGATCCGCGAGACTTATGCCAACGCATCAAACGCCACAAACAAGAATGCACTTTACGACAGCTATATTCGTGCCATCCGCTGGGCCTCGGACCGGATTGGCGCGAGCGGCGTGATCGGGTTCATCACCGGTAGCGCCTGGCTGGAGCGCAGCTTCGGTGATGGGATACGCAAATGCCTGGCGGATGAATTCAGTTCTATTCATGTTTTCCATCTGCGGGGTGATATCCGCAAGAATATGCTCAGCGGTGGGCGTGCCGGTGAAGGCGACAACATTTTTGGACAAGGGAGCATGACCGGCTGCGCCATCGCCATTCTTGTGAAGAACCCAAATGATCGAGAGCAGAGGCGGATCCGGTTCCACGATATCGGCGATTCTTTGACGCAGGAGCAAAAGCTGGAAAAGATCACCTGGTTTGGCAGCATCAAAGGCATCACAACAGCGGGCGGATGGCGGCACATCACGCCGGATGCGTACGGTGACTGGCTGGATCAGCGAGATCCGCGCTTCACCCGCTACACGAGACTCGGCAGCAAGGACAAGTCCCATGCAGCTGAGTTGCAGCTGTTTGATTTATATTCACGAGGTGTAGAAACAACACGTGATGCTTGGTGTTGCAATTTCTCGGACAAGGCACTGGAAGCCAATACTCGGAGAATGATTGGCAAGTATAATGCGGAACTGGAGCGTTTCGGGCGGGAACGCCCTGCAGATATTGGCAAATTTGTCGATTCGGACCCGAGTAAGATTAAGGCCCGTTGACAATTATCGTGCGGCCACCACGCCGGCCATCAGGTAAATCCC
>JAPOTI010000093.1 GCA_026709265.1 Paracoccaceae bacterium | reverse complement strand
GACAGCGAAGTGCGGAAGCAAATCAGCTAGCCAGACAATACTTATGGGTAATGGGTAGGCCGGGCGTGCTCCGGGGGCGGCGACATCGCCAGCGCGACCACGGCCTTCACCCGGTCCCACCAGCGCCAGACCGTCGGCTTCGACAGGCCCGTCCGCCGCAGGGTTTCGGCCAGCCCGCATCCCGATCCGAGCTCCAGGACGATCCGGGCCCGCCAGACAGGCTTCTGAAGGCTCCGCGGATTGCTGATGACGTCTTCGAGGCGCGCGCGCCTCGTCCGAAAGCGCGATCTCCTGCCGTGTCGATTTCCTGCCCATTCGCCTGTCTCCTGTTTTCGCGGGCCGCGTGACCGAACACCGGGCGCACCGGTGCGTCTGTCCCGCCTGCGGCGTGACAACCCGCGCAGCTTTTCCCGAAGGGGTGACGGCGCCGGTGCAGTACGGCCCGCGGCGACGTCATGAGGGACGCGACCGGGATCGCGGTGCATGACCACTGGCGGCCGTATTTCAACATTGCCGGGACGGTGCCCTCGCTCTGCGCCGCGCTGTCCACGCCGTCAACCTGTCGGACGGAAAGCCCCTTCCGGAACGCCTGACGGACCTCATCGGCCGCCGTTACGATGGCATCGTGACCGCGGGCATCGCCACGCACGAGGCCCGACCCCCGCCGCCCGCGAAAGGGCGCCGGGGCCGGCGGAAGCGACGGCGGGGCCACAACCTGGCCCTGCGGCTGCGGGACAACCGGGACGGCGTGCTGCGGTTCACCCGCGACCCCGCGGTTCCCGCGACCAACAACGCAGCCGAGCGGGCGCTGCGACCCCTCAAGGTGCAACAGAAGATCTCCGGCAGCTTCCGCAGCGAGGCGGGAGCCCGGAACCACGCGGCACTGCGGACCATGCTGGACACGGCCCGGAAACAGGGACGGAACCTTCTGGAGACCCTGCGGACCCCGCCAGAAGAACGGGTCGAGCAGCTCGTCACGCAACTGCCGACCCAGGCAGACTGAGCCACCTGCCAGGCGGGAAGCCGCCAGAATAGAACCTGAACAGTTACGAAAATTTTTGGAAATGGCTGGGAAACGAGATCACCATTTTTAGAGAGTCCCGCAAAGTGTGGGGCCGTTGCATGTGATCTGTGCGGGTGCCAGACGTCATGCATGTCGGATGCCCCGCAGATTGATCAGTTGAAGGTTCGTCTTCTCGGGATCAGCCCGATGATCTGACACCCTGCGTGACACATTCGAACACTGGTATCCCGGCCTGGCAACCCACGCAGAAACCCGAATGGCGGCCTGAATTGCCCCACACTTTGCGGGACTCTCCAATTCGTCGAAGAATGGCCTGTCTATCGAGTGTCTTGGGCGATGGAAGCCATTCGTGTTCATGTCTTTGCCAATGGCGATACAGTCAGTAACTTTGGATGATCATGAGCTCGGATACGGTGTTGCTGCGGTTGAGACTGATACTGTCAACCGATCTGCAGCCATTTTCATTCACGTCAAACCAACCGAACCCGGAATGTGCGAGAATGATTGGATCAAAAACTCCTTGCCGAACAATCTGGCGTGGCAGGCGTATCTTCAAGTATAAGATTGGCCAGCTGGATATCGTGGTATGAACGAGGAGCATGAGCAGTTGAGTATGAAACGGGCATTGATTACAGGCACCACCGGTCAGGACGGCGCATATCTTTCAGAACTGCTGTTGCACAAGGGTTATGAAGTGCACGGGCTGAAACGTCGTGCGTCATCGTTCAATACGCAGAGAATCGATCATCTGGTTCAAGACCCGCATGAGGAAGGCGGGCGGTTTCATCTGCATTATGGAGATATGACCGATAGCTCCAACCTGATCAGGGTTGTTCAGGAAGTTCAGCCTGATGAAATTTACAATTTGGCGGCACAGAGCCATGTCAAGGTGAGTTTTGAGACACCCGAATATACCGCCAACGCCGATGCTGTGGGCACATTGCGGATACTCGAGGCTCTGCGAATACTCGATTTGACCGACCGTACGAGATTTTATCAGGCTTCGACATCTGAACTTTTCGGTCTGACAACTGAAACGCCTCAGCGGGAAACCACCCCGTTTTATCCGCGTTCTCCTTATGCTGCAGCAAAGCTCTACGCCTATTGGATCACGGTGAATTATCGCGAGGCTTACGGCATCTATGCCGCAAACGGTATTCTTTTCAATCATGAGAGTCCGTTGCGGGGAGAAACCTTTGTCACGCGCAAGATCACGCGTGCCGCCGCCGCAATCAAACTGGGGTTGCAAGAAACACTCTTTCTCGGAAATCTTGATGCCAAACGTGATTGGGGACATGCGCGGGACTATGTCGAAGGCATGTGGAGAATCCTTCAGCATGATCAGGCAAGTGACTGGATACTTGCCACTGGCAGGACCGAAACCGTGCGCACTTTTGTGGAAATCGCCTTTCGCAGTGTCGGAATTTCTCTGAAGTGGCACCATCGGGGATGTCTCAATGAGGTTGGTGTTGATCCTGATGGCCGTTGTCTGGTGCGCGTTGATCCGCGCTATTTCCGTCCCACAGAAGTTGATCATCTGGTGGGTGATCCCTCAAAAGCCAGACGGGAATTGGGATGGGAGGCAAGAATTTCGATTGAAGAGGTGGCGGACGAGATGGTGAAGAGTGATCTTGACGTCATCACACGAGAAGCGGAGCATCGCACCCGCCATGGCTAGGGTCTGGATGACCGGAGGAACCGGCATGGTCGGTCGGAATTTGCAGGCTCATGTGCGGGCAGGTTCCCACGATGTCATGGCACCGCCCCGATCAGAACTTGACCTTCTGGACGAAGATGAAGTGTCCGCATGGGTGGCCGGTGCGTGTCCTGAGATCGTCATCCACGCCGCAGGCAAAGTTGGCGGAATCCGTGCGAATATGGAAGATCCATTGAATTTCATGGATGTCAACATGCGGATCGGGCGGAATGTGCTGATGGCCGCATGGCGCGCAAATGTACCGCGTCTGATCAATCTCGCCTCGAGTTGTTTCTACCCTGCAAGGGCACAAAATCCTCTACGGGAGGACCAGATTCTCACCGGTCCGTGCGAGTCAACCAATGAGGGTTACGCCCTCGCCAAGATTCTTGTCATGCGAATGGGGTACTATATCTCGCGGCAGAATCCTGCACTCAGTTACAAGACCCTGATCCCCTGCAATCTCTACGGACCTTGGGATGATTTCAGTGCCAATGGATCACATATGTTGCCAGCGGCCATCGCCAAGATCCACGGGGCCTTGATGGCTGGCGATGAGGAGGTGGAGATCTGGGGCGATGGCACGGCGCGGCGAGAGTTCATGTATGCAGAAGATGTCGCGGACGGAATTTGGGCTGCGGTGGAGCAATTTGATCGCCTTCCCGAAGTGATGAATCTCGGGGTTGGTGCTGACCGCACCATCAATGAATACTATGCTGCAGCGGCAAGGGTGATCGGATGGACAGGGAGTTTTGTTCATAATTTAGAGTGCCCTGTCGGGATGAAGTCAAAACTGCTCGACATCACCCGCCAATCGGTCTTTGGATGGTCGCCTCAATACACTCTAGAAGAAGGTATCGCCAAAACCTACGCACACTATCTTGAACATGATACAGCATAAATTCGTGAACCAATCCATTCAGGTTGGTTAACGTGCCACAGGAGCTTGAACTCCGGTCGTCCGTCTGCTCAACTCCCTGACCGCAATTTTGTGATCAACACAGGGCGCTTTTTCTTCTGCAACGGCGCAAGTTGTTCACCTATCCCTGCATATGTCTGTAGGTGAGAAGCCCGATCAGGAAAGTATCGGCCTGGAGGCTATTGTGGATCTGCTTCCAGTCCTGAAATGCCTGCTCTGTGAGATCGATAAGATCAAGCACTTCCTGTCGTGTGAAGCGCAGTGAGCGATCATAATCTGCCGCGTGGCGGGCTTCCTGAAGCTGGACGAAGGTTTCCGCAACGGCGATGAGGGGTCTTTGAAGCACTTGGTTGTTTGCGCCGATGACAAGCTTTGGAGGGAGGGTTCCCTTCGTGAAGGCCACAGCGGTTTGCTTCATTGTCGCGTGATGAAAGGCACGTGCAAGATTGTCACGTAGAGGGGCTCGATCATGGCCTTTCAGCATAAGCCTTGTCGCTTCGTCAACCAGAAGATGAAAGATGGTGTCATAGGAAGCTGACACCGCGCGGCGAAGGCTGGCTTAGAGAGGTTTTTTAGGTTCCTTGCGGGCAAGAAGAGACGCTTGCTTCAGCAGATCTTTGTGCAGGCTCATGCCGATATTTCGACTTCGGACGCGCCACGAAAACGAATATAGACGAGCCTCGAAGAATTGGTTTTCTTTTCGACAAGGTCGCGAATTATTGAGCGAAGACGCGATCTTTTGGCGAATTCAACGTCATCGTCTTTCAGCATCGCCCAGACCCAAACGGCAGGGTCGTTGGTCGAATCGGCCCCCGTTTTCACATGCCAACTGCTGACGGGAGTTGGCAAATCCTGGAGTTTACGAAGTTCGTCTTCTAGTCTGCCTTCCAGATTGCTTGGGGTGGTGTTCATGATCAACGACCTGTTTGGTTTGTCAGCGGCATACCCATACATAAACCTATGCGGATCGTCATTATGATATCGGATCAGTGCGTGTCTACAAGATATACAGCGTCAATCACTCCCTGACGCACCCCCTCCCCCACTCATATGTCTCCGAATCAGAAATCAATAAAAGAGGAGGTGGTGGTTGATGGGCTAATCGTCGCACAACCCTTACCCTGCCGCTTCAAGTCGTGCGACCACCGCGTCTCCAACTTCGCATGTGGTTGCTGGGTGGGCTCCGGGATTCTGCAGGAGATCAGGCGTGCGAAGACCATCTTCGAGAGTTTTCGCGACCGCAGATTCCAATCTCTGAGCAGCGTCAGCAAGATCAAAGGAGTAGCGCAGGGCCATGGCAAAAGAGAGAATGGCGGCGCAGGGATTGGCCTGACCCTGACCGGCGATGTCCGGTGCCGACCCATGAACGGGTTCATAAAGCGCTTTCGGCCTGCCTTGTTCTCCCATGGCACCCAGGGACGCAGATGGCAACATGCCAAGAGATCCGGTCAGCATGGCGGCGGCATCTGACAAGAGATCGCCAAACAGGTTGTCTGTCACAATGACATCAAACTGACGCGGTTCACGCACCAGCTGCATCGCGCCTGCATCAGCGTACATATGCGAAAGTTCAATCTCTGGAAATTCCGTATCGCCAATCTGCTGTACTTCCTCGCGCCACAGCACACCTGATTCCATCACATTGGCTTTCTCCATCGAGCAGAGCTTGCCACCACGCTTGCCCGCAAGCACGAAGGCAGCGCGTGCGACACGTCGTATTTCCTCGGATGTATACCTTTGCGTATTGATTCCAATGCGTCCCCCTTGGCCATCATCTTCAATCCCGCGCGGTTCTCCAAAATAGACCCCTGAGGTGAGTTCACGGACGATCATGATGTCGAGTCCCGCAACCACCTCGCGTTTCAACGAAGAAAAATCGGCGAGGGCGTCAAAACAGACGGCCGGGCGAAGATTGGCAAACAGATCCAACTCTTTGCGCAATCGCAGCAGGCCGCGTTCGGGCTTCACGCTAAAGTCCAGATTGTCATATTTTGGTGCACCAACCGCGCCCAACAGGATCGCGTCAGCGTGTCGAGCCCGCTCCAGCGTGTCATCATGCAGAGGGGTCGAATGCACATCAAAAGCCGCACCGCCCACCAGATCCTGTGACACATCGAAAGCGATTCCGTCCTTCTGGTCAAACCAGGTAATGACTTTTTCCACTTCGGCCATGACCTCAGGGCCGATCCCATCGCCAGCCAGCACCAACAATTTGTACATTATTCTCTCCAGATTGGGGTCAGATAAGTCGTCAACACTTCAATTTTCACAATGTTCCATCACGACATCCTTGCGGTAAACCACGGAATTCGCAAGTCATTGATGCCTGGTTCTGGAAAGCCGCATGGCCCGTTGAACAGGCGTGCCCCAGACTTGTGCATCCAGCGCGCGGCGCGGCAGGGAGAGAATATGGCCTGCTGTTTGTTCAGGGGGCTGTAGCCGCTGGTCTTGATCTCGCTGTCAATATCCGAGACCAGCATCATTCATTTGACGTCAGTTGCGGCAGGGTGTGGATTTGCAGGCTCAAACAGTAGGATCCCGTGTCGAAAGGACAGATCTGATCATGACATAGATGAGGAGATTGGCAGAATCGTGTGTGGGTTGTGATGCAGGAAAGGGGTGTCATCTGCAGGTTATTGCAGAGGCGATCGACCGATATTGACGAAGGCGAGGGGTGCCCATTTATCTCATTCAGTCAAAATCGCTTCTTCGGGACAGACCCTGAGATTTGCACCTTTGGCGATAACGAACATGGCATTTGGGTCGAACGGTTTCAGGAGTTCGGCAGCTTCCATTTCGGTGCCGGTCAGCCATTGCTCATAATCCTGTAATTCAAGGATGAGTGGCATACGGTGGTGAAACCGTACGGCAAAGTCGTTGGGTGGTGTTGTGGCAATGGCGAATATGTCCTGTCCATCATTCGCAGATGTCTGCCAGATGCCGGCGAAGGCAAATGGTTTCCTTTTCCTGTGGGGGCCAGAGATACCAAACCAGTGATAAATCGCCGGGTTGCGCCCTTTGGATTCGCAATAGGCGGTTGATGGGACCAGACACCTCCGGTGCCTGAAACTGTCGCGCCAGAACGCTGATGTTCTGATTGTCTCGCTGCGTGCATTCGTGACCGCTTTCGGCTTGATCGGGCGGCCGGTTCGTTTTGACACTTGCGGCAACAGGAATCCCCAGTTCTGCCTGCGGACTTCCCGTGTGCCGGTTTCACTCATCACGATGGTTGCCGCCGGGTTGCGCGGGAACACAGCAGGTTGTGGTGCAAGTGTTTCTGAATCACATAAGGGCCGGGCAGAAAACAGACGTGCCATCTCTTCAAGAGTCGTCATGTTGGAATACAGGTTGCACATGATGCTTAGCTTCTTATACGAATTGGATGAGTAAAGTTAATGCGACCTCCCAATTTCAGGCAAGTCCCTCAATTTTCGATACATTCTTGAGCAAATCTTTCAACACAGTCATTCTGGCATCAGTTCTTTGCCTTCGCCTCAGCTGAGCGATACGAAACTCGGACGTCTGTTCCTGGAGCAGTTAAGACAATTTTGCACCTGTTGCCGTCTGACGATGACCTTGCACATCTTTCCAGAATTGCCACTGAACCTGGTGGGATCAAGAGTGTCGGCAAAATACTGAGTGACAAGAAACTGCCCGATCATGTGCCGGAACTTGCCTGGATACGAATTGCTGTTGACCAGGAGAAGATTTCAGACGTTGATGCCAACAAGATGTTTACCCGCTTAAGCGGTGTTCCCGTTTTTGCGCGAACCTACGAAAAGTGTGCAGGAACAATCCAAGCGCAGCAATCGGACATTTGAATGAACTCAACATTGCTCAAACCGCCGTCAAAAATGGCTTCAAGGTTCGTGGAATAGGACAGAAATTCGATGATCCAGGCAAAAAGAACCTTACTGATATTGATCTCGTTCTTCAGCATCATGGCAAGATCTTTGCAATTGAGGCCAAGGAGTACTCAGCGGTCTTCTTGCCGTTGGATAGGTTTCGGGCCGACATGGACACGCTCGTGGAATTCAGAAAGGCATCCGGCCTGAACGACGACAGGACAATCCCCGTCTTTTCTGTTTCTCAAGTGATACGGGCACTTGATCTGAGAATTCTCACAATGGAGGCAAGAAAGAGAAATATTCAGCTCCTGATTGGAGATCTTGAGGAACAAATTCTGCAGATCCTACAATTGTCGAGAATCATGTCACGGCAGAAGATGCCGTATTCTGACAATTAAGCATGGTGCAATAATCCCCTGGAAGACCTGATCGTTCAAGCGCATTTTCTGGACGTGCTCCCGTCGCATGAAACGGCATCGTTCGAATCAATCTATCTTACCGATAACTCCATATCCTGGGTGTTTGCTTTTGCGTTCGCTGCAGGCGCATTTGTCTTTTTCACATGTGGGATGGTGACAGGCCTCGTCGTGGCCTTGGGAACATGGGGCGGCGGTCTCATGGGCTATTCTGGAATTGTCGCGACCAATGCGGGTTTAGCTCTACTTGGTGGGCGCGCGATTGCGGCAGGTGGATTCGGTGTGGCTGGCGGAGCCACCGTTCTTGCGGCGACCCTGACATCTATTTCTAATCTCGTGCTTGATCAGGTACATCGGTCAGTCGGGCAAGGGAGTGATTCCCCGATGGTTGGGTTGGGTTCCTGGTTGGGTTCTGATGGGTTGCATTTGGCGAATCAGGTGCTCTTGGCGCGAGGCCTGCGCCTGTTGTGGGCCGAGAGACGGATATGGGCGTGGTGTCGTTGGTGGGTCAGTGGGGTCCAGATGCTGTCCAAGCCCTCCGATGTGAGCCGATGGATCTGAGCCCAGGCGCGGCAGGTGAGAACGCCCGGTCCTCCGGCGCTTGGGCCGGGTGTTGACGATCATGGTGTGTGTCGCCTTCACAGTGTCGCTCCCAATGGGAGAGCCGGCATGATGCGATCCCGCGCGTTTGTGTCCCGCATCCGCTGGCGGGGGTGATCACGTTAGGCCCGATCCCTGTCCAGATCGGTCCTGGCAACAGAAGTGTCAGAGTGTCAACAGGTTGAAAATTCACAAGCCCACCAGACGAGAACCATTCCCTGGCAAATGATCTCTCTGAATCCGGGCGCAGACTGGTCAACCCCGATAATCAGCTGAGTCCTCTGTCCACGTGATGTGGTTCTCATACCTTTTTCCTTGCCTTTCGGGCTGAAATGGCGTTTTCTTCCAGTATGTTCCTGACCTCTTGGAATGGCCTCATCTGCGGGCTGGATCGGCTGTTGTGCAGTCAAACAATACGAGAGTCCTGTTTGGCTCGGCCGCAGTGATGCCAATTTCTTCTCATATTGATCCTGTCGTGGCCCGAGGGCTCCTTGAATTCTGTATAGAAACTGGAGCTGCTGAGCCAATCGGCGAAACAACCGTGGATCGATTTCGTTTGCATATGGAACAGTCGGCATCGGCCTCGACGAATTCAGACGCACGACCTGCAGCAGAATCGCTGTTGCAATCCGGCCAGGGTCAGGTTGGCAGAGCCGATCATTCAACCGAATCTGATCCTGTTCAGTATGCGGAGCAGGCGGCGGCTTCGAGCCAGAATCTTGATGAACTCCATGAGGCGATAGCCGGTTACCCGTTCTGTGGTTTACGCGAATATGCCCGCAATCTGGTTTTTTCCGATGGCCAGAGGGGATCACAAGTCATGATCGTCGGCGAAGCACCCGGGGGCGATGAGGATAAGCAAGGTAAACCCTTTGTCGGGGCATCCGGACGGTTGCTTGACAGAATGTTTCTTGCCATTGACCTGAAACGCGACAGCGAAGATTTGGCGCATTCTCTCTACATCACCAATGTGATTCCGTGGCGCCCGCCGGGGAATCGTAATCCGACAACGCAAGAAGTTCGCATGATGACACCTTTTGCCATGCGACATGTCGAACTTGCCCGGCCCAAGCTGTTGGTCGCGATCGGCAATTTTTCGTGCATGGTGTTTCTGGGTCAAACCGGCGTGACGCGGTTGCGCGGAAAATGGCTGGAATGGCGGGGAATTCCGGTCATGCCCACCTTTCATCCAGCGTATTTGCTCAGAAGTCCGACAAAAAAAAGCGATTCGTGGAAGGATATGATCATGATTCGGCGGCGGTTGAATTCGTTATGAATTCCGCGTCCAAAGAGCGTCAGTTCATTCCGGTTCGATTTGCGCTGCTGACGGTATCGGACAGTCGTGGCCTGGATCAGGATGAGTCGGGTCAGCAACTCGCAGACCGGATCAACAAAGCCGGGCATACAGTGGTGGAGCGACAGATCATACCTGACGAACGACAGGCAATCGCCTCACAATTGCGGGACTGGGCAGGCCATGAGACCATTGATGCCGTCATCACTTCGGGTGGAACCGGATTGACGGGACGCGATGTCACGGTGGAAGCACATCGGGACATTTACGAAAAGGAAATCGACGCCTTTGCTTCGGTTTTTGCTGCGGTTTCGGTAGAAATTATCGGTCCTTCAGCGATTCAGTCGCGCGCTTGTGGCGGTGTCGCTCTCGGCACATATTTTTTTGCGCTACCGGGTTCACCCGGTGCGTGCCGCGATGCCTGGGATCGGATTCTTGCCCCGCAATTTGACTATCGCACACGACCTTGCAACCTGGTCGAGATCATGCCGCGGCTCGATGAACATCTCAGGCGAAAGTGAGACTCCGCAATGGAAGACCTTGTGTTTCCCTTCGATGAACGGGCGAATTCAGGATGACAGTTAGGTTGTCTCCCGCGGCTGCTGGCTGGATGTGTTCATGCGATTTCTAAAGAACAGTTTTGTTGGCCTGTTTCTCGCGGCTCTGACCATAAGTCTGCTCGCCTACGCCGGATCAATTGTATCGACGGCGGTGAAGGAGCGAATGGAGCGTCAATCGCCGAATCGCGTGGCAAGAGAACGAGTCTATGCAGTTCATGTGGTGCGTGCTGTACCGGCACAAACAGTTCCACAAATTTTGTCGTTTGGTGAGGTTCGCAGCTTGCGGACGCTCGAGGTCAGGGCTCCGGCAAGTGGAGAAATTGTTGAACTCTCGCCAAATTTCATTGAAGGCGGTGTCTTTGATAAAGGTGAGTTCATTCTCGCCGTTGACCCTTCTGACGCACAGTCACAGCTTGATTTGGCCCTCGCCGACAAACAGGATGCCGAGGTTCAGCGCAATGACGCTTTGCGTGCACTCGACATTGCACGCGAGGAGTTGGTGGCTGCTGAGCGACAGGTTGAATTGCGACGACAATCGCTCGAGAGGCGAAGTCTCCTGCGGGACCGTGGCGTGGGCACCGATATCGCGGTGGAAGACGCAGAATTGTCCTTGTCTTCAGCTCTGCAATCGGTGTTGACGCGCCGAAAGGCTGTGGCACAGGCAGAGACTCGGGTTGAACAGGCGGAGTCCCTGGTTCACCGACGCGAGATCAGCCGCAGGGAGGCACAAAGAAAACTGCAGGAAACACGCCTGACCGCTGAATTTGCAGGGAGCCTGAGTGACGTCGCCCTGGTGCAGGGAGGGTTGGTGAATGCCAATGAACGAGTCGCGCTGTTGGTCGATCCGAATTTTCTGGAAGTGTCCTTTCGAGTTTCCAATGAGCAATATGCACGGTTTATCGATGCAAATGGTCGACTCAAGCCCCTGGCTGTCGCTGTCAGCGGTTCATCCCTGTCAGCACGTGCCCGAATCGTGCGAGAAAGTGCCACGGTGGGAGAAGGACAGACCGGGCGCATGATCTATGCGCTGGTCGATGACGGCAGGCAATCGGGATTGCGCCCCGGTGACTTTGTTGAGGTGACAATCAAGGAGCCCCCCATCGATGATGTCCTGCTCCTGCCGGTTGAGGCGGTCGATGGGGACGGGCAAATTCTTGTCGTCGGAGATGACGAACGGCTCAGCGAGCGTGATGCGACCATTCTGCGAAAGCAGGGCGACCAGGTGATCCTGTCGGGCACAGGACTTGCAGGCGAGTTGGTGGTCACGCAGCGCTCACCATTGATTGGCAACGGAATTCGGGTGCGCCCCATTCTTCCTGAAACCGCAAATCTGCTCGAAGAACCGCAAGACATTGTGCTGTCGGATGAAGAGCGAGCTGAACTTGTGGCGTTCGTGGAAGGTAACAGCCGCATGCCCGAAGCTGCCAAGCAACGGTTGCTGGAGGTTCTCAACCAAGAAACAGTTCCACAGGCAACGCTTGACAGGTTACGCGGTCGAATGGGTGGTTAGAGGACATGCCGGAATCATCCACCAATCCAATCTCCGGGCTCCTCGCCTACTTTACGCGTCATCGAACTGCAGCGAATCTGCTTCTTATTTCTGTTGTGATGCTCGGATTGGCTGCCTATCCCAATCTTCGTTCCCAGTTTTTTCCTGATTCAGTTTTTGAGACCGTTCGGATCAACGTTGAATGGGAGGGGGCAGGTGCATCCGATATCGACGAGGCGGTTGTACAGGTGATCCTTCCCGGCTTGCAGTCGATCGAGGGTGTGACCGATGCGCAATCAACTGCTTTTGAAGCCCGTGCGGCCATTACCCTCGAGTTTGAAGAGGGTTGGGACATGCGTCGGGCTGTCAATGACACGCAGGCTGCGGTCGATGCGGTCACATTGTTGCCGACCGATGTCGAAGCTCCGGAAGTCGAGTTGGTTTCGTGGAGTGATCGCGTCACAGATATCGTCATTACCGGTCCGGTCGATGTTGAACTGCTCGGTCGGCTGGCCGACGAACTGACGACGAGACTGTTCGAAAGAGGTGTTGCACGGGCAGCGGTCAGTGGTGTTGAAGCGCCGCGAACGGTGGTTGAACTGGCCGAGTCCGATCTCTTGCGCCATCAGGTTTCGCTGCGTGAGGTCGCTGGCAAGATCGGAGAAGAGGCCAAAACTGATCCGAGCGGGGAGGTGGGGGCGTCAGCGCGGGTACGGGCAGGGATCGCAAAGAGAGCTCCGGACCAGATCGAAAATGTCGTTGTCCGCTCAAATCCGGACGGGTCAAAGCTCCTTGTTGGAGATGTCGCAACTGTCTACGTGGAAGGTGCAGGTCGCGGCCAGGCTTTCTTTGTCGGTGATCATCCTGCGGTGTCGATGCGTGTCACCCGTTCCGAACGCGGCGATGCCATTGAAATCCAGTCCGTTGTTGAAGAGGTCGTTGACGAGCTCAAAACGACGCTTCCTGAAAATGTGACAATGGAGCTGGTACGCACGCGCTCCGAGGCAATAACTGGCAGACTCCAGGTTCTTTACACGAACGGCCTCGTCGGCCTATTACTGGTCATCGGGCTGCTCTATCTGTTTCTCAATGCGCGCGTTGCTTTCTGGGTTGCCGCTGGAATCCCGACAGCGATTTGCGCGGCCTTCGCATTATTCTATGCCTTCGGTCTCTCCATCAATATGCTGTCGCTGTTCGGCTTGATCATTACGCTCGGGATTGTCGTCGATGATGCTATCGTGGTTGGTGAACATGCAGATTTTCGGCGAAGGCATTTCGGTGAGTCGGCCGACCAGGCAGCGACTCGTGCGGCCATCAATATGTCTGGGCCGGTTTTTGCGGCCACCTTGACAACAGTTATCGCCTTTTTCGGCTTGACCGTGATCGGTGGGAGATTCGGCAACCTCATTGTCGAACTCGCTTTCGCGGTTGTCGCCATCCTGATCGCGTCCCTGTTAGAGTGTTTTCTCATTCTTCCCAACCATTTACGGCACGCGCTGGCGAATGCCGATTCCAGACGCTGGTATGACTGGCCCAGTAATATTGTGAATCGCGGATTTAACTGGATCCGTGATCGTCTTTTCCGCCCTGTCGTCGCTTTCCTGATTGTTTTTCGATATCCTGTGGTGGCTGTTGCCTTTGTGCTCCTTGCCATACAAGCCGCGCTGTTTATCAGCGGCGATGTCCGGTGGCGTTTTTTCAATGCGCCGGAACTTGGTTCGGTCAATGGCAATTTTGCCATGGCACCAAGTGCAGAACGGGCCGATACGCACGACATGATGCGCGAATTGCAGCGCGCCGTGCAGGTGGTGGGTGCACGAT
This sequence comes from Paracoccaceae bacterium, assembly GCA_026709265.1. Taxonomy (GTDB): domain Bacteria; phylum Pseudomonadota; class Alphaproteobacteria; order Rhodobacterales; family Rhodobacteraceae; genus JAPOXR01. Next base: position 7,944 of record JAPOTI010000093.1, on the reverse strand, counting down.
ATGAAGCCGAGTTTGGCTTGAATCCGGTCGCATATACAATTGCAGGAATTGGCGGCACAACAGGGCGGGGTCTTTCGGGTTCCAACGCCAAAGACCCGGATCAGTTGGGAACAATTACCATTGAATTGATTGATGCCGACTTGCGCCCTTACTCATCCTTTGTGTTTTTGGCGGCGCTGCAGGACGAGGTCAGGCACCACCCTCTGCTCGAGACACTTTCATTCCGCAGTGGAAGATTCGGTCCGGGTGGTGATGCGCTCGAGGTCAAACTCGCGGGGGCAGAGGCGGCACAGCTCAAGCTGGCCGCGGAAGATCTCAAGGCGGCGCTTATCGCTTTTCCCGAGGTGACCGCAGTTGAGGATGACTTGGCCTATGACAAGGATGAACTTGTTCTTGAGCTGACGCCGCAGGGGCGTGCCTTGGGATTTACCATCGACAATGTCGGCTCAATCTTGCGTGACCGCCTTGGGGGCGTGAAAGCGGCATCATTTCCGGATGGAATGCGCACGGGAGAAATCTGGGTCCAGCTTCGCGACAGCGAAATGTCGGTCGACTTTCTGGACCGGTGGAGTCTGGAAACGGATTCAGGTCACTACGTCCCGCTGTCGGATATTGTAACAGTCACGCGCAGTTCCGGATTTTCGACAATTCGCCGCGACAATGGGGTGCATGTTGTCACGGTTTCCGGCGATATATCGGAAGATAGTGCAGCCCGTGCCGCAGCAATTTCTGAAACTTTGCAAATGTCAATCCTGCCGGAAATTGCGGTGAAATACGGTGTGATCTGGAGCCTCACGGGGCTGGCCGAAGATGAGCGTGAATTCCTGAGTGATGCTGTCCTGGGGGCCGTGTTGGTCCTCACCGGAATCTATCTTGTGATAGCCTGGGTTTTTTCGAGCTGGACACGACCGTTGATCATTCTTCTGACCATTCCCTTTGGCCTCGTTGGTGCGATATGGGGACATTATGTCTGGTCGGTGCCGCTGTCGATGTTTTCAGTTATCGGTCTGGTGGGAATGTCAGGGATCATTATCAACGATTCGATTATTTTGCTGACCACGATCGACAAGTATTCTGCCGAGCGTGGCATACGCAATGCCATCCGGGACGCGGTGGCGGATCGCCTTCGACCGGTGCTGCTGACCACCCTGACGACAGTCGTGGGGCTGATTCCGCTGCTCTATGAGACATCACAACAGGCGAGCTTTTTGAAACCGACAGTCATTACTCTCGTCTACGGGTTGGGGTTTGGTATGTTTCTTGTCCTGTTCCTGGTGCCATCGATGGTGGCAATTCAAACAGACACGGCGAATTTCGCCCGCTCGCTCATGCGAGCATTGCGGGCATCGAAACGGGGGCGGGCAATTCAGATCCCGATAATCATTTGTATTGGTTTGCTTGCAGGTTGGTTTGTGGCATCATTGGGGTACGCCATTTGGACGGGCAACGTCCTGCCGCTTCTTGTGCCTTACGCGCGGGTGGATTCTGCCATTATTTTTGGCCTCGCGGCTTTTTCATTGGGCGCTGCAGTGATCTGCCTGCTGTCCTACGCGCTTGGAGTGGTCTGGATTGCCGGGAACCGTGCCCGCTCAGGATAACCGCAGATCGCACGATCATTGTTCCCGGAAAAGCTCCGATCCGCGGGTTCATGACGTGCCTTGACAACCACGATATTCGGTCGCGCCCTGCTTTGTGACCAGTATGATACTGAGTTTTGAACGGTCAATAGCGCGAACTGCACCGTTCCGATGGACTGTGCGGGCCGCAATCTCAACGCGGCCGTGATCCGCGAGGTGCGACTCGAGATCCAGAAAACTCATGTCGGGGTCAGGATATTCCGGGATTGCCGCCAGTTTTTCGCCTTCCGTCAGGTCAGTGTCGATCACTGCACTCAGCAGCAATTCATCAGATCCAAAGGGGCGGAATTGACAGGAAAAAGGGAGTCTGGCATCGACCGGGTCGATACGCTTGATTTTGCTGCTCTGCGCTGCTGTGATGTCGTCAATCATGAGGTCGAGACTGGCGGGAAGATCGGCGCGGAATTCGACTCTTTGGGGAATGCAAATGTCCTGACAAACGCCAAATTCGAAAATCCCGGCGATTTGGGCAAGTGCGTCCCCTTCGCTGATTTCAAAGGTTACTGGAAAGATCACTTTATGGCTGTAGCCGACAACAGGAAGACCGCTCTTTTCACTATCAATGAGGCGGGGTTCCGGGAAATGCATGTGGGGTGCGGTCACATTTTTCAGTTCAGTCCAGATAATTGACGGCGCAATCCCGAGTTCTCCTGGTGAACGCCAGTAGGTTTTCCAACCCGCCTTCAGGGAGAGTTTGAAACCGATGAAATGCCGACTCTGACCATGGGTCTGGTCACGCCAACCGGTCAGGAGTTCAACCTGTACAGGGGCATCTTTTGGGTCGGGCCAATCGACGATATCGGCGGTAGCCATTGCTGACATGATGAAACAGGTTGCAATCGCGCAGGTCTTGACGATGAAATCTGTCAATCTCATTAACGATTGTGGGGGCGATATTGCGACTGATAAAATCATGTCGATGGGTATACGCAATCCAAACTCGTGACGAATTGGCACCTGAAGATGCTGTTGAATTGTCATGGCACAGCCACGACAGTTACATTATGCGATAGAGCGTCTCTGACCTGCAAGTGACAGGATAATCGAATGACAACTGATTCGGAACAGGAATATCTGAGCGGAAAATTGCTCGTTGCGATGCCGGATATGGCTGACCCGCGTTTCCGGAAAAGCGTCATCCTGATGGTTGCGCACTCCGATGAAATTGCGATGGGTGTAGTGGTCAACAAGATAGCCGGTCATTTGCAGGCGACCGGTCTCGCGCAGGAGGACGGGCAAGAGGAAAGGATTCAGACGGCAGATTCAGTATCAATACCTGTTTACTTTGGTGGCCCTGTAGAAAGTGAGCGCGCCTTCATTGTGCATTCTGCCCATAACAGGGAATATGAGTCGACGCAGGTCATCAATGATGATTTCAGCCTGACGACGACGCCTGACATTCTTGACGATTTGACGCGCGGGAAAGCACCTGCACATGTCATCGTTGCCCTTGGTTATGCGGGTTGGGCACCCGGACAACTCGAAAGCGAATTGCACAGAAATGCCTGGTTGGTCTGTGACGGCGATCCTTCGGTGGTTTTTGAAGCTGAGATCGAGGAAAAGTGGAAGGCGGCTCTTGAATTGATCGGCATCAATCCCCTGAAGCTTGCGGCCGCTGGGGGGACGGCCTGAGATTTACGACCGTCTGCGACCGGCAGCACGTATCAATCGATCATTGATGGCTTTGCCAATTCCCCATGTGGGAATGGGTGCACAGGCAATCGCAAAATGATCACTCGACCGGACCAGTTGATCCGCCTGACGAAGGGTTGCATAGAGCCGTGCGGCCGCCTCGTCGAGGTCGCCGGTCAGCGATAGATTCAATGTGGCGTTTGGCTGGTCGGGACCAAATCCAATCCAGACCTCATCAGATGAGACCTTGCGTGCATCAGTCCTGAGCGGTGCATTTGGTGCATAATGGACGCAGTGTTGGCCCGGTGTCTGCAACTCTGCTGCCGCGGGCATTATGGTTGGGGATATTCCGAGTTTTTGCGCGATCTCGGACTCGCTGATCACGCCCTGTCGGAGCACCATGATACCCTCTTCGCATGGCATCAGAATTGTTGACTCCAACCCGCACCGACAGTTTCCACCTTCAATCACAGCGTCGATTCGACCGTCCAAATCGTGTACGACATGGTCGGCCTGTGTGGGGCTGATATGATTGGAGCGATTGGCTGACGGTGCGGCAATTGGATGGCCAAAACTGTTTAGGAGGCGCAGTGCGATATCATGATCCGGGATGCGGATACCAACCCGGTCTTGCCCTGCGGCAACCATATGGCTGATTCCTGAATCCAGCCGAAGCGGGAGCAGGAGGGTGAGTGGCCCTGGCCAGAATGCAGCTGCCGCCTGACGGGTAAAGTCATTGAATTTGACGAGTCTCTCAGCGGCTTGAATGTTGGCCACATGCAAGATGAGCGGGTTCTTGAGGGGGCGTTGTTTCGCTGAAAAAATCCTGTGCAGACTCTGGCTGTCGCGGGCATCGGCGCCCAAACCGTAGACGGTTTCGGTGGGAAAGGCGACGAGACCACCCGCACGGAGAATATCTGCGGCCCGCCGCATTGATGGCAATGTGGTGTCAAGAATCTCGGTGGGCAAATTCAAGGTTCCTATCGAGTCAGTTCATGCAACAGTTCTGTTGGATCCTTGGGCACTGCGTAGGGATTCAATCCATCACCGCCGCTGGTGGAAAGCCGGGAACGTCATCAATAGTTGCGCATTCAAGAAGTGTAAATTGATTGGATCAGCAGTTTGCGTTCATTCCTCGTCCAGTTGGTGTGCTGCGGTCATTTTATGGGCGATTTGGGTCAGGCACAGCGAATCTGTGGGGTGGATTGCCGTCGGTTTATGGGGGCGAAGTTGCCATCGGGAATCAGCAGAAATGTATGAGATCGCAGCGATATTGGGATTTAGGGCTGAGTCGGGCGGAAAACCGTCATAAGGCCAATTTTCCTTTCAAAGCACCTCGGCGGAAGTCGGGTCCCTGAAAGGTCTCAGCTTGCCCACGGCCACGCTGTCCGGCAGGTTGATGTCGTATCGGCCCTGAGCGTTGATATGTCGCCAGAGAACGGGAGACAGACGAGTGATGCCATGGGGATCGATGTTGCTGCCCTGCACGTGCAATTGAATGAGAGCATACAGTATGGTGATGGCGTTCCAGTGGTAACGGCATTGGGGTTTGGATCGCGCGCAGTTGTTCTTTCTGGCTTCGTCGCAGGGTGTTCCGGACTTCGCTCCAGTTGCCATGATGGATTCGCCGCGCCAGTTTATGGTGCTGTTCCTTCCGGTTGAGTTGGATGGGAATGTGCCGACGGAAACCGGGATTCGAGCCCCCGCCGGCCTGCCTCCGTCTTCATCTCCGAAATATAACGTCCAGTCTGGCGCGTCTAGGATGGCGGCGATCACGGCACGGTGGGCGTCGGACAGGAGGCCGCGCGGGTTTTATCATGTGTATGCGGTGCGGTTCCCTATTTAAAGGCCATGTCAGACTGTTTCAGCTTGGCTTTCAGGGTTTTCAATAAATTCCAATTCATATGAGTTGGAAATGGTTGTTTTGCCGAGCGTTCCAAGTAGTTTTAGGACCTGATCTTTATTCAGCGATTTCTCGGTCATGATTTTCTTAATGTCCGGTCGATCAAGAGGTGGAATTCGGATTGTAAAAAAAGGCCAAAGATGGGTCGATTTATATGTTTTGGTCTTATCTGGAAACGCAAACATCAATGTGCCATCGTAGTCACGGTCATATTGAAAAATATACTCGGGGTTTTCGTACTTCAAATAACCGACCAGTTTTTTTCGTACCCGGTATGTTTTGGTAAACTTCAAGAACGTCGCCCTTTTTGTCTTCGGGCGATTCTGAAGGAACCTGAAACCCCCAACTTTTAATGTCGTTGAGGATTGAACGAAGAAACCCATTCATAATTGTAGATCCTTCGAAATACGATCAATCCGGTAGGTTAACAGATCACAGATCAAATCCATTCGAAACTGCGTGATTATTCGACGGAATTTTAATTGCAGCATGTGTCTGATATCGCAAATGTTAACGGCCTTAAAAATTGTCAAGAGCGCGTCTTGATCGCTAAATTTGTTTTCATCAAAGATGCACTTGATCAAACCAAAATGATTTAAGTCCAAGCTGTTATCGATGCTTAAAATCGGTTTCGATCTATTGGCATACTGCTCAATAAAACCCGATTTGCCCTGTTTTTCAATTTTTTCTTTTAATTCCCGATCAGATATTTCACGAAAAAGACCGCGTGCCGTATCAAAGACAGGCGAAAAACGGACTTTGTATTGAGACGATTCATGTGATGCAAGAACGCCCCAATTCATGGCATGACGATCCGGTGCTCCAACAAAGGCATCAAATGCAATCATCTTTATGAAGTCAAAACGCAATTGCTTTGCGTGCTCTTTAAAAACTCCATCAAAGAAGTTCATAACATTTGAAAGAGAATAGAACCGTTTTTCCTCGGGCTTTTCATCCAATTGAAACGCTGTTTCCACGTCATCCGTTATGGCATCAAAAAATTGTGCAGCAATTTCGATCCCATGAATAAGTTCTTCTTGATCTCGTTTTTTGAAGTCCTTCGAAAGAAATCGAATATCCGTTTTTGACAGGCGGACCAATTTTGACTGAGCCATTTCGAGTGGCAGTAAATCACCAATTTTTGAAATAATTTCCTCAGTGACACAGTCCAGTCCTGTGGTGGACTCCATTCGACTTTTCTTGGCAATGAAGCCCACTGATTTTTTGTTTTTGATATCTCCATAACACAAATAATCTTTTGGTACGGTGCCAATAAGAGGAACAATATCGGATCCCAAAAGGCGCCAACCCGACGGAGACATCATTTTAATGGCTTTGACATTAACCTCATGTTGACTGGGTGAAGCCCTATATCGGCGCTTTTTCGACATTCTGTTTTCTTGAGACGCGACACTGCGTCTTCACAACGTCGCCACGGGCAAAACAAGGATCTCAATCAAACCGTCGTTTTAAGGCCCGTTGACAATTATCGTAACGCCACCATGCCGGCCATCAGGTGAATCCCTGCTGCGAAGCTTGCGCGGGTCTTGCCGTATCGCGTGGCGATACCGCGGAACTCCTTGATTTTCATAAAGACATTCTCAATCCGGTGTCCGTTCCCTGGTGGCGTCGCGGTCAAAATCGCGTGGCGTGCTCCTGTTTGACTTCGGCGGGATCACCGCTGTGGCTCCACATTCCGCCAATGTGTCCAGCAAGCAATCCGCGGGGAGTGGTTCTCGTCTGGCGGACTTGTGAATTTTCAACCTGTTGAAAACGCCTGGTTTTGGGATCCTGATGGTGTGCGTTTGGGTGATGTGGGGGAGTCCTGGGAAAAATCGCCGAATTTGACCTGATCGGGGTGGAATCGCTGGCCATGGTGGCCGGGAATTGGTGAGTGTTCCGCGAAGAAAACCCTCCCTCATGGAGACCTCTGAGACGGAACACGCGGATGACCCATTGACACTCTGACATCTCTGTTGCCAAGATCGATACGGACACAATGCAGGTCGCGGCGGCGCAGTTGCCGGACACGGGCCTCAAAGAGGATCTGGCGTGTCTGTTTCGGGAGGATCCGCATCAGGCGGAGCTTGATCTGCGTGATGCGGTCGCGGGTTGGGCCTGTGGGTTGTGGGGTCTGGCCTTTGCGGCACGCGATGATCATGGAGACCGGTTACAGATTAACGGGACAAGCGATCGCCAGGTGGCGGCCTCGCCGGGTCAGGCGACAACTCTGTTCGGCACGGTGACCTTTCAGCAGGCGCGATATCGCCCGTCCGGCACGGGACCCTCCATGGTACCAGCCGCGCCGATTCGGGGTCTGACTCCGGGTGCGCTGCTATTCCGCCGCGCGCGCGGCCCGGGTGCATCTGGATCTCCCGGTCGTGGGGCCCCTGGCCCCTGAGATCATCCGCCACTCCCCAGGATTCTCACCCTGTTTGTCGCAAATTCTCAGGTTGATTGACGCGCCACACCCCGCCGACGCGCAACGTCCGCATCACCGTGGTCTGGCGACCTGACACCATCCCCCCAACGCGCCGCGATTTCCAGCCGCCAGACCCACTTGTCGTGCCACGACGAAAATTTGGCCCTTCATGGATTGACGCAAATACACACAACGTTAAAGATGGGTTAGGAGGCAAATATCCGCTTTCACCGCAATCAATGAGGCGAAACATGCTGGAAAATGCGGCCGTTGCACAGGATTCCCTTTGTTTTCCGTAACTGCTCACCCCCATGATTCCGTCCTGATGCCGGGCCGCCCGCAGGCGCGGG
>JAPOTI010000106.1 GCA_026709265.1 Paracoccaceae bacterium | reverse complement strand
AAAAGGCCGTTGACTGCCTCTACGAAGGTAGCTGATAACGGGGGCAAGTAGTTACCCCCTCTCTTATGAAGCCCTGTCTATCAAGTCTTGGGTCAGTCCATCGTGAATCTCCATCCTGGTGGACGCGCAGAGTGTGTCCGGGGGGATCGTCGCGACAGAGATGTCAGAGTGTCGATTGGTCATCCGCGTGTTCCGTCTCAGAGGTCTCCATCATGGAGAGAGTGACGTCTCGGAACACGCGACCTGATCTGGCAGACACACCCAATGATTCCACCCATATCGGGTAAAATCCCACGATTTTTCCAAAAATTCCGCCAAATCACCCAAACGCACGCCATCAGGATTCATAAAACCACTCGTTTTCAACAGGTTGGGAATTCACAAGTCCGCCATACGAGAACCACTCCCCAAGACAATCGACTCTCTGTTTCCGTAATTTCGATGACCACGCAGTCAGCCGCGATATACTCCCAATTCGGCTAAACAGTCATGAGGATTCACTCACCGATGGCGTCTGCGCGAGGAAGGGGGCTGCGTCAGCAATCAATCTCCGTCACAAAAACAATTGCAACACATCTTGATCATCAGTGGTGCATCACATTCCCGGAATATCAGTCCGGTAGCCGACTTCCGACGGCAAACTCTCCAACCGAGCCCTCTTCAAACGGGTCCAATCCGGTGGCGCGGGCAAATAGTAATGAATCGGCAGCACCAACAGCACAGGCAGCCATTTCCAGTTCTGTTGTCGCAAGATGAAGTGTTTGAAGCAGAGCTCCCGTATTGCGCAAGATATTTCCATAGCCAATGGCTTTGTATTTGTAGAAGACTCGCGAAAAACGTGCCGCAATCACAAGGAGAACCTGTGGACTCTGTGAGGATTGCAATGCGAAACCCGCATGTTTCAAAATTTGCATGACATGCGCAGGGTCTGCCGGGATCTGCGTCAGTTCATGATTCCATGAATCATAGTGATACATCCCTGGCTCGAGACCTTTGCACAGCCTGACAACCGGATAGATTTCCAACTCATGAAGGCCGCCTGCGGCAGGATAAGGCCGTCGGACAATTTCTAACGGTACGGAAAGATCCGCGCTTACCGGAAGCCTTACGACTTGGGAGGCTCTGCTGCGCGCCGCGCGGTCGAGCAGAGTGCCAAGCTGCGCAGCATCAATCGGTCTCGTATCATCGAAATTCCGCTCACTCTGGCGTCGTTGCAGAACGGACGAAAAAGTTGCCTTGTTGTCACCAGATGCAAAGGAAAGTTGTATCGACTTCCCCGGCCATTGCGAACGTCGTGCCGGTGGTGATTCGATCTCGCCGATGACTGGACCGGGGGCACTGAACGCGCCCCGATGCCAACCCTGCCGACTATTCGTATGGGCGATCAGTTCATGAAAATCCCAGTTTGCCGTACCACTCTCTGAATCGCGTTGCGCAAAGAATCCCATGCCGTCAAGCGCACGGCGTACAATTGACTCCTGCATGACCGTCAAATCCATGAGGCGAACGCGCACGCTATCCAGAAGTGACTCCGCCAACCACGAATCGCCATCATGTCGCAGAAAGACAAAACGGTGAAATCTGGCTTCCATCTCTGGCACCTGCGGCGCGATAAGTGGGACAAAATTCTTCTGTTGCGGCAAGATTACCGCCAGCTCGTTCTTGTCATTGACTACAGGAAATTCCAGCAGACCCATTCGGCACAGTCGCTCCAACTGTGCAAGGTAACAATTCCTCCAATGGTCACGATCTGAGACGGCCACACAACCAAGAATTGTCTGCAGAGATGCGCCTTCTGAAAAGTGATGATTGGCATTTCGAAAGGATTCAGACCAGGTCGTCAGTCGAAGTTCAGGGCATTCGCGTGCCATGATCGCGAGATAGCGTGCGCATTCGGATTGCCCAATCTTCCATCCCGCACCAACTCGGACATGAACTTCTTCATGACTCAAGAGTGAAGACAGGCTCAATGTGCATATCCAAGCGGACAGGAAGAAAATGTTGCGCCTCTTGCCTGGCGCATGGATGGCGGACAAGACATCATTGACTGTCGTCACTCTACGAAAAATTGAAGCAGATAATCGTCTTCTTCATTAACAGGTTAGACACGCGTCAAGGCAATGGCAAGTACGGAATCATAAACTTCTCCGCTGTAGAAAGCTTGAGTCGAGGAAGACTGTGGAGGCGACCAATTGTGCTCTCTCTGAAGTTATCACGTAACTGCTCACCCCCATGATTCCGTCCTGATGCCGGGCCGCCCGCAGGCGCGGG
>JAPOTI010000134.1 GCA_026709265.1 Paracoccaceae bacterium | reverse complement strand
AGCTTCATGAATCCCTGCCCTCATCATTGGGGGCCGCACAGACCTGCACGATGAAATTTTCGCTCATCTGTGTTGTTTCGCTTCATGTCGATGAAGCTCGGCGCCGACAATCTCCTCGATGACACGCGTACAAACCCAGTTGTCTCCATCCGGATACCGGGTACGTCCGGCATGAAAGATCTGCATCGCTGCCGCCGCCGTATGCAGGGGAACCCCCAGTTCTTCGCCCAGCCCCATAGAGATGGTGAGGTCCTTGTGCATCGTGTTGATATGACTTCCCGTATTCCTGAACTGGCGGTCAATGATTTTCTCGAGCGCATTATTGACGATACCGCAACCGGCCGAAGAGGTGGCAAACACGTCCAAAATCACCTGGCCCGGAATGCCGGCCCGGGCGGCCAGGGCCGCGGCCTCAAAAGTTGCTGAAAATTGTGCACCGATGAGCGATTGCAGGCAGGCTTTGACCGTTTGTCCGTCTCCGGGCCGCTGGCCGACTCGATGGATCCTTGCGGACACGGCCTGCATGACCGGCGCGAAACGATCAAGGACGTCATCGGGTGCCGCCGCCATCATGGTCAATGTCCCTGACTGTGCTCCCGGAAATCCACCGGAAACCGGCGAGTCAATCAAACAGAGTCCAGTGTCAGCCAATGCCGCGCCGATGTCACGGGCTTCACATGGCTTGATGGTTGCGGAGAGAATCACTGCACCACCCGCCGTCATCGTGGCGACCAGCCCGTCTCCCAGGATGACGGATTTGGCTTGATCCCCGTTCATGACCATCACATAGACGGCGTCGGCCTGTTCTCCCACCATGGCGGAAGAGGGGGCAGCCTGACCGCCCATTTCCGTGAATTCTCCCAGACGACGATCGCATAAGTCGAAGCCGATCACGTCAAACCCGTTCTTCAACAGGTTGCGTGCGATTCCCGACCCCATGTCTCCAAGACCAATGACCCCGGCCTTCATGTGTGATCCTCCTCCATTTCAGCCTGTGTATCGGATGCGTGATATCATGCATCCATCCCCGCGTGTGTTGATATCGCGCGTGACCCTCAACCCATAATTCCATTGTTTGTCTTCGTGCCTTGCGGTGGCACGATTGTCTTCGCGTGTACCGCCCTATTCAAACACCGTTCAACGGTAAAGATGGGGACCGTTTCCTTGTGGCGGCGAACAGCGAACAGCCCGGGTTCTTCAGTCATTGATGTGCGCCTGCAATTGTGCGTCCAGCAGTGGGCGGAACGTCATCGTCATCCAGTCAGCATCGACGATTGCCCCCTGCTGGCCAATGACCGTGCGGGCCAGTTCATGTCCGATCCTCATGGACATGCCGGGGTCATAACCGGCCAGTTCTCCAAGGAGATAACCCGCATTGAAACCATCGCCCGCGGCGGTTGTATCCATGACCGTTTCCGCGGCTGGCCATCCGATGTCATCGTCATGAGGCCCGAGACTCACAGGTCCGGCAGCACCGCGTTTCAGGCTCCCGCGCAACACACCCCATGATCGCAACCGGGCGGTTACCGCGGCCTCGTCCGCGTCGCCGAAGAGCGCAATCTCATCATCAAGTGATGGCAAGCCAATATCAGTGCACCGCCAGAATTTTTCCATTGCGCTGCGTGCCGTGGCGGGACTTTCCCAGAGTTGAGGTCGGTAATTGCTGTCGAATACAACGACTCCGCCCCTTGCGCGAAAGGCTTTCAGTGCATTGCAGAGGAGGCTGCGTGCCGTTTCGGTCAGAATGGCCAGCGTGATGCCGGAAATCAGGATATGGGAATAATGGGCAATGACTTCTGCCGGTTCGCGACCATCTTCGTCAAACATTGTGCGCGCCGCCGAGGTCGCCCGCCAATAGGAAAAACGACGCTCACCCGTGCGGTCAGTTTCAATTGCGTAAAGCCCCGGCATGCGCTTGGGATGGCAGATAATTTCGGATGTGTCGATATCTCTTGCCAACATATCCCGCAGGATACGGTCGGAAAAACTGTCAGTGCCAAGAACGGTGACGTAGCTGACCTCAATCGCGGGCGCATTCGCCTTGAGATAAGCGGCGGTGTTGTAGGTGTCTCCGGCGATGCTCAATCGGGCGCTGTCACCATCACGCAGAGTGACCTCGATCATGACTTCGCCAATACAGGCCACACGAATGGCTGATGCCGGATTGTTCACGGTTGATGACCAAAAGTCTGGCGGACCTGGTCCCAGGCAGCGTCAAGATGCTCACGCAGGGCCGTCTCGGCGGCATCCGCATCACGCATCAGAATCGATTCAAAAATCCGGCTATGCGCCTGGTAGTTGGTGAGATTGCGCGCGGCATCGCGCGGCATCTTCAGCCAGTGACCCGAGAGCCAATGGGTATAGGCCTTGTGAATTTGTGGCAATGCCGGATTGTCCGGGACCTCGTAGAGGATTCGGTGAAAGGCGTTATCAGTCTCATAAAATCGCTGGGAATCATCAATCATGGCCTCATTGTCAGCCAAGGCCCGCTGCATCCCTGTGAGATGGTCCTTGGTCGCATGCAATGCGGCATCGCGGACCAGTGAGGCTTCCATCATGATCCGCAACTCAAACAGGCTTCGCACGCCACCAGGCATCGCAAGGAGGCGGTTGATGGAAGACCCAACGGTCTCGATGGCAGCTTCATAGCCCGGTTTGCGCACAATCGGTCGAAAACGTGGTCGTGATTCAACAAGCCCTCTGGCGGCCAACATCTGCACCGCTTCGCGAACAACTGTGCGGCTGACAGCAAAAACTTCCATGATCTCCCGCTCAGGTGGCAGTGGCTGGCCAACAGCGAGGGTGCCGTCATTGATCTGTTGCTCGAGGATTGTGACCAAACTGTCCGCAGCCCGTTCACTGACATTTTGGCGGATGGGATCAGTCATGCGTCAATCACAGTCCTTGATAAGACAATAACTTGTACGACAATATAAGGATAAATCCCGCCAGGACACCTGCACAACAAAAAGCTGGACATGCGCCTTTTTTTGTCATACCAAACTGTTTTTTGTCTTGCAATGGGGACCAGACGCAGGCAGCCATGGCTTTGATCAGGGACATATCGGTTCGGCATTTTAATCTGCCACTGCGGGAAGTCTTGGCTGATGCCAAGCATGGGGATCATACGCATTTTGAGCTGATTACGGCAACGGTGATGACCGATGCAGGTGAGGAAGGAACAGGCTACACCTATACAGGCGGCAGAGGGGGTGCGGCTATAGCTGCGATGATAACGCATGATCTGGTTCCTTTTCTGATTGGTCGTGACTCGACCACAGTCGAGATGTTGTACGACAATATGCAATGGCATCTGCATTATGTCGGTCGTGGCGGGGTGGCGGCTTTTGCCATATCGGCCGTGGATATTGCACTCTGGGATCTGCGTTGCCGGAGGTCCGGTCAACCACTGTGGAAGATGGCCGGCGGGGCGGGCGATCGGTGCAAGGCTTACCGTGGTGGTATTGACTTGAACTTCTCGTGCGACAAACTGATTCGGCAGACCGAAGAGTTTATTTCTGAGGGTTTCAATGGGGTCAAAATCAAAGTGGGTCGCCCCGAATTGTCGGACGATCTCGAGCGCGTTCGTGCCATTAGGGACGTCCTTGGCCCGGACCGTGTGATGATGGTGGATGCCAATTTCACCTTTACCGTTGCCGAGGCGATTGAAGCGGCGCAGGCCTTTGCCGCGCATGATATCCTGTGGTTCGAAGAGCCGATCATTCCGGAGGACACGGCAGGATATGCGAAGATTGCAGAACAGACTGGTGTGAAACTGGCGATGGGAGAAAATCTCCACACGATTCACGAATTCGAGCAGGCATTGCAATCTGCAGGACTGAGTTACATCCAGCCCGATGCGTCCAATTGTGGGGGTATTACCGGTTGGTTACGCGTTGCCGAACGCAGTCAACAGCATCAGATTCCGATCTGCAGTCATGGGATGCAGGAATTGCATGTGAGTCTGGTCTCGTCTCGTCCCAATGCCGGCTGGCTGGAAGTCCATTCCTTTCCTATCGATGAATATACCACGCGTCCGCTTGTACTCGAAAACTCCCGCGCAGTCGCTCCCCATGAGCCGGGTATCGGTGTGATCTTCGATTGGGAAAAGCTGCAAGCTGTCAATGAGCAAACGATTGGGGCGCATCGTCAGATGGGGCAGGCCGCATGAGAGAGACGATGACAGCCGCTGTCTATCGGGGAAATCGCTCCTTCGTGATTGAGCAGCGTGCCGCCAAGCCTCCGGAACCGGGTGAAGTCGCGGTGGGAGTCGCCTATTGCGGAATTTGTGGCACAGATATGCATGTGTTCCACGGCAATATGGATGTACGGGTGGGTCACAATCGGGTCATTGGGCATGAAATGTCGGGAACGGTGACGGCGCTCGGGGAGGGAGTCTCACAGGTCGCAGTCGGACAGAAAGTTTCGGTTCGACCCTTGGATTCCTGTGGAGACTGTCCGGCATGTGACGCCAGCCACCGACATATTTGCCATAATCTGCGCTTTCTGGGTCTCGATACTGACGGGGCGATGCAACAAATCTGGAATGTACCCGCACATGTTCTTCATATCCTGCCAGACGGTCTGCGCATGGAACATGCGGCTCTTGTCGAGCCTGTTGCAGTGGCCTGTCACGATGTTCGTCGTGCCGCATTGCAGGCCGGTGAGGATGTGCTGGTGATCGGCGGCGGCCCAATTGGCATCCTGTGTGCGATGGTTGCCCGCGCATCGGGTGGCCGGGTTCTGCTGTCCGAAGTCAATCCGCACCGCGTGGAGATTGCCCGCAAACTCGGTTTTGACGTGATCAACCCGTCCGAAGAGGACTTGTCGGCGACCGTTGCAACGCGCACCGAAGGAAAGGGCGCCGACATTGTTTTTGAGGTTTCGGGAACGCAGGCGGGTGTCGATGATATGACAGCGTGTGCCGCGGTGCGGGCCCGCATCGTGATGGTGGCCATTCATGCGCAGAAGCCGAAGATCGACCTCTTTCAGTTCTTCTGGCGTGAACTCGAGCTTCTGGGTGCGCGAGTCTACGAGGAAGAGGATTATGAACAGGCGATTGCCATTCTCGCTGACGGTGACATCGATGTGGATGCGGTGATCACGGAGATCAGGCCGCTGTCGGCGATTCAAACAGCCTTCGAAGACCTGGACACGAGTCCGACGGCGTTGAAGAGCCTGATCAAAGTCGGAGAACAGCAATGCGCATGAAGGCTGCGTTTGACCTCACTGGAAAAACTGCGCTTGTCACCGGTGCCAGACGTGGGATCGGCCGCGCGATTGCCGAGGGGTTGGCCGCTGCCGGTGCCGACATTGTCGCTGCCAGCGTCAGTTTGGAAAAAGAAGGGTCTGCGGTCGGCGCCGCCATTGCAGGTATGGGGCGCAGTTTTGCCGCTTACCAGGCGGATTTTGGCCATCGCGAGTCGCTCAGGTCTCTGATTGCCGATCTCAAGCGGGATGGCATTGACCCCGATATTCTTGTCAATAATGCGGGCACGATTCGGCGCAAGGAGATCGTCGAACATCCCGATGAATGGTGGGATGAAGTCATCGCGGTGAATCTGACCGCACAGTTCATTCTCAGCCGTGAGATCGGCCGCACAATGGTGGCGCGTGGGCGTGGAAAGATCATCTTCATTGCATCGTTGCTGACTTTTCAGGGTGGAATTACGGTTCCTGGATACGCCGCATCAAAAGGCGGTGTCGGGCAGTTGACCAAGGCTCTTGCCAATGAATGGGCGGGGAGTGGAGTCAATGTGAATGCGCTTGCGCCCGGTTATGTGGCCACCGACAATACCCGTGCATTAATTGACGATCCTGTTCGTCAGAAGGCCATTCTCGAGCGTATTCCCCAAGGAAGATGGGGAACACCCGGGGATCTTGCCGGGCCAGCGGTATTTCTCGCCTCATCGGCATCAGACTACGTTAATGGCGAAGTTCTCGTCGTTGATGGTGGCTGGATGGGGCGGTAGTGTGAACAGTCTGTGTAGCGTAACCTGCCATTATGGGCATCAACTCAAGCTCGGGCCAGCGGTTGGCTGTTGACCAGTCGTCTGCAGTTCGAGCCCAACATCTTTATGGAGGAATCCAAATCATGACAATGTTCAACAGAGTAACCCTTGCAGTTTCGGCTGCGATGTTTGCGCTCGGCGCATCAGCCGTTTCAGCGCAGACAAATTTACGAATCCAGACGCACTTTTCGCAAGAGACTCTCTCGGGTCAGATGGCAGAAAAATATATCAATGACATTGCTGCCATGTCGAATGGCGAAATACAGGTTGAGATGTTCTATGCGTCGTCGGTGGTCAAATCCGCTGAGACGTTTGATGCGGCGGCAACCGGTATTCTCGATTGTGACATGACGGGCGGTGCCTACCAGACCGGGAAGAATCCGGCCTTTCAGTTCGCTGGCGACCTGATGGGTGGATATGCCAATCCTTACCAGCAGATGGCCTGGTTGCTCCATGGTGATGGACGGGCCGCGCTCAACGAACTGTACAATCAGCATAATATGGAATTTGTCGGCTGGTGGATTCCGGGTCCCGAGTCACTTTCATCAACCCGTCCGATCCGTAATGTTGAAGATTTCAAGGATTGGAAATTCCGTTCGCCGCCAGGTTTGGCCACCAAGGTCTTTTCAAATCTTGGTGCCTCGCCAATCGTGATGGATTTCAACGAGATCTTTACGGCACTCGAAACCGGCATCATTGATGGCGCTGATGCGGCGAATTTGACCAACAATATCGGTTTGGGTCTCTATGATATCGCAAAACATACAAATTTCCCCGGTTTTCATTCGATGCCAGCCGACCATTTGGCCTGCCGCAAAGATGTCTGGGATGCGATGCCGGAGCATCACAAGCATATCATGATTGTCGCCATGGATGCGCTGGCGATGCATAATGCCACCATCAACGAGGTCATGAATGCACGGAATGCCGTGGCACTGCGCGAAAAAGGCGTAAATCTCTATGAATGGTCGCCCGAGGAATTGGCAAAGTTCCGGACTGCGGTGAAAGCAGGCTGGGAAGAGTTTGCGACGACGCCGGAAGCCAAAGAGCTTCTGCAAAGCCATGTCGACTTCCTGGTCGATATCGGTGCGATGAGATAACGCAACCGCATTCAAAACGTGCGGCAGGACCTGATCACAGGTCCTGCCGCAGAGTGACGGCAATTCGATGAAAGTCACCCGGGTCACGAGTCATGTACTGGCTTATGACATGGAGGAAACACTCGGTTATTCACAGCAATATTTTTCCCAGCGAACTGCCCATCTCGTGGAAGTCGAAACCGATGAAGGTCTCCGCGGCTGGGGCGAGTGTTTTGGACCGGATGAGGTGGCCATTGCCAACAAGAGCATCATTGACAATGTCATCGCACCACTGGTCCTCGGTGCGGATCCACTCGACCGCGATGTCATTTGGCACCGGGTCTATAATCGATTGCGCGATCATGGGCAGAAGGGAATGCCGCTGCAGGCCCTGTCCGGAGTTGACATCGCGCTCTGGGACATCGTGGGGAAATCCACACAGCTTCCTCTCCACAAACTGGTCGGTGGCAAACACCGGGATACAGTCCCTGTCTACGGTTACGGCATGATGCTCAGGCCTGATGACAGGTTTGAGGAACTTGTGGCACGTTTTCGTGATGAAGCCCAAACCATTCGGGAAGCTGGATTTGTTGCGGTCAAGATGAAGCTTGGCAAGGGGCCAAAAAAAGATATTCGACTGGCGCAGGCTGTCCGCGAGGGGCTTGGTCCTGAGGGCGAATTCATGGCGGATGCAAATCATTGCTACACGACCAGCGATGCACTTTACGTCGGACATGCACTGGAAGAACTGAACGCCTACTGGTTTGAAGAACCCGTTGCCCCGGAAAATCTCGATGGCTATCGGGAATTGCGGACAGCGCTACGGATCAACATTGCTGGTGGCGAGGCGGAGTTCAGCCGGTGGGGGTGGCACAATCTGCTGAAGAGCGGTGGACTCGATATTGCGCAACCCGAAGTCTGCGGGCTGGGCGGAATCAGCGAATATCTGCGGGTCCTGGCACTCTGTCACGCCTATCACATACCTGTGGTCAACCATGTTTGGGGGTCAGCCATTGCGGTGGCCGTCAATCTTCAGCTGCTGGCGGCAATACCGCCCATGCCGGGGGGATTGAGTCCCTGGGAGCCGATGCTGGAGCTTGATACGACGGACAACAGATTGCGCGACGACCTGCTGTTGGAGCCGCTTGATATTCACGGACAGGTGAAGCGGAACAAGGGTCGGGCCGCCGTGCCGGAGGCACCGGGTCTTGGGGTTGTGCCCGATCCTGATTTTATTGAACATTACCGGCTTGCATGAGGGAGGACATGTCGTGAAAGACCAGACGGGAGGCCTGATTGAATGGGTCATTCCTTTCGGCTTTGTTCTCTGTGCGAGTTGGGTCATCTGGCATTTGCCAGCATTCATACTGACCCTCGCACCGCATGAAAACCCATCAAACCTGGCGCAGGTCACAGCCCTTCAAAAATCGATGGATGTGACGCCTAATCTACCGGGCCTGTTTGGCGGTGTTGCCGATATCGTGGACTGGGCGGCAATCGTCTGCCTTCCGATATTTCTGGTCCTCGGTGTCACCGGTGTCCGGGTGGCGTCGATGGAGTTTCAGCATTGGAAAACGATTGACCGTTTCGCCCTTTTTATCGGGCGTACCACGATGATGCTGATTATCTCCATGACATTCGTCATGCTGTATGAAGTGTTTCTTCGCTATGCGCTGGAGGCCCCCACTCTGTGGGCCAACGAGTTGACATTGTGGATTGGCGGCTTTGTCTTTCTCTGTTCGGGATTTTACGCCATGCAACAGCGTAGCCATATTCGCATTTTCCTTCTTTATGATGCGATGCCTCGGTCGGTGCAGCGTACCTTCGATATCATTTGGACAGGCATTTTCGTGCTGTTCGCTTTCTTTCTCGTTTACGGCAGTTACAAACAGGTTTTCATCGTCAAATTCTATCGCTGGGAATTATTTGGAACGGCATTCGATCCGCCGATTCCGGCCACAATCCAGCCAGCGGTTCTGATCATTATCGTGCTGGTGGCGATTCAAGCTGTGTTGAATGTCATTTCCGACTGGAATCTGGAGCCGGACAAACATTCAGCGCTGGATGATATCGATCAGGAAGACATCGATTCAATGAGAAGCTCGGTGGGAGATAACTGATGGATATTGGCACGATTTCCATTGTGCTCGTCCTCGGCCTGATCGTCCTTCTCGCGATCGGCATGCCGCTCGGATTGGCTTCGGCCTGCCTCGCGGCCCTGGTGCTGGTCATGAAGTTCGAGCCGACATTGCTGACCAATCCGCTGAGTTTTGGCGAAGGTTTACTGACCAAGACGCCGGGGACCGGACCCCTCTATATCCTGACTCAGAAGGTCTTCGATCTGATGACGGAATATGTCTTGCTGTCGGTGCCGCTTTTTATCTTTATGGCGGCATTGCTCGAGCGGTCCGGGATTGCCAAGTCAATGTATGACTCGCTTGATTACTGGCTTTCGCAAGTGCGCGGTGGGATCGCGGTTGTGACATCATTGATGGCGGTCATCATGGCAGCCATGTCAGGGATCATTGGCGGTGAAGTCGTTCTGCTGGGCCTCATTGCTCTGCCGCAAATGTTACGGCTTGGCTACAATCAGAATCTGGCCATCGGGACGATCTGCGCAAGCGGCAGTCTGGGGACAATGATTCCGCCTTCGATCGTGTTGATCATTTATGGTCTGATTACCGAGACGTCGATCAAGGCCTTGTTTACCGGAGCTTTCGTTCCTGGCTTCATGCTGGCAAGCTTCATTATCATCTATATCCTGGTCCGGGTGAATTTGAACCCGACGCTGGCACCGTTGCCGGAGCCGCGTGATGACGATGTTACGGGGCGTGAGAAACTGGCCATGTTTGCCGCATTCCTGTCGATCCTGCTGGCCGGATTCTCAACACTTCTGTTTCTGCGGGCCGTTTTCTTCACCGTCACCGGACAGAATGTTCTGGATGCGGGGGAAGATCCGATTTTTTGGGGAATGCCGTATCATATTCCCTATACCGCCGCTGCCGGCGCCATTGGATTTGTCCTGGCGCGTTTCGTATTTGGACGTGCGCGAAGTGCCAGGGCCTGGGAACATGGAAAAGGCCTGGTGCCGCCTTTCACCGTCATCGGGGTGGTGCTTGGCTCGATCTATGGCGGGGTGACGGGAATTACCGAGGCAGCAGGAATGGGCGCACTCGCTGTCTTCATCATCGCGGTTTTTCGCGGTGAAGCTTCGGTGGGGCTGGTCTGGGACAGTTTGATGCGCACCTTGCGTTCAACCGGGACGATCATTTGGGTCACCATCGGGGCGGCGGCACTGGCCGGTGCCTATACCCTGGCGGGCGGGCCCAACTATATTGCCAATCTGATCGTCGGAAGTGAATTGCCGACGATGCTGGTCCTGCTCACCATGATGTTTATCCTTTTGTTCATGGGGGCATTCATGGATTGGGTCGGTATCGTATTACTGATTATCCCGGTTTTCCTGCCAATTGTCAGAAAATTGCCGATTGAAGAGATTGGTTTTATCGGCCAGTTGGATCCGGCACATGTATCGATCTGGTTCGGGGTCCTGTTCTGTATGAATATGCAGGTGAGCTTCTTGTCGCCGCCTTTTGGTCCAGCCGCCTTTTATTTGAAGTCAGTCGCACCCCCGCATATCTCGCTGACCGATATCTTTCGGGGGTTTTTGCCGTTCATTTGTGTTCAGCTCCTGGCCTTGACCGTATTGCTCATCTGGCCGAATATCGTGACGTTGCTGTTATAGAGCAGGAGGATTCAATGCGTTCACAGCGACATGTCGAGACATTCCAGCGACAGGGGTATCTCGTCGTCGAGAATCTGGTGAGTGATCAGCGTCTTGCCGATGTTCGACATGAATATGCCGCGCTTATGGACCGTCTGTTTGCTGAGTGGCAGGCGGATGGTCTGGTGGATTCAACACGTCAACCAGAGGATTTCTGGGGCAAGCTTGACATGGCCTTTCGTGGCGGATTCGACTGGTATCAGCCATTCGATATCAGTTTGCCGGGGAGCGGGATTACCGAAGAGACACCCTTTCACTTTGGGCCCGCCATCTTCGATCTGGTGACGGACAACGCCATCCTTGACCTTGTGGAGACGCTGATCGGCCCCGAAATCACATCCAACCCGATCCAGCATGTGCGTATCAAACCTCCGGAACGTGCGGTCGACAGCAAGGAGATTCGCGCACATGTGATTTCAACGGATTGGCACCAGGACCAGGGTGTCACACTGCCCGAGGCGGATCGTACAGAATTTGTCACCGTGTGGCTGGCAATCACCGATGCGACGGTCAGGAATGGCTGTCTCAAGGTGGCAAAGAGGCGTCATCATGAGATGCTGCCACATTGTCCCCGGACGCAAACCGGGCTTGCGGATCCATTTGTTCCACAGGAGTCTGTCCCGGTACCGGTCAGGGCCGGCGGTGCGGTTATCCTTCATCCGATGACTCCGCATGCTTCGCTGGCCAACGAATCCGATGACTATCGCTGGTCGTTTGACTTGCGCTATAATGTGACCGGGCAACCCACGGGGCGCAGCCATTTTCCTGAATTTGTGGTGCGTTCACGCCGCCATCCGGAACACGAGTTGAAGGACTGGCGGGTCTGGAGAGACATGTGGAAGGCCACGCGCAGCCACTTGGCGAAAAGACCGCATATTGAACAACATCGATGGGATTCATCCAGCCCCCATTGTGCCTGAGAAACCCAGACGGGCCAGGTCCGAAACAGAGTGAATCGGGATTCATCCCGCCCGTCTTGTGTCTGAAAGACGAACCAAAGCCGGAACCGGTGTGCACAATAGGATTTTAGATTTGAGTCACAAAGCCCCTGCACACCGGACTCGGCTATTCTCAAACGCCGACCGTCCATCCTCACCCCATCCGAATCCATTGGCCACCTGTCTGGATACACCTGACCGCATAACCAGATAACAGGAGGGCGGTCATGACATTCGAGGATATCCGGGCCGCGATGGCGGTCTATGGTTTTGTGTTGACACGCGGTTCAGACATCCGATTTTAACTGCTTGTGGATGGTGAGACGGAGTCCATATTTGACAATCTGGCCGAGGCCGAATGCTGGCTCTACGGTTTCCGGTTCGGTCCGGAACGGGGTGGTTTATACATACAAGTCCCGTAACTATTCAGGTTCCTGTTGGGTCTTTCCGGTCCGCAAGGCGGTTCCGGACATCTCAAGCCGTTTGATGAGTTTGTCCGGCGGGGCCTGCAGTGTTTCCAGCAGGTTCCAGTCCTGCTTGCGGGCCGTGTCCAGTACGGTCCGCAGCACCGCATGGTTCCGGGCTCCTTCGGGGCTTCGGAAGCTGCCCGAAATCTTCTGCTGGACCTTGAGGGGGCGCAGCGCCCGCTCGGCTTCGTTGTTGGTTACAGGAACCGTGGGATCGCGGGTGAACCGTAGCACGTCCTCCCGGTTGTCCGGCAGCCGCAGCACCAGGTTGTGCCCCCCGTCGTCGTTTCCGCCGGCCCCGACTCCCCTTTGCGGGTGGTGGGGCCGGGCTTCGTGCCAGGCGAGGCCACCGGCCACGATGCTGTCAGTGCGCCGTCCGATCCGGTCGGCCAGCCGCTCGGGCAGCGGTTGACCGCCAGCCTGATTGACGGCGTGGATGGCGTGCCTTCGCAGTCGGCCCATCCGGTTTGCCCAGTCTTCATCATCGAAGTCGACCCGGTCCTGGTGTTCCCGCAAGAGACTGTCGCGCCGGCACCCTATCCCTGTCCAGATCGGTCCTGGCAATAGAGGTATCAGAATGTTCAGTCTCATCAGTCTCCATGATGGAAAGAGTGACGTCTCTGAACACGCGACTCGACTCAGTCACCATGGCCAGCGATTCCACCCATATCGGGTCAAATTTCGCCACATCACCAGAACGCACGTCATCAGGACCCAGAAAACCGCGCGTTTTCAACGGATTGAAAATTCACGAATCCGCCATATGAGAACCACTCCCTATAAATATAATCAAATGCGACAGATGGGTGTGAACAGTTACTGACAGGCATTTTCGTTTCGCTTTCACGATTGCTTCTCTATGGTCAGTGCATAACGCGTATTGCGACCGCCGCCTTCAATGCGACGAAAAACTCCCATTGCCAGCAGACCTTGCAGATCCCGCGTTGCAGTTGCTTTCGATGTTTTGGCGATCGCCATATATTTCCGTGCATTCATGCCGCCGATAAATCCGTCAGGACCTGCTTTGAACATGCGCCGAACAACGCGGATTTGTCGGGGGTTCATGCGGTTTTCGAATTGATTGAACAGCTGTGTTTCCTGCAGGGTGAACTTGACTTGCCTGTTGACCGTTTCCTGAGCCTGCACACACAGGCACGAAAAAAACGATATCCAGCTGCTGACATCACGGCGTCTTTGAGCGGTCATGAGTTCGTCATAATAGGCACGTTTATTGGTTGCGATTGTTGTTGAGAGACTCATGAGAAGCGGGCTTCCCAGACCTTGTGACAGCGCCTTTTCAGAGAGTGCCCGCCCGATCCGACCATTGCCGTCCTCAAATGGGTGAATGGTCTCAAAGTAGAGATGTGCGAGGGCCGCACGAATTGGCGATTTTCCAATCTCGTGTACCTGGCCGGGGGCCGTGGTGTTGAACCAATCAATGAACAACCGCATCTCAGCGCCGACACGGTCTGAAGGGGGCGCTTCAAAATGAACGGCTTCTCTCCCAACCGGACCGGAGACGACCTGCATGGGTTCGTCATGCGCGCGCCATGCACCCACATTGACGTGTCGATCCCAGCCCAACAATTTTGAATGCCATTCAAACAGGATATCTTCACTCAGGGGTGCGGGATAGTCATTGCGCACAGCCACCGTGAGAGCGGCTGCACCCATTGCACGTTGATCACCAACATCTACAGGAGGTTGATTCAATCCGAGATTGTTACGGACGGACGACATAACGTCTTTACGGCTGAGAAACTCTCCCTCGATCTCAGAGGTTGTTATCGCTTCGGCAACCATAACCTGAACACGTGTCGCCAACTGGTCTCTGCCAATGAGTCCGTCAACCAGGCCACCCACGCGACCAACCTGCAACATGAATTCGTCGAGGTCACGCGCGCATGAATCGTCGATCTCATATGTGAAGTGCGGCCAGTCTTCGGTTTGCCAAAAATAGGTCATGGATAGAATTTATCATGTATTCGGCTCAAAAAAAGCGTTTTTTGAGCCGAATAAGCCGACTATTCGGCTCATGTGAGACTGCGATATGTTGTTGGCGCGGTCAGTGGCGCAGAATCGCTTGATTTTTCGATGGATATCAAGAGCGTGTTGAACGCGGAAGCTGCGCTTTTCTGTCCTGCATTCAGTCAATGAGTTTTGCGCCATATGGCGTTTTCGTCGGGAATGGCATAGTTGGCGGTGACTCAACTTGACCCCGGTATTTCATGGCAAAAAATGACTGAAACTCTCTCGGAAACCCAGGTCGAATTCTACGCCGAGAATGGCTATCTTGTGCTCGAACAGCAGGTTCCAGCGCCAATCATCGGCGCCATTCGGGATGAGATCGTGCGGTTTGAGGATATCGCACGGGCCATGACTGAGTCGGATGACAAGCTTGATCTTGAAGACAGTCATACGCCAGATGAACCGCGGCTCCGGCGGATCAAGCTTCCGCATACACAGTCAGCGGTGGTGCGTGATCTCATGTATTCTGATCACATTCTTGGGCCCGTTCGTGATCTGCTCGGTCCCAACCTGCGCCTGCACACGACCAAATTGAACATGAAAAAGGCCGGTTACGGGGCGGCTGTTGAATGGCATCAGGATTGTGCCTTTTACCCGCATACCAATGACGATCTTCTCGCGGTGGGCGTTCTGATTGACGATATGGAGACGGTCAATGGTCCCCTCATGGTCTTTCCCGGGAGCCACAGGGGGCCGATTTACGATCATCATGTCGAAGGGGTCTTTGCCGGGGGTTTGCGACCCGAGTCGGTGGGGCTGGATATGAAGGAGGCTGTATCTCTCACGGGCCCCTCCGGATCGATTTCAATTCACCACGGACGTATTCTTCATGGTTCTGCTGTCAACCGCTCGGCGCGCTCGCGGCGGCTTCTGTTTTATGAGATCATGGCCGCGGATGCGTTTCCCATCATGGGTTCACTGACCGCCTGGAATGGCTTCGCGGATTATAATCGCAAAATGCTCTGCGGGGAGACGACAGTCGTGCCGCGTCTGGAGAATATTCCCGTCCGCATCCCGCAGCCGCAACCGGATGTGGCGATGTCAATCTATGAACTGCAAAAGGGTATGAAAGAGCGTACCTATGCGCGCATCGATAGTGATAAGCCGTAGCTGCGTCATCCGAATGGTTCGATAGAGATGCCGCGTTTGGCGGTGGCGGCGACCGTTTCGGTCGCGATGATGCTGTTCGCGAATTTAACTTTCGCCATCGTGGATATATCCTCAAAATGGCTTCTGGGTGCCGGCTATGCCGCGATGCAGCTTGCTTTCTTCCGCTACGCGATTCAATTCACCATTACTCTTGTCACCGCGGCCGGACGGCGCCAACACCGATTATCGACTCCGCGGCGTTTGCTTCCTATTCTTTTCTTGCGGGCAGCCCTTCTGGTCGCCGCCACGATCCTGAATTTCCTGGCGCTGCGAACTTTGTCACTCGCTGTCACATCCGCCATCATGTTTTCAGCGCCCATCATCGTTTGCGCGCTCTCGTGGCCACTTCTGGGAGAACGGGTTGGCATTGTACGCTGGATGGCCGTGATCCTGGGTTTTACCGGAGTTCTCGTTGTGATCCGACCCTTTGGAGATGCCCTTGATCCAGCGGCTTTTCTGATGCTTCTGGCTGCGACTGGATTGGCGCTTTACTCACTGCTGACACGAAAATTGTCGGAAGTTGCAGCACCGCTGGACATGCAGTTTATTCTGGGTTTGACGGGCACGATTGTATTGGCACCCTTTTGTTGGTTCTTCTGGGTCGCGCCCGGTACTGTCCTTGATTTTGGCCTGATGATTTCACTCGGTTTCTTTGCCTGGATCGGGCATGAGTTTCTGATTCGCGCGCATCAGATTGAAGAGGCCAATTTCCTGATGCCATTTTCCTATTCCTATCTCATCTATATGATGGCCGGTGGGTATTTTGTCTTTGGAAACCTACCCGACATCTGGACCATTATGGGCACTCTCATGACGGCTCTGTCCGGTCTCATCATCTGGTATCGGCAAGTTCTGGTGACACAAATTCCACCAATCCGGCAGCGTGATTGATCGTGCGCGTGAATATGCCGTCCCTGAAGCCCGGATGAGATGTTGATGAGACATTGCCCGCAAGGTCAGACAGCCATTCGATGACCGATGTTGCACAGAATTTATGACGTTGGCGCGGGATTTCTCGTCTTGAACGACAGTCTTCAGCATCTTATCTTGTATAAACTGCAGTTTCGGGCAAGCGTGACAGGGATCTCGTGTCCGCTTTTGGATGTGTTCGGGGTCGGGGATTCATTGAAATGATGACAGATCAGAGGGGGCATTGATTTGGCCGTGCTGGCAACCCTGCGGGATTGTCCTGATGGCCTCGTCGATATGCGTATGGGTTCAGGAAAAATGCCATGATTGAATTGCAACGCCCGACCTTGCGTCCTGCCAACCCACGTTTTTCGACGGGCCCCTGTTCCAAACCGCCGGGATGGAGGCCTGAGAATCTGCCGATTTCGGCGCTTGGGCGGGGGCATCGCTCCACACTGGGTCGGTCTCGACTGCGGCAGGTCATTACAAAGACGCGGGAACTTCTTCGTATCCCCAAAGATTACCGTGTCGGCATTGTTCCGGGGTCGGACACCGGTGCGGTCGAGATGGCACTCTGGTCTCTCCTGGGTCCCCGCAGCGTCGACATGCTGGTATGGGAGAGTTTTGGCAAGGATTGGGCGGTCGATGCGACCGAACAATTAACGGACCTCGATGTTCGGATTCATGATGCTGAATATGGGCATTTGCCCGATCTGACTTCGGTCGATTTCAACGCTGATGTCGTCTTCGCGTGGAATGGCACGACCAGTGGTGTGTGCGTACCAAATGGCGACTTCATCGCGGATGACCGTGCCGGCCTGACGATTTGTGATGCCACCTCAGCCGCTTTCGCAGTCGACCTTCCATGGAAAAAGCTCGATGCGACGACTTTTTCCTGGCAAAAGGTCCTGGGCGGTGAGGCGGCCCATGGCATGCTTGTGCTCTCGCCCCGCGCTGTTGATCGACTGGAAAATCACGTACCACGCTGGCCGGTTCCTAAACTGTTTCGTCTGACGACAAAGGGACGACTGAATGAAGGAATATTTGATGGTGCAACGATCAACACGCCGTCGCTGCTCTGCGTTGAAGATTGTATCTGGGTCCTGAATTGGGCAGAACAGCTGGGTGGCCTGGATGCAATGATCGCGCGTGCCAGTGCGAATGCGGCGGCGTTGAATACATTTGTCGCGCGTGTTGACTGGTTGCGCCATTTGGCGCAGTCCGCCGAGACACGCTCCAATACGAGTGTCTGCTTGACATTTCATGACCCCGGGATCCCCGCAGATGAGATGAAGGGTTTTGCCTCTGGCGTCGCCGCGCGACTCGAAGATGAACACGTCGCATTTGATATCGGCTCTTATCGTGCGGCACCGCCAGGATTACGTATCTGGTGCGGTGCAACAGTCGAAACCTCTGATCTCGAGTTGTTGTTCCCGTGGATCGAGTGGGCTTACAAAACCGAGCGCGTTGCGCGCATCGGTACGTCTGCAGAATAGAGGAAAGAGCAGTGCAACCCAAGGTTCTCATATCTGATAAATTGTCACAGACGGCGGTGGATATTTTTCGTGATCGTGGCATTGGGGCTGACTTTCGCCCTGATCTGGGAAAAGATCCGGCCCAATTGGCAGAGGTCATTCATGACTATGACGGACTAGCTGTCAGATCGGCCACCAAAGTCACGGCCGAACTGCTCGAGCGTGCGGGCAAATTGCGGCTTGTCGGACGTGCGGGGATTGGTGTGGACAATGTGGATATCACGTCTGCATCGCGTCGCGGGATCATTGTCATGAACACGCCTTTTGGCAACGCCATTACAACGGCAGAACATACGATTGCCATGATGTTGTCACTCGCACGGCGCATTCCACAGGCCAATGAGTCCACGCGGCAGGGAAAGTGGGAGAAATCACGTTTTACGGGCGTCGAGCTGGCGGGAAAGACGCTCGGTGTCGTGGGTTGCGGCAATATTGGCGCGGGCGTTTGTCGTCGCGCGCGCGGCCTTAATATGAAGGTTCTTGGCTTTGATCCTTTCCTCAGCCACGAGCATGCGCAAAATCTGCAGATTGAGAAAGTCTCATATGATGAATTGATCAGCCGGGCGGATTTCATCAGTTTCCATGTGCCTCTCACGGAAAAAACGCATCATATTCTTGACCAGGAGGCGATTGCCAGGACCAAGAAAGGCGTACGTATTATCAATTGTGCCCGTGGGGGCATTGTGGATGAAGCAGCTCTGGTCGCAGGGTTGCAATCAGGGCAGATCGGCGGCGCGGCAATTGATGTCTTTGAGTCAGAACCGCCGGAGGGCAACCCGCTTCTTGCGATTCCAGATGTTGTTGTCACCCCGCATCTCGGTGCATCGACGACCGAGGCACAGGAAAAAGTGGCGGAGCAAATCGCCGAACAGATGTCAGACTATCTGCTCGCTGGTGCTGTCCAGAATGCCCTCAACATGCCCTCGATTTCGGCTGAAGAAGCACCTTCTCTTAAGCCATGGATTGCCCTGGCTGACCATTTGGGAAGTTTCGCGGGTCAGATGGCCGATGAACCCATCCGTTCAGTCAATATTCTGTTTGACGGGGCCGTTGCTGACATGAACGTATCAGCACTGAGCGCCGCGGCAAGTGCTGGAATGTTGCGGGTTTCCAGTCCAGAGGTCAACATGGTGTCGGCGGAAATTCTGGCAAAGGAGCGCGGATTTCGGATTTCGACGACGACCTGCCCGAAATCCGGAATTTTTGATGCCTTCATTCAGATCTCGATCGAGACCAGAAGTCGCAAGCGGGCGATAGCCGGAACTGTATTTTCAGACAGGCGGCCGCGATTCATTCAGATCGCGGACACTTATATTGATGCCGAGGTCAGACAGGACATGCTGTATACCACTAACCGCGATGTGCCTGGAATTATTGGTGCGTTGGGGACTATTTTAGGCGAAAATGGCGTCAATATCGGGAGTTTCAATCTCGGACGCTCATTCAAGGGAGACAAGGCGATTGCCCTTTTGTCACTTGATTCGCCGGTGGACGCCTCGGTCCTCCAGGACATTCGCGATTCTGGACTATTTGGACAGGTGCGGCCGCTGCAATTCAACACCGAAGCTTATCGGAGCACAGAACGATGAATGATCTGCCAACCCGGGATAAGGAATGGACGTTGAAATGAAATTGAATGCACGTTTTTTTGATCTGGAGGGAAAGTCGGTTCTGATTACCGGCGGCGGTTCGGGGATCGGTGCTGCGCTGACCGAGGCCTTCGTCATGCAGGGTGCGCGGACTGCGTTCCTTCAACGTTCCGACGCCACTGAATTTTGTGACCGGATTGAGGGCGCTCATGGAAAGCGACCGTTATTTCTGCCCTGTGATCTGACCGATATTGAAGCCCTGCGACGGACGGTTGAGGAGGCTGCCAGAACGCATGGGCCGATCACCGTACTGGTCAATAATGCCGCGAACGATGTTCGCCACAAGACAGAGGAACTCACTGTGGAGGAGTGGGATGCCAACCATGCCATCAATCTCCGCCCATATTTTTTTGCGAGCCAGACGGTGATACCGGGAATGCGTCAGGCGGGCGGTGGGTCCATCATCAATTTCACCTCAATCTCATATTTGAAAGGGGGTGGAGGCTATCCGGCCTATACAACTGCCAATGCGGGAATTACCGGGTTGACGCGATCATTGGCACGGGAATACGGCGGCGACAAAATTCGGGTCAATGCGATTGCTCCGGGTTGGGTGATGACTGAAAAACAGCTGCGCCTTTGGGCGACCCCGGAATTGCTGGAAGACAATCTTGCCGCACAGCGGCTCAAGGAGAAAATTCAACCAGAAGATATCGTTGGTGGGTGTCTGTTTCTGGCTTCCGAATCAAGTCGGATGGTCACGGCGCAAGTGCTGCCGATTGACGGTGGAACCGTCGTGACGGGTTGACACTTTCACCAATATACACCCCCGTCAATAGGGTAAGGGATGGCTGCGATATGCATCATTGATGTCATTCAGACAATCTTCGGAAAGCTCAATCGAAGCAGACTTCAGGAGGAAACTCAACTGCTCCGACGTTGTCGCACCGAATATCGCGGAAGTGACAAACGGGCGAGTCAGACACCAGGCAAGTGACATCAGTGGCAGGGGCAGGCCATGTTTGTCGGCGACCTCCTGATAAGCTGTGACCGCTGGATGGACACGTTTGGTGACACGCCCGCCAAGGCCTGGCGAGATCGTCATTCTTGATCCTTCGGGCACGTGTCCGTTCAGATATTTGCCAGTCAGGAGTCCGGTTGCCAGAGGAGAGTAAGCCAACAATCCGACCTGCTCGTTATATGCGAGCTCTGCCAGATCCGTATCGAAGAGACGACAGAGAAGACTGTATTCATTCTGTATGGTTTCAACTTTTGGCAGGTTCTCCTGTTCAGCGATACGTAGGAATTGTGCGGTACCCCAGGCACTTTCGTTGGACAAACCGAACAGCTTGACTTTCCCCTCATCAGCGAGTCTCTGCATCGTCTGAAGGGCTTCCTCCATATGATCCAATGTCGCAGCCCGGTTCTGGCTCGTCGGATCATAGGTCCAATGTTGCCGAAACCAATAGGATCCACGGTTTGGCCAGTGAAGCTGGTAGAGGTCAATAATGTCGGTCTGTAGTGATCGTAACGACGTTTCAATTGCGGTGCGAATCGTCTGACCGGAAATCGGTGCGCCGTCGCGAACTATTTTCAATCCCTGTCCAGACACTTTGGTTGCTATCAGAATTTTGTCGCGCCTTCCGGACTTCCTGACCCAACTGCCGATGATACGTTCGCTGTCGCCCTGGGTGTCGGCAGAAATCGGCGTGACCGGATACATCTCGGCGGTATCGACGAAGTTGATTCCGTGATCGATCGCCATGTCAATCTGTCGGTGAGCGTCGGCCTCAGACGTCTGAGTGCCATAAGTCATGGTGCCAAGACACAGTCCGCTGACGTGAATATCAGTGCCACCAAGGCGGTTCATTTTCATCAGTACAAATTCCTATCGAGATGTTCTTTCTGTGCGCAAAAACCTCATGAGTTTTGCCACAAAATGACAAAGAAACAGGCAGCAAGGTCAAAAAGTCAATGATATCGCCTGCGAGAACGCTTGCACCTGTTGCGATAATGAAGTCTCACATCAAGAGATCAAGGTCCAAGACATCGCTTATCCGTAATCAGTAATCGAAGCCACCACTTTTCCTGCCCGGCGCTCTGGCATGCCGATTCCGTCCTCACTTCGTTTCCCGGGAATTGTCGGCTGACCATCTCAGATCAGTTTGATCAGGTACAAGAGGGCATTTTCATATATACGATGAGCGTGGAAAATTGGGCGTGACGGCGCCTCAATCCTGATGCAAGATCGGTGAGATACACAAACTGTCACAGATATCCCGATCAACTGGGCGACAATTGAATTTCAGTCGTATATCGCCGCATAATACAACG
This sequence comes from Paracoccaceae bacterium, assembly GCA_026709265.1. Taxonomy (GTDB): domain Bacteria; phylum Pseudomonadota; class Alphaproteobacteria; order Rhodobacterales; family Rhodobacteraceae; genus JAPOXR01. The sequence goes on along the minus strand of JAPOTI010000134.1, from coordinate 91 downwards.
AGATTTCATGACGGCATGTTCTGCAATTTTTCCAAGGTAACTGCTCACCCCCATGATTCCGTCCTGATGCCGGGCCGCCCGCAGGCGCGGG
>JAPOTI010000019.1 GCA_026709265.1 Paracoccaceae bacterium | reverse complement strand
ACGGACCCGGCCCTGGCCGAAACAGATGGGTTCACCCGGCTCCGGGAGGTCTCCCCGCGGCCACCAGCGGAACCGAAACCGGAAGATTCCGGGTCATCATTCGAGCCTTAACCAACGCAAATCTGAACGGGTTCCACCCCTTCATTGCTATACCAGATATCCGGTGACGGATCCCGTGATCGTCCTTGATGGGAATTGTGACCTCTGCTTACGGGCGGCAGCCATGATCCCGTCAGCGGCTTGACCGTTGCGGACCTCAATATGAGGCAGGTTGATTGCGGGTCTGAAACCAGAAGGGCAGCCCGAAGATCACCCTTTTGCTGCAGGTTTTCCTGTTCAGTATCCAATCCACTCCCACACGAAATTTCCTCCTTTATCGCCCCCAGCGTGGGCAATCATCCCGCACTGATCTGATACGGGTAAACTGCCACCAGTTTGACATGTGGGCGTAACAGGGCGTGGGGGAGTGAGGGGTGGCATAATCGGGCAAATCTCAATTATAGGAATATAACAGGTGGTAATCACTGGAACCCACCACGACCATGACGTGCTTACAAGATGAGGACACAGAATGAAACTTGTGCCACCGGATCCGGTCGTTGATCTCTATAACGAAGGATTTGAGAATGGTGACCAAGACGTTCTGGATCGTCGTCCCCTGGGTCAATCCCTGTCCCGCTTGTTGAACGCAGTCGAGGATTCTCTTGTCGTTGCCCTTGATGGCCAGTGGGGCACCGGCAAGACCTATTTTCTGAAACGCTGGGTGCAAGCACATCTCAAGGATCACGAAAGTGCAACGGTTCTCTACTTTGATGCCTTTGCGCATGATTATCGTAGCGCGCCGCTGGAAGCGCTGGTGATGGCCTTCACTGAACGCATCTCGGAAGGTGATAAAACCGATACGATAGCAGCAGTCAAAGAGGCGGCGGGCAAACTGATAAAACCGCTGACAGGCTTTGTTCTGGATGCTGTTGCTCCCGATGCATCCAAGTTGATGGAGGCGGGTGGACAGGCATTCTGGAAGGCTGAAGACGAAAAGACCGTTGCACTGCGGAGTTTCAGGGAGAGTCTTCAGTCTCTGGTTGCGCCAGTTGGTCAGACAGGTTCAAAGCTTCCCCCTGTCATCGTCATTGACGAGCTGGACCGCTGTCGGCCGGATTACGCCTTGGAGATGCTCGAGGTCATCAAGCATCTCTTCACGGTGCCGCATCTGCATTTCGTGCTTGGTGTCAATCTGGAGGCTCTCGAGGAGATGGTTCGCGCCCGCTACGGTGCGGACATCGACGCCCAAAGATACCTCAGCAAATTCATACAGGTGACGCTCGAATTGCCGGATGAAGTTGGTCCCGACCCTCACAGAAAGACGGCTGTGTTGCTTTATCTTGATCAACTGGTGAGGACGATGGGCATCAAGGAGCATATCGCCAGTCGATTGCGCCAGCAGGTGGAGATCGTTGCCCATAATACACCATGTCGTTGCGGGATATTGGCAGGATTGTCTCCGCTGTTGCCTTGGTCAGCAATGAGGTCGTGGAGGATCCTGAGAACAGAAGCTTTTTCCCGGGCTGGATCGAGGTCATGAACACGCTGATCATCTCCAGGATCGTGCGGCCTGATCTCTATTCGAAATTCCTTCATGCGTCCATCGCGCCCGCTGAGATCATGGCGTATTTCGGAGCCACCGAAAATGTCGGGAAAGAGATGATGAACGGGGAACCCAACCCTGAATATGACTCCGAAATTGCCTTATACTGTTATATGTGGCCTTGGCTGTCATCCGACGGAAAGTCCCACAAAGAGCATTCGGACGTCCTTGAGTATGGCGGTTCTTCACATATCCCAAAGCTGTTCAGCGAACATGGAATGACTTTAGGACGATCACCAAAAAGTGTGCCTATGCAGGTTCATCGTCAATGGGTCAATGGTTGGACATGTTCAGCTTTTATCGACACGATGCGGGTTGATTCATGACCTCACGAATGGAACGATTGAAGGCGGCATCGACCAGGACTCTCGATCCGGGATTACGTGAAAGAGATATGCGCGCAGCGGATCGTCGAAGGGGACCGGGCAGAAAACTTCGGGAATCGAGACGGTGACTGTAAAGGGTGAATTTTACATCGAACCGCAACCTCGGGTGGGTGCGCGGTTTTACCGGTGCGCACTGCAGGTAAATCCACGCCATTACGCCGAAAAATACCGTGGTCAAGTCACTCGCCGAAGTGAGGCCAGCCACGCACAAGAGATGGTCAGAAAAGCTGTGGAACTGGGCATTGAAGTGCTTGCTGTCACAGATCACAACAGTGTGGACGGTGTGGCGGCCTTTCGGTCAGCGGCGCACGACCAGCCAGTTCACATCTTCCCAGGCTTCGAGCTGGTGTCATCGGAAGGTGTGCATCTGTTATGTCTGTACCCGATGACAGCCCGTGACGACCAGATCGGGCGTTACTTGGGAGAGTTCGGCATTCGCGATACAGGCGTGTCTACCGATCTTGCGACCAAGACTGTCTGGGAGATTCTCGCGGCTGTTCGTGATCAGGGTGGGCTTGTCATAGCAGCCCACGTCACCAATCATGGGGGCCTATTCACAACATTGTCTGGTCAGGCACGAATTCGTGCCTGGCAAGACGAAAACCTGCTGGCGATCCAGATTCCTGGTCAGATTGAGGGTTTGCCCCAGAACATCCTTCCAATCGTCAGAAACCGGAACCCCGATTATGTCCGTGATCATGCCCCGGATAACGATCTTGCGATCGCGGTTGTCAATGCTGGTGACATTGTGGATCCTGACCATCTCGCGGCTTCTTCTGCAACATGCTGGATCAAGATGCAGGAAGTGACCATTGATGGATTGCGACAAGCCTTTCTGGATCCAGGTTCACGGGTTCGGCTCAATCCCAGGGAAGGAAACTTCGCGCCTGATCACCATATGGAAATCATGACCCTGAGCTGGGAGGGGGGGTTCCTTGATGGGATCACACTCACGTTTAACCCCAATCTGAACGTTCTGATAGGGGGGCGCGGGGTCGGCAAGTCAACAATTGTGGAAAGTCTTCGCTGCGTTCTCGGACTTGAGCCTGTCGGTAAAGAGGCACAAAAAATATATGACGGGATTGTACGTCAGGTCTTGTGTAACGGAACAAAAATCTCGTTGCGTGTTCAGGTCCAGCACCCTGGAATTCGTCAATATCTCATTGAACGCACCCTCCCCAATCCGCCATTGGTTCGGACGACAGGCGGGGAGATGTTGCCGAATGCGCCGATTGACATCCTTCCAAAGGTTGAAGTCTACGGCCAGCACGAGATATCGGAGCTCGCGAAAGATCCACACACCCGCACCCGTTTGTTAGATCGCTTTGTTCAGCGGGATGATGGGCTTGCCCGTCAAAAGTCATCAGTGAAAAAAGCGCTTGAAAAAAACCGGCGGGATTTATGTGATACACAGGGAGAAATAGAGTCGGTTGAAGATCGTCTCGCCAGGCTTCCAAGTCTGGAAGAAACACTTAAGAGTTTTCAGGAGGCCGGCCTTGAGGAACGTCTAGGTGAACAGAGTTTGCTCGTCCGCGAGGAACGAGTCCTTGACTCGCTCCTGCAGCGCCTGGCCCCGTTTCAGGAAGCGTTGGAACTTCTCCAGAGGGAGTTGCCAATTGATCTCTCTTTCTTGTCGGCACGTGCCCTTGAGGAGCTGCCGGGGCAAGACATTCTGTCTCGCTCCAGACATGTGCTTTCAGATGTAGAAATGGAAATGAAACCCCTTGTCGAGAATATGGCGGGAATCCTGAAATCTGCGCATGAAAAGATCGACGAAGTCCGAAACGAATGGAATGGACGACAACAGCAAGTCCGAACAGCGTATGAGCGAATTCTCCGGGAATTGCAGAAATCACACATCGATGGAGAAGAATTTATCCGCCTCCGGCGCAGGATTGAGGAACTGCGGCCGCTTCAGGAGCAGCTTGAGCGTCTGAAAAAGTTAGAGACAGAGCAGGCTTGTCGACGGCGTTCGCTGCTTGTTGAGTGGGAAAATGTCAAAGCCACAGAATTTCGTGCTCTGGATCAAGCAGCACGAACAATCAACAATCAACTTCGGGGTCGCGTCCAAATAGACGTCATGGCCATCGGGAATCGGGAGCCACTCTTTGAGCTCTTACGAAACGCAATCGGTGGCCGGATGTCAGAAGCAATTGAGAGCTTGCGCGGCGCGAAGGATTTGTCCCTCACACAATTTGTGGATGCATGTCGATCCGGATCTGAAACTCTACATACAATTTATGACATTCCACCGCGTCAAGCCAAGCGCATCAGCGATTGCAATGCGGAAGTGCTGATGCAGGTTGAAGAGCTGGAGTTGGCCGCAACAACAACGGTGCGCCTCAACACCGCGCAAGCGGAAGATCCGCCGTTATGGCAATCTCTGGACGATCTCTCGACAGGGCAAAAGGCAACGGCTGTTCTCCTGCTTCTCTTGCTCGAATCTGATGCCCCTCTGATTATCGACCAGCCGGAAGATGATCTTGATAATCGCTTTATCAGTGAGGGAATTGTGCCACGTATGCGTGAGGAGAAGCAGCGCAGACAGTTTATTTTTACAACGCACAATGCCAACATTCCTGTGCTCGGTGATGCCGAACTGATAGTTGGATTGTCAAACTCCAGTGGGAGAGCTCTCATTGCCGCTGGGCATACGGGATCTATCGACTCAAGACCTGTGCGCGAACTCGTGGAAGAGATCCTCGAAGGCGGCCGTGACGCGTTTGAGACCCGTCGCCGGAAATACGGTTTTTGATCAATGAACAAGACAGAAATCCTGGAATTTATTGCGAACCACGAGAACTCGTGCGTGGAATTCAAGAGCGATGGATGCCATCCGGATCATCTGGCAAAAGAAATGGCGGCGCTTCTGAATCTCGAAGGCGGTGTTATTCTGCTCGGCGTGGAGGATGACGGGCAGATTTCCGGTTTGACAAGAGGTCGCACCGCGACGGAGGAATGGGTGATGAATATCGCCCGGCAGAATCTTCAACCGCCCACCAATCCTGTTTGGACTTGCATTGACATTGAGCACGGCAAGGCGGTGGGAGTGGTTAAGCTCGCCGCCGACAGCCTCGGAAAACCTTACAAAGCAAGGCGGGGTCAAGCGTGGGTGACATTCACCCGGGTCGGCAGCACTTCGAGGGAAGCGACACGTGAGGAAGAAGGCCGACTGTACCAAACAGCCCGGCTGGTACGCTACGAAACCAAGATCACCCGAGGTGCGGGGATAAAAGATTTCGATCAGGATCGAATCGAGAACTATTTTAGGGACATTCTGAACAGATCAGTTCCAGAGGAAAAAGACCTCGAGGGGTGGCGGCGGCTTTTGTTGAACTCGGATCTGTTGATCACCGAAGGAGCCACCATTGAAGCCTCGGTTGCAGGGCTTCTCTTGTTCGGTAAGAATCCAAACCGCTGGTTACCGCAGGCTGGCGTGACAGCGGTGGCGTTTCCCGGTATCAAAAAAGACTATAATACCGTTGATGAAGAGAGAATCCGAGGACCGCTGGTTTCACGTGTTTCGAAGCGCGGTTCCGTCATTGAGAAGGGGGTCATTGATCGCACTGTCGACTTCATAAAGCGAAATATGGGAAGCATCGCGCGTCTTGAAGGCGGCAGGCGCCGTCGAAAAGGTGCGTTTCCTATAGACCCAATTCGAGAAACGGTTGTCAACGCGGTGGCTCACCGCGACTACGCATATGAGGGAACTGACATCGAGGTCTCAATGTATAGCGACCGAATAGACGTTATCTCACCGGGACGACTACCCAATGGCGTGACCGTGGAGAAAATGAAAGAAGGGGTTGTGCGGGTGGCACGCAACGAACTTCTCAAAGAGATCCTCCGGGATTACGGCTACATTGACCATTACGGAATGGGGGTTCGCCATAAGATTATTGAAACAATACGCCTCCACAACGGAATAGATCCCGATCTTGTTGAGGAAGACGACCGTTTTCTCGTTCGACTTTGGAAAAGCCCGTCACATGTCGGGTCGGTGTAGCAGCTTGCAATCATCGGCTGATTTCAACCCAGATTCGCGCATAACCCAACTGGAAAGGGGGAGATGAATGAGCTTCGCATGCGTTCGCAAACCCCGGCCAAGTCGGAAGCTCTCCTCGAGTTGGCACGGCTTCGTCAGGCCACGCGCCTGGATGACCATTATTGCATCGGGGATTTTCATGACGGGATTTATGAGTGTGACCATGTCTCGCCCTACACAAAATCCGGCTACAACATCAACGCGGACGTCATGATTGTGGCGCAGGATTGGACAAGTGCGGACTCGTTCTCTGGTGCACAGCCGGATCGCGGCAGTGTCGAGTTTACGCAGGGCTATACGCCGTCCCTCTCGACAAATCGCAACCTTGATGGAGAGTCCCGCAAAGTGTGGGGCATCCGACATGCGAGACTCTTGGTGCCATCACAGATAAAACACAATTACCCCACACTTTGCGGGACTCTCCATCTTCAGGTCATTGTCGGGAAACTCCGGGACTGCCGGGCCCATCTCGTCGCCACCGAACAACCCGTGGATACGTCCAGCGCCACCGGCAAGGCGTTCTTTGACATGCTGGGAGTCTTTGCCGAATTCGAGACCAACCTGCGCCGCGAACGCCAGGCCGAGGGAATCGCCGCGGCCAAACAGCGCGCCTGGGTGATCTGCGATTATCTGACGACAGTGGCGGTCAGTCGGCTTCACATGCCCGGTCGCGCTGTGCCGAGATTGCCACCCGGTGACTTCAAGCGGATCGTGACACGGGTCCATCGGGAGTTGCCGCGACCGTACGGTTGACAGGCGCATTCCATATGCTGTAGAGGCACGGCATCGACGGCACGGGTCGGCCCCGTGACCGCTGCCCGCCCGGCGGGAACTAGATGCGGAGGGATGGCATCGCCATCCCTTTCGTTCTGCGCTCTTCCTGTGACATTGGGGCCTCTAGGATCACGAGTTCATGACAGCCCAACAGTGCAACGAATGACAGGCAAACGAGATCCTGATTCAAGCTATGTGTAGCGACCTGCAATCATCCGGGTCTCGATCTGCAAACATTGGTTGATTTCAGCCCACATTAACCGCGACTCGCGGGGTGCGGGCGCGGTCTGGGAAACAAGCGTATCACGGACAACAATCAGGACGACAGGTTGCCAAAAACCTGAAAGTAATATTCTGCACTCATCTGTAGTCGACCCGCTTGTGGGCTTGCATCGTCTTCATCTCCCGCGAACCGCTGTCCCCGTCCTGAGAGGCTGTGGGGTCATTCAGGGCTCTTGTCGCTTCAGACCGCTCATCCGGCCTGATTTTCCCAGCAAGGGGTTGGAGATGTCATATTTCGGCCAGCACCATTCTTTGCTGACAACATAGGTATAGCCCTGACACCGCTCATCAAGCGTACAGATTGCCTCGCACTCCTTCAGAGTGACTTCCCTGTGACCGTCCTAGGTAAGATCGCCACCGAACAAGTTTGTATTTGGATATTGGTGAAAGGGCTGACTGGTTCCACCGTCAAGCAAAATCTCTGTTAATTCAGGCGAACAGTTTTGCATCGATTGGTGTAGCGGGGTACTCCCGTTGTCTGCGACGGCATTCGGATCGGCCCCGCGGTCAAGCATTCTCCGGACGACTTCATGAGTTTGATCTGATTCCCCATAACATTCTGTCATATTATGCAGCGATGTACGTCCCTCCGCTCGGCGCGCATTGAGATCTCCGCACGCGTCCAGCAGGATATCGATAGTCTCGTAAGAGGCTTTGTGAAGCGCGGTGATTCCATAGCCGTTCAGCATGCAAGGATCCGCTCCGGCATCAAGCAGCAAACGCAGGATTTCACTATCTCTCTTGTCAGCATAGTCGGGCAATAAAGTGTGACCTCCAAATATGTACGGATTCGGAGACGCTCCCTTCTCGAGGAGAAGACGCATCATATCCAGGTCGTTGCCCCACGCGGCCGCGGCCAAGGGAGCTGGCGATCTGCCCCATCCTCCATCCACATCCGCCCCCGCGCTGATGAGAATCTCAACAATTCTGCCGGTTGCGGACACAACTGCGTGGTGCATCGGGGTTTGACCGTTTTCGTCACGGGCATGAGGAGAGGCCCCCAAATCCAAGCAGCGGTGCACGTCTGTGGTGAAAGCCGTCGCGAAAAACGATCCTGTATTCCAATTGATGCAATCCACTTGGCTTTTTGCCGACAGAGGTAAAATGAGTCCGGTGAGAGTGATAGAAATCAGAATGTTTCGTCTTAGTTTTTTCAAGGCTGGTCTGTTCCTGAAGGAGGAATCGTATAGGTTCAATCGTCCCGACACGGTCATGGTGTTGTGAGAATTCATACCCTGCCAAAACAGAAAAACCCCACAGCGGTCAATCCATCTCAGCGGCGCAATTTGACATAATTCTCAGCGAAACCTTAAAATCGGGATCTCCCGAATGCCATGCAATTCCTGCGGGGTCATCAAATTCAGGAATCACTCTCGATCCGGGACATTATATTGATTTGGGACTTATATACTTAACTACACAACTCAGTCATTGAATCTCAGACTTTTTCTATTTCCCACTGTCTCCATTGATCAATCATTTTGCAGTTTCCATCACCTTTTATCGAGTTTCGGCCCATTTACCACTTGTTAACTTGTTGTTTTTAGGAACATTTATTGTGTAGTTAAGTATATAATCCCCATTGGAAAGGGCCGCGATTGAGGCTGTGTTGGAAGATCCGGAACGGATCGCACAGCACACAAGGATATTCAGGTATATAATGAGGAACGGTCTGGTTGACCGTCTCGGAAACGTGACGGTGCGTCTCGCAGATGGATCGGAAACCTCACTGGGAGACATTCAACGCAGGGCAAGGGACGGCGGTATCGGGGTGTATTTCGGTGTAGGGAAAAATCAAGACCTGAACCAGGTGATGCAAGCACGCGACCATCTGGTGGTTCAGCTGTCCTCGGATCGTCAGCGGCAGAATGCAGAGCGTCGGTACCTGGAGCAGTTTTGCAATGCCAAAACGTTTGACGGCATAATTGACTGTGTCGAGCATTATGAGAACCTGAGCCGGTTCGAAAAAGTGGTTCTCAGCGAACTGGAGCTGACCATCCCTAAATCCTACGACATCAAAGACATCCGGCTTATTGCCGGGAAATTGACCGAGGACATTCCAGCCCTTGTCAGGGAACGAGGCGGCAACAAAGCCATTGATATTATTGTTGATGTTCGACATCAAGAGGTTGCAAAACTCGAGATTCTGGGTTTCTCACAGATATTGTATTCATTGATCGGCACATTTTGCCAAGAGTATCTCGGACCGTCCCTCAAAAAGTGGAGTCCACGATTTTTCGGCGATGGCGCTCTCAATCTTGGACTGCTCGCCAAGCAGCGGTCAGAGCTTTGGATGCTTCTCAAGGATGATATTGGGGTGGTGTATAAGGGAGGCCAGCGTGCAGTCTTTACACAGTCGGATGTGCAAGTCGTGAACGTTGGCGAACCAGCCGCAACAGAACCACAAGCAGATAGGCCGCCCCCACGAATACTGCAGATCCTTGATAATCAACAAGCTGATATGAGTCTTGCGGACTACTACATTCGCTTGCCTAGTGCAGCCTTCAGTGCGTATGGTGACTTGTTGCCACAGTGCGAGAGCCGTGGTGTGGTGTGGGCCGGGAACAGGATTCAATATGTTGTGTCAGATGCGGTAAGCACCGCCTTTCATTATGTCATTCGCCTTGAACTGCTTTGTGAGTGGATTGATGTGCGCACTTCACAGCACTGGGTACCGCAGCAAGAGACACAACTTCCAGATTGATAGGAGAGTACCGCAAAGTGTGGGGTAATTGTGTTTTATCTGTGATGACACCAAGAGTCTCGCATGTCGGATACTCCGCAGTTTGCGGGACTCTCCAAGTTTTGTGTTACGATGCCCAGCAGTTTCTACTGAAACTTCGCAGGATGGTGCAGATTGAACCCACACTGGCCTGTCACCGTGCGAAGGCAAATGTGGAGATCGCGAGTATCGCGCGATGATGGCAAGCGACTTGATGGCGGGAGCCCAAGACAATTGAAGCAGATGACCGTTACCACCATAAGCCAGATCCCGGACCGTATGCAGGCCGCACTCAATCTTCCTAACGGTGCACGATTCTATCGTTGTGCCTTGCAGGTCAATCCGTTCGCCTACCTTGAGAGACACAACAAGCCGACACCGTTCAAGTCCGAAGACGAATACAACAACGCAATTATCAAGACCTGCCTTGAAATCGGGATTGAGGTCATCGCAGTCACAGATCATTACCGCGTCATGTCCTCGACAAGTCTTGTCCATGCTGCACGAAACGCAAATCTCTATGCATTCAGTGGTTTTGAGGCCGTCACGAAGGATGGCATTCATTTTCTGTGCTTGTTTGATCCTGATAAGGACAGAGATCTGGAACGTTTTATCGGGGATTGTGGCATTCACGGCACCGATCAACCGTCACCGACTGGCAGCAAGGATTCCATTGAACTGCTTGTCGCTGCGAAGAACTGGGGCGCAGTTTGCATTGCCGCTCATGTTGCCTCCGACGGTGGATTGTTGAGGAAGCTCTCGGGACAATCGAGAATCAACGCCTGGACCAATCCCAACCTGCTTGCCTGTGCACTCCCCGGTCCGATCAATAGAGCCCCATACGGGATCAGGAAGATCCTCGAAAACAAGGATGCCGAGTATAAGCGGTCCCGCCCGCCCGCGATTTTGAACGCCTCGGATGTCAGTGACCCTAGCAAACTTGAGGAAGATGCAGCGTCCTGCTTCATTAAGATGTCTACCGTTTCAATCGAAGGGTTTAGGCAGGCTTTCCTCGACCCAGATTCCAGGGTTAGGCTACACAGCGATCCGGCACTTGAACCGCATGCCGAATTTCTTGCGATGACTTGGGAGGGTGGATTTTTGCACGGCACTGCCGTGCATTTCAATGAAAACCTGAATGTGCTTGTAGGCGGACGGGGCACCGGCAAATCAACGATGATCGAAAGCATGCGCTATGCGCTTGGACTCGATCCTCTTGGCGAGGAAGCAAGAAAGACCCATGAAGGAATAATAAAAAATGTTCTGCAATCGGGCACGAAAGTCTCATTACTTGTGCAATCGCACAAGCCGTCTGAACGCCGTTACACAATTGAAAGATCGGTACCAAATCCACCCGTCGTGAAAGATGAAGCGGGGGAAGTTCTGAACCTGGTGCCAAGCGACATCATACCAGGAGTAGAACTCTTCGGGCAGCACGAAATATCCGAACTCGCGAAAAGTCCTAAGAAACGTACGCGTTTGCTTGAACGTTTCATTGAGTGCGATCCGACGCTTCCGGGGAGAAAAACAAAGGTACGTCTTGAACTTGAACGATCGCGTAGTCGTATTGTGGATATTCGCCGTGAAATGGTACGTCTTGACGAGCGACTTGCCGCGTTGCCCGGGCTCAAAGAGACACAGATACGATTTCAACAGGCCGGGCTCGAAGAACACCTGAAAGAAAGGAGTCAGCTCATTCGCGAGGAGCGGCTGTTCTTGACTCTGGGTGAACGGATTGACCAGTACCGCACCATTCACAATGAACTCGCCGAAGGATTACCCGTCGATACAGCGTTTGTTTCCAGCAGGGCCCTTGAAGGGTTGCCGAATTCCAGAATTCTGTCTGCAATCGAGGGCATACTGACGGCGCTCAGCGGAAAACTGCAAGTGCTCAGCGAACAGTTCGATAAGGATCTTGCCGACGCCGATCACTTGATCACAGATGTGAAGGCGCACTGGAACGAGCAAAAGACCGCAATTGAGGAAACCTATGAAAGGCTTCTGCGGGAACTCCAGAAATCAAAGATCGATGGTGCCGAATTCATTCGGCTGCGTCAACAAATTGAGGAATTACGGCCCTTAAACGACCGAATGGAACGTCTCAAGCGAGATCTGGAAGTCCATGAGTCACAGCGGCGTAACCTGCTCGCAGAGTGGGATGACGTCAAGGCATCAGAATATAGACAGGTTGAGGCCGCCGCCAAGCGGGTATCCCAGAAACTGCGTGACAGGATTCAGGTCAAGGTTACGATGGCGGGTGACCAAGGCCCACTTGAAAAGCTGTTGCGAGAGGTCGGAGGGCATCTTGCATCTGCCTTGGATCGCCTTCGAGAGCATGGCCAACTGTCCCTGCGGGAACTTGCCAAGCATTGCAGGGAGGGCAAAGACTCGCTGAAAGTCCACTACAGATTGCCGCCCGGTGCGGCTGAACGGATTGCACAAGCCGATCTGGACTTGTTCATGCGTATTGAGGAACTGGAACTGCCTCCGACTACGGAGATCGAATTGAACACGGCTGCCAACGGAGAACCGGCAAATTGGCAGGCACTTCAAGCACTTTCGACCGGTCAAATGGCAACGGCCGTCCTGTTGCTCCTGCTGCTGGAATCCGATGCACCTCTTGTCGTTGATCAGCCTGAAGATGACCTTGACAACCGTTTCATCACGGAGGGTGTGGTTCCGATCATGCGGCAGGAAAAGCGACGACGTCAATTTATCTTCACGACGCACAACGCCAATATTCCGGTCCTTGGCGATGCGGAACTCATCTTGGGTCTTGCAGCAGCAGGTGTCACAATGGAGGGTCAGGAACGAATCGTTCAGGACCATATGGCCTCTATCGACTCCGAGCCTGTACGTGAATTGGTTGAGGAGATCCTCGAAGGTGGCAAAGCAGCTTTTGAGATGCGCCGCTCCAAGTACGGATTCTGAGACATGACGACACGCAACGAATTGCTTGAAATTCTTGTGAGCGGCGAAAACTCTGGTGTGGAATTTAAAAGGGATGATCTGAGCACCCAGGATCTTGCGAAGGAACTGGTCGCCTTCTCGAATCTTGCGGGTGGCATCGTGCTTCTTGGGGTCGAAGATGATGGATCGGTCACGGGTTTAACGCGGGATAATCTCGAGGAATGGGTAATGAATGTTTGCCGCGATAAGATCAGACCAGAAATTGTTCCGTTCTTTGAAATAGTTCGCGATGTTAAGGATGGCAACGACATCGCCATCGTCCGCGTCACGCCGGGCTACGACGTGCATGCGCTCTGGCACCACAGCACCAAGCGATACCTGATGCGTGTCGGCTCACAGAGCCGGGAAGCAAGTCAAGAGGAGCTTGCCCGTTTGTTTCAAAGGAGAGGGGCGGTCCGCGCTGAATTGCGACCCGTGTCGGGCACCACGCACGCCAATCTGGACCGACGGCGGTTACGCAACTATTTCCATGACATCCGCCAGCAAGATATTCCGGCCAACGAAGACGAAGAATCGTGGCAATCACTTCTCTTCAACACTGAGATTATCACGGAGGACGGTGTGTCGGTTGGTGGTCTGTTGCTGTTCGGCAAGATACCAAATCGGTTCCTGCCACATGCTGGGATAGATGCTGTTGCTTATTCCGGAACAGAACAGGACTACGATGCCCGGGAACGTGCGGCTCTTCGAGGCCCGATGGTGCCATTGCTGGATGAGAACGGCGACATCGTCGAAAACGGGCTCGTCGAACAGGCTCTGGGTTTTGTGCAACGCAATACGCCTGTATGCGTCGAGGCGTTGGGTGGACGACGAGTGGAACGACCAGCGTATCCTGACAATGCGCTTCGTGAAGGAATCTTAAATGCCCTCATACATCGCGACTACCTGTTCACAAGCACGGATGTCGAATTGGCGGTGTATTCCGACCGTCTGGAAATTATTTCGCCCGGTCGGCCACCCAACGGCATAACGCCGGATCGCATGCGATCCGGTACGCGTGCTGCCCGCAACCAACTGTTAAAGGATGTGATGCGCGACTATCGGTATTTGGAAAATATGGGAATGGGAATTCCCCGGAAAATCGTTAAAGGCATGAAAGAGCATAATGACACTGAACCCGATCTGGTCGAACTGGATGAACGGTTCATTGTTCGGTTGCATAAAAAGGCACCCAAGTAGGTTTCGGGTCATAACGCGTCCATGCAGCACCCGATCCAGGAAATTCCATATATTGGCTGCGGAAAGCGCTGTGTAAAGATGCAAGAAATTGAACCGCGGACCCATGCCGTCATTCAGTTCGAAATGGCCATCCCCAGCAGCTTGGTCAATTACGTCGATTGCCTTGACCCTGCTGCCCTTCTTTTGGTCTGAACTTCACTTGGGCGCAAAACCTCAGTCAGAACATCTCTTGAGAGGATTCCGCTGGATTTTCCGGCAAAATAACTGAATCTCCAGTTCATTGGCATATCTCCTGTTGTCACCCAGATTCGAGTCTAGCCCAAATTCCGAAGCTGGCCATTCAATGCGCAGACAGGACAATAACTCAATGATTCCGGGGGACAGGGTGTGAAGGTGGATTTTTCCCCAGCCGATGAGTAACCGGCAGGGACATATCAGAGGCGAGGTTTTGCATTCTGTGCAAATGCTGATACGCGTTCAGGCGGCAAGGCCGACCCCTTGAATCACCACGGGCGATGCAGCAGAGATGAGATGCGGATTCCAGACGCTGTTGGGTCGCCTGTTCTCTGCCGCGTCCCGGCATCAGGACCCATAACGGGATCAGGTCTTGTTGTCGCAGTCAAATCGGGTCCGGACCGACGCAGTGAACAGCGGGTTTTGTGAGATTGAACGATAGAATGGCATATGAGAATCAACGGAAACCACTTGCACTGGGCGTAGTCGGCGCGGCCGGTCGTATGGGGCAGATGCTGATGCAGGCAATTGGCGCGCATGACGGCGCACGGTTAGGCGGCGTGACCGAGCATCCCGGTCACCCCTGGATCGGCAAGACATTGGCCGGATTGTTCCCACAAGCGCAAACGGACGCCGTCATCCACGACGATCCTGAGACGGCCTTTGCCGACTCTGATGCCATCATTGACTTCTCCACGCCAGCTTCGAGTGTCCGGCATGCAGAATTTGCCGCTTCATGTGGGAAGGTCCATGTGATTGGCACAACGGGACTGACGGAGGAAGATCTCCGGCAGATCAACACAGCCTCTCGGTCCACCGTCGTGATTCGCGCGGGCAACATGAGTCTTGGTGTCAATTTGTTGGTGAAACTGACAGAAACAGTGGCCCGTGCGCTCGGGCCTGAGTTTGACATCGAGATCGTGGAGCACCATCATCGTCACAAGGTGGATGCCCCTTCGGGGACAGCCCTGATGCTCGGAGCGTCCGCTGCCAAGGGGCGAGACCTCATGGATGCCGAGAGGGCTTTTGTTCGGGGTCGTGATGGAATCACCGGGCCCAGAGAAACGGGAGCCATTGGATACGCGGCGGTGAGAGGCGGAGACGTTGTTGGCGAACATGATGTGATCTTCGCGGGGCCGGGGGAGAGGCTGTTCCTGCGCCATGTTGCGACAGATCGGAACATCTACGCCCATGGTGCGGTCAATGCCGCTCTCTGGGGAATGACGCAAAAACCGGGTGCGTACGACATGCATGATGTGTTGGGATTGGATAAGTAAGGCAAGACATTGGATCGGGTTATTGTCACAGGCGGCGCAGGTTACGTCGGATCACATATCTGCAAGGTCTTGAGAGGGAGTGGTTTTCTTCCGATCGCTGTTGACAATCTGATCACCGGCAACAAAGAAGCTGTTCGGTTTGGTCCGTTTGCGCAAGCGGACATCCTGGATCGTGCTGCACTGGATGCCGTCTTCACCAAATGGAAACCAATCGCAGTCATTCACATGGCGGCCTTGACGAGTGTTGAAGAGTCAGTTGCTAATCCAAAGACGTACTGGGACTCCAACGTCGAAGGAACGCGGAATGTTGTGGAAGCCATGCTCCGCCATAACTGCCTCTCCCTCGTGTTTTCTTCAACCTGCGCTGTATACGGGAATGCTGCGAGCGGTCTTGTAACCGAGGATTCACCAGTGAGCCCGGAAAGTCCTTATGCTGAGTCTAAACTGGCCGCGGAGGCACTGCTGACCGAGTTCGCCAAGGAAGGGGATATCGCGCCGACATTCTTTAGGTATTTCAATGTCGCGGGCGCCGACCCCGCCCAGGAGATCGGTGAGTGGAAGAAATCCCCTTCCAATCTCATTCCTGTTGCGCTTGAATGCGCCGCAGGCGATCGACCGGAATTTGAGATTTTCGGCATGGACTACCCGACACCTGACGGTACCTGTATCAGGGATTTTGTACATGTAATTGACTTGGCAGACGCTCATGTCAGAGGGTTGCAGGCTACACTGGGCGGCGACGTAGGAGATATGTTCAACATCGGGACCGGAAGGGGAAACTCGGTCCGAGAGGTTATTGACTGTTGCCACAGGGTCACTGGGGTAGAGTTTACGGTTCGTGAGTCTTCGCGAAGGGCAGGAGATGTCATCAGAGTCGTTAGCGACTGCGCCAAAGCGGGCCGCTTGCTCGGTTGGTCGCCAGCTAACTCGGACCTCGAATCCATGATCACAGATGCTTGGAATTGGCATCGCGGAGGAGGCTTCAGCCTACGTTAATCCCGGTCCACTATTGGTACATTTTACTGAGTCCCACCTGCCGTGAAGTTACTTTATGCGTTGGTTAGACATCATGGATTGACCTGTCCTGATCCTGGCTTTGTCTACAGGATCCAGTGTATGACTCTGTATAGGGCCCTATCATTGCGTGGTCCTGACCCCTGGACTTGTGCCGCTGGCCGCCACGGATAGAGTGAAGACGGATCGACGTGACGCGACGATGCGGGTCCGCGAACACCGTTCCGGGAGTCTCGCGCCCGTCTGGGTCCCGACCCGGAACAGGAGGCGATGCTGCCCATGATTCCCACCCTGTTTGTTGCCAATTTTCAAGTTGATTGACGCGCCATAAATCTCAGCGGTCAATCCATAACAGTGTGCTTTTTTGGCAGAACAATCTCATTCCAGTACTGGCGGGACAACTGTTTGACTTTTCTCCGATACAGGAAGCGCTTGGTTTCCCGTTGAAGCCATGGCATCTGTTTGTCATTGGAGTGAATTGTTGAAATGCCAGCCTCGTAGCTATCGTGGGTCACAAGCGAAGGATCCATCATGAAAATCCGCTGGCCAGTAACATTTCTTAGCTGGAGAAAGCAGTCTACTGGCCTGTCAAAACGTTCGCTGGCGGCGAGTAGCTTCTGGGTGGCTGCCCTTGAAATCAAATATGCCACTGTTCCGTGAGGGATTTCAAGAGGTTCACAAATCTGCAAGTTTCCAATTGAGGTGTCGGTAATCAGCTTGACAACTCTGCGATCAGTTTTTCTTGATCTGACAGGAAAATTTATGAAGCCTAATTCTTCAATGTTGTCCAAAGCGAAGTCCAGAACACGATTGAAGTCGTATTTAAATGAGGCATCATCTTCAAGAATTAGAACCGCCTCACGGTCCTCATCCAACATCCTTTTCCAACATAATCTGTGACTCAAAAACAGGCCTATTTCTCCCAAGCGCAACGCAAAAGGAAAATTTGGCTTGTGCAGTGAATTTTTTACTGTTTTGGAAATATCTGAATTCGAAAGCACGTTGCCATTCACTGCCACTTGAACGAATGTTGGAATTGGGCTGGAACTCCTAATCCGCTCTAAATTCGATTCTCGATCTTTATTATGCATCAAATGGATAATATATGCAGCAGCTTTCAATAAACATCTCCCTTCCAGTTTGGACAATCCCCGGCTCTTTTGTCCAATCAACTGGCGTGCGGGTATTATGCCCGAGGTAGAGTGACGGCTAGATTTGGAGCATAACCCCATGATACCAAAAATTATCCATTACATTTGGGTTGGTAACCGACCCAAACCCCCACTAGTTGAAGAGTGCATTAACTCATGGATAAAATACTGTGCTGGTTACAAGTTTAATGAGTGGGGAAATGATAAATTAAAAAGTATAAACAATGCTTACGTCTTGCAAGCAACGGCCCATAAAAAATGGGCATTCGTCTCGGACTACATTCGGTTATTTGCACTGTATCACGAAGGTGGTTTCTATTTCGACTGCGACCTCGAACTCACTGCAACTCTCAATGACTTTCGGAATTATGACTTTATTACTGGATTCGAGAAAATGCCTGGTAGTAGGAGAATAATGCCTGTAACTGCACTATTGGGTGCTGTCCCGAAGAATCCAATTATCGGTGATTTGCTAAGAGAGTATGACAGATTAGATTTTACAGATAGTTTTGGCAATCCAAATCTGACACTGACAACAAATACTGTTCGCATTTCAAAATACTTTCAAACAAATTTTGACCTTGATCTATCTTCTTACTCGCTGGGACATCGGTGCGTTAAATTAAACGAGAAGAGTGTCATATTTCCTTGGTACTATTTTTGTACACCAAAGGCGGGTGAGAAGAATTTTTCTGTTCACCACTTCATGGGATCATGGCTCAACCCGGTTAAGTGTATAACCCTCGGATCACTTGGGAGTTGGAAACTCAATAAAATCACCTTGCGAATTAGTTGGGAAGAATACGTAACTAAACACTTAGATTTCAACCAAAAGGTAATGATAAAGGTGCCAATTCCCGGCAAGAAAGTCCGTATGATGCTTATCATTAAGGAGCAAACCAAAATTTCGATTAAATCAAATTAGCATCGTCCATGAAAGTCCTGACAATAGTTGGAACGCGCCCTGAAGCAATAAAGATGGCTCCGTTGGTTAAGGCAATACAAGCGGAGCCTCATTTCACATCGGTTCTATGTGCCTCTGCTCAGCATCGAGCCATGCTTGATCAAGCGTTGAACCTGTTTGAACTGAAACCTGACTATGACTTAAACTTGATGCTACCTGACCAATTACCACACGATATTCTCACAAATGTCGTGGGTGGATATCAGGGGTGCGGGGTGTGGCATATACTTGAAATCGAACGCCCAGATATTGTGCTGGTTCAAGGAGATACTGTTACCACGGTTGGGTCTGCATTAGCAGCATACTTCGCGAAAATTCCAGTCGGGCATGTAGAAGCTGGGTTGCGCACTGGAAAGCTCGACTCACCGTGGCCAGAAGAAGGCAACAGACGAATCACAACTTCAATCTCAAGCCATCATTTTGCGCCAACGGAAGCTGCCCGTTCAAATCTACTAGCTGAAAATGTAATCGAGACTAGCATTCATGTCACAGGAAATACCGTGATTGACGCAATGCTGCATGTCAAGAATAAAATAGAAAAAGACATAAAACTTCAGCAAAACTTGTCAGCTAAGTTTCCATTTATTTCAGACAGTCAGAATTTCATACTCATTACGATACATAGGCGAGAGAGTTTTGGCCATCGCCTTGAAGAAGTCTGTACCGCGTTACTGCAGATTAGCAAGTTATTTCCTCACTTAAACTTAGTTCTTTCTGTTCACCCCAATCCTCGAGTGAAAAATACAATATTCAAATATCTGTCAAACACTCACAATATCTTTCTTATTAAGCCTCAGAATTATCTAAACTTTCTGTTCTTAATGATGCGTTCACATATTATTTTGACTGATTCTGGTGGAATTCAAGAAGAAGCTCCTTCCCTTGGTAAACCAGTCTTGGTGATACGAGAAATAACTGAAAGACCAGAAGCATTGTTGGCGGGAACTGCGCGATTGGTTGGTACAAATGCAGACCGTATTATTAGCCAAGTTGAATTATTGATCTCTGACTCATGTCAATACAACGTAATGAGCCAAATACACAATCCTTATGGTGACGGAACGGCTACTAAGCGCATTTTAGCGATTTTGAGGGAGTTACACCCGAAATTGGGTGATGGCTAGTGGTTAGTTAAAAACAAAAGATTCTACTCCTGTGCAAGGCGGGAGATCAAGCTTTCGGACGCGCCCCGTACACGCCTCGAAGACGTCATCGGCAATCCGCATCGTCCTGGAACTCGGCGCGGGCTGCG
The DNA here is from genome assembly GCA_026709265.1 of Paracoccaceae bacterium. GTDB lineage: Bacteria > Pseudomonadota > Alphaproteobacteria > Rhodobacterales > Rhodobacteraceae > JAPOXR01. The sequence continues at coordinate 2,335 of JAPOTI010000019.1, read as the reverse complement.
GGCTGGCCGAGACCCTGCGGTAGATGGGCCTGTCGAAGCCGACGGTCTGGCGCTGGCGAGGAAGCTGGGGAATGGTGTCCTCAACGGTGCACGTCATCCTCGACAACGTCTCGTCGCACAAGTCGACCGAGGTCCGCGAGTGGCTGATGGGCCGTACCGGCTGGACGTTCCACTTTACGCCTACATCGGCGTTCTGGATGAACGCCGTCGAGGGGGTCGTCTCGAAGCTGTCCAGGCAACGGCTGAAGAATGCAGTCTTCGACTCGCTCGACGAGTGCATAGTGGCCATCGAGGGATACATCGCGCACCACAACGCCAACGATGCCTGCCCGTTCCGCTGGAGCCGAGAACCAAAGAGGCCTTGTCGCAGCTTGGAAGAGAAGCCACCAGAAACTTCAGGAAATGGCATCAAATGAATGAATCAAACCAATAGATTAAGCTGCTCCCTTAAATTGTCTCATATGTCTTCGAATCAGGAATTAAGATAGAGAAGAGGCAGTTGTTGGGTGCAAAAACTCCTGTTGATAACTCAGGAATTCTGTTACAGTCAGCTTGCGTTGTACCTCGATTTGGCCGACATCATCAGCTTATCTGCCATGACCAGCGCGGTCTTCCAGCTCAGAAAGCCGCATGCCTTCCGGGTGCAGTTCTGCACTGTCGCGAAGACACTCTCCACCCAATGAAGTCGGCTATTGTTTAACGAGACCTAAACCGGATTGAGTCCAGTACCCAAAACTGCGTGAGCGGCACGCCCCTCTAAGTCGGCCCAATATGCTGCTTGTTCTCGTGCTTTGCACAGTTTAGGAAGCAATTGATAGTATCTCTCCTCGTTGATCTTATTCAATTCTCTGCGCAGATCTTCCTCAGTCTGGCAGACGATCATCCCAGAGGTGTCGAAAAAGTCAGCTATATTGGGACACCCCCAATAAATGGGGACAGTCTTGCACAAAATGGCATCAACAATTTTTTCGGAAAAGTAATGTTGTTCTTGAATATTCTCGATCACGACGGAAAAACGATAAGGAGCAAGGCCAGCTGCTTTAGGTTGGATCGGTCGATACCCTTTGCCAAGCGCGTCGATTTCAATTTCTGCATTCTGAGCCCATTTGACTATCTGATGTCGCAAACGATGTCCTGGTAGCCAGTTCTGTTCGGACGCGATGAGTGAGCAGTGGCGTGTCTTAACGATCCTAAGGTCATTCCATTCTGGAACCCACGTAGAGCCAAAGGGGAGGAATATGCCGTTAGGTATCGCCTCAATCAAATCGTCATTGTGAGTTAGTATACGATAAAAACGCCGATGGGTTTTGCGCAGGTTGCAAAAATAATCTGAATGAGAAACCAGTGGTTCGCAGGTGGCCAAAATAGAAATGCAGGCACGAATACGCGTGATTGCACGAATGATCGGAGCGTTGATTCCCCAAAATTGGAATAGCTTTTCGTTAGCTTCCGGAGAAATAATCAGTGATCGCTACTGTGCAAATCACACCATGTCTTTTCATCACCACTGAGTCGTTGTGGACGTCCTAGTGGAAAAGAAAGCGAGGTGAGCAATGCACGACGTCGGTATTGGCGCAGACGTCGACCGGGGTGCAAGATGGCAACCGCAGTGTCAATATCAGAAATATCCCAACTCCGCGCAATAATCACATTTTATGTTGAGCATAGACACTTCCGGGTTATGCCCGAATCTGGGTGACGGCCAGATCAGGCGGCATCCTGTAACTGTCTGATTCCGTCCTGGAATTCAACGCCTTTGATGACGTCGGCGAGCTGCTCTGACCCGGATAGGCGTCGCCACCGCGATTTGGCGGACATCATCAGTTTATACACCATGATGAGCGCGGTCTTCCGGGTGCGGTTCCGCACTGTCGCGAAGACACTCTCTACGGGATTGGTGGTCCGGATCTGTTTCCATTGCTCCACCGGGAAGTCGTCAATGGCAAACAATTCGTCCTTGTCCGGGGTCAGTTTGCCCACCGCTTTGCTGTCTTTGAGCCCGTAGGATTTGACGAAAAGATCAAACGCGGCCGCAGCGTCGGTCTTGGTCTCTGCCATCCAGATATCCTGCAGATCTGATTTCGCCTTGTCATGCCGTGATTTTGGAAGGGCATGGGTGACATTGGCTGTTTTGTGCACCCAGCAGCGCGGTGGTGAGGCCCGGTGGCAGCCCCAGGCGCAGCGCGGCCATTCCCGGAAGACAGGGCCGGGGCGAATCGCCGCGACGCCCCGCTGCTGACTCCGCTGCTGATCCGGGGGCGTGTTCGTGATGGGAGTGGCTTCCTGTGCCGCTCGGACGTCTGCGCCGGCAACGTCTCCGCGGAGAGCCCATGGG